>NZ_JBFNGQ010000012.1:0-128478 GCF_040784015.1 Lentilitoribacter sp. EG35
CCGAAACCCACTGTCCTCAACAAACACGTTGAAGCCCGCCGGCAACCTAAGCTGCCAAGCTCCGGTAGACGCCTTATAGAACCAAACAATAAAACATGTCAAACTATATTTCACAAAAATATCACAAAAAGTAAAATTAATTTCGTGGTGCCTTTAATGTCAGCCTAAGCTTACATTACTCTACTTTTCTGAAACAGACAAATACTGGGCTTTTTCATGGCTTATAGACAGATGAATGCTTAAATATACAATATCTAGTACGACATTTAGTACGGCGCACTGAGAAAGAATAAAGGTACCCGAGAAAGACTACATCACAAGTTTCTCAACCCACATTAAACAGTACGACTCCGATGAAATAACAGCATATATACATTAGCAATCAATATTAACGTTAGGCTTATGAAAACATTAGCCGTAATGAGCACCAAACTTCATTTTCACGAAGATTGTATAGCATGCAATAATACTACGCCCTCTAAATAAGTAGAACGAAGGCCCGCTTACATGATTGATCATTAGAACCGCCTTATTGGAGTAAAATCATCCCAGCTCGTGACTCAATCAAGAAACCCGCCATATTTTGTTAGCCGTGAGCGAGGTTTTGAACGGATTTAATTTGGATTGAGAAACTCGTATGTGGACTGTTTCAGGTTTGACAGATAAAGAAGTTACATGCGCAACAATTCACTTGTCACACCCCCATTATAATAAAACGAAAATGTCATCATGTCTCAACAAGGTGTCATTCACAAATTCAATTTGGTATCAACCCACGCTTATAAAGCCTCGCGGAACCGTAACAAAATATTTGCACTTACAATATACTCTTCAACAAGGCATTTAAGAGGAAATTTAAACTTGAACATAGCACCGATTATTTTGTGTGGTGGCTCTGGCAGTCGTTTATGGCCATTATCACGAGCACATGCCCCGAAACAGTTTCACCGACTAGCTGGTAGAAAGACAATGCTTGTCGCCACACTTGATAGAGTTGCCGCCGCAAACGGAAATGAAGAATTGTATGGCTCAGCTTGCGTGATCGGCTCCACGCATTTTGCCGCTGAAATTTCGGAACAATGTCGCACTTCAATTGCAGATATTGATAGCATAATACTAGAACCTTGCATGCGCGAAACATCAGCAGCAATTGCAGCGGCAATTGCAGAGTTGGCTGACACCGATCCAAATCAAATTGTCTTAGTTCTTCCTTCGGACCACCATGTGACCGATATCAAAAGTTTTAATTCAGTCATGCAGACGGCAGCTCAATCTGTTGCAGTTTCTGGTGGAATAATGACCATTGGTATAAAACCTACGCGACCCGAGACACAATTTGGTTATATTGAACATGCCGACGACGATGGCCCAATTTATGACGTGCTGCGCTTTAAAGAAAAACCAAACGCAGAAGACGCCAAAGCATTTCTCGAAGCAGGTTCCTTTTTCTGGAATGGCGGCATATTCATGTTCCGCGTTAAAGATATGGTAACTGAGTTGGAGCGACAGCAGCCAGACATTTGGCATCATGCAAAATTAGCATCACAAAACGGAAAACGTGAAGGTAACCTTCTCTTCTTGAGAGAAGCAGATTTCGAACGATGCAAGAAAATATCTATTGACTATGGAATAATGCAAAGTGCCACACATATTCGTACTATAGAAGCCAGTTTCGATTGGAGCGACTTAGGCTCTTGGAACCGATTGTATGAGATCTCACCTCAAGACAAAAATAACAATGTGTTGATTGGTGACATTGTCTCACATAAAGTTAGTAATAGCTATATAAGAGTACAAGATCGCCCCGTGGCAGTGGCAGGCATAGATGATTTGGTTATTGTTTCTCTCGCCGATGCTTTGATGGTGGTTCATCGCGATAAAAGTCATATGGTCAAAGAACTTCATAATCAAATATCCAAAACAAGCTGGCCGCCCAAAATGGTCAATACATCTGGCAAAACTGTTCCCTATATTGATACCGTTAAAAATTGGGTCTTTGATAAAGCGCTTCCTTTCTGGGCTGAACATGGATTTGACTATAAATTCGGCGGTGCCCATGAAGCACTGGATTACGCAGGCAACCCTGTTGATCTTGGCCAAAGACGTCTCAGAGTTACAGCGCGACAAATATATTGCTATGCGAAAGCATATGAACTCGGTTGGAATCGCGATGAATGCGTCAGGATTACCGACCATTGCCTAAATACATTAATTACAACGGGCTGGCATGATGATGGCGGTTTCATTCATCTATATAATCCCGATGGAACAATACAAGATGACATGCGCGATATGTATGATCAATGCTTTGTGCTACTTGCAATGGCGACCTTGTGGCAGGCGACAAAGTCTCCACTTGCTAAAGAATGGGGTGAAAAAACGCTTAAGTTTGTGGATGAGACATTAGCTGATCCTGACCTGGGTGGTTACTTCGAAACAACGAAGAAGCCCGATATTCGCAGGGCCAATCCGCACATGCATTTCTTTGAGGCAATGCTTGCTTGGTATGAAGCAACTGGAGAACAGGACTATCTTGATCGAGCTGCAAAACTTGTCGATTTATTCAAGACTAAATTCTTTGATCATGAAAACTGGCGTGTGCATGAAATGTTTGACACATCTTGGACACCACTTGAAGATGGCACCAATCTGGTGGAGCCAGGGCATCATTACGAATGGGTCTGGCTGCTTCTAAGATACTCAAAAATGTCTGGAGATCGGTCTGTTTACAATTACGCGCGAAAAATTTATGCGACAGCGCTCTCTTTTGGTCATCATGTAAAGACCGATGGCGTTGCACAATTCGTCAATGCTGATGGCACCAACCTTTCACCAATTGGGCGAATGTGGTGCCAGACCGAGGCGTTAAAAGCTTCCATTGCGATGGAACAGCATAATATGCATGTGGATGGCAACTTGCAGGTTCGTATGCTTGATCAGCTTTACAATAGATATCTAAACACTCCAATAGAGGGCGGGTGGTATGATGGAATCGATGATAAAGGACATGTTGTGTCTGAGAATATGCCTTCAAGCACTTTCTATCATGTCTTTTGCGCTTTCATTGAATATTTAGAACATAAAGATGCATTGTGATATTTTAAATCAGACTCACAAGAGGAAACGATAATGCCCGCAAAATTTGGCACAAGCGGTCTACGTGGGCTTGTCAAAGATATAACAGATGGAACCTGCGAACGACATGTACGCGGCTATCTACGTCATCTAATTGCTAAAGGTTCTGCGAAAAAAGGGGATAATGTCTATATTGGACAGGATTTTCGCCCCTCAAGCCTGAAAATTGCAACTCAAACATTCAATGCAGTATTTCTCGAAGGGTTCGTTCCGATAGATTGTGGTGCCTTGCCGACACCAGCACTTGCAAATTACGCCATGAAGAATGCTTCAGCATCAATTATGATTACCGGTTCACATATTCCATCGGACCGGAATGGTATCAAATTCTACCGTGGAGATGGTGAAATCGATAAAACAGATGAAATAGCTATCGCGAATTTTGCAAATGACGTTGAAATTCAAACCGCAGCTAACACCTTCAATATTAGCAATGAACATAAGGCTGCAATGAAGCTTTTTGCCGAGCGATTTTCCGGATTAATTCCAGCAGATGCATTTTTGGGCAAACGCATTGGTATTTATGAACATAGCTCCGTTGCACGTGATTTCTTGCATGATTTATTACAATCATTTGGTGCGGAGACCATCTCGCTTGGTCGTTCGGAGGGCTTTATTCCAGTGGATACGGAAGCAGTGAGCGAAGAAACTCAAGCCACGATTAAAAAATGGACGCCAGAATATAACCTTGACGCTATCATCTCTACCGATGGAGATGCGGACCGACCGCTTTTATCAGATGAAAATGGCAAGGTTATCAAAGGTGATGTGCTTGGCTTTATTACATGTCGCTTCTTAGAAGCTGACAGGATAGCCACACCAATTAGTTCCAACTCCGGAATTAAAGATACCGATCATGTGAAAGTCACCAAAACACGCGTCGGGTCACCTTACGTTATCGAAGCAATGAACGAAGCAATTGCACAAGGCGGCACACGCGTTACAGGCTTTGAAGCTAACGGTGGCTTTCTTGTTGCAAGTGATATTGCGATAGGTAGCAAAACACTTGATGCATTACCAACACGAGATTGTATATTACCACTTCTGGCACCACTTTCTCTGGCTTTTTCTAGGAATAAGTCGCTTTCAGAGTTGGTGATAGATCATGCTCTACCCACCACCCAGGCAGGTCGTATTCAGGAGTTTCCAACCGATGTTGGTCAAAAACTAATTGCCGAACTTAAAAATAACAGAGTTTCAAGTGATCGTTTTTTTGCATCATTTGGAAAAATCGCCAACATCAACACAATTGATGGTTTGCGTGTAACACTCGATAATGAAGAGATAATTCATCTTCGCCCATCAGGAAATGCTCCGGAAATGCGGTGTTATATTGAAGCAAGAGATGAAACACACGCTGACGAACTTGTTAGAAAAGTAATCACACATATCCGATCTCATGTTGCTGTGAAGTAATCTTCTGAAGAAATCCATCAACTTATACTGCTTTCATGAAGATTCATGGAGGCGGAGATATGGAGCTATTGTTATCAAATAAAACCAGCACCGTTACTAACATGGAGAAACATACGCTTGCGACCCCACAGAAAGAATCACTCTTTATCTGGCAAGCCCAATGTAAATTTATGAAATGAGAATATAACCTTAGATTCCAAACATTTCCGATGGCGGATTACTTAAAAAATGGATTATTATATACACAAGAACCCACAACTGCCCTAAATACATTGTTAATAACAATCTATGAGTATACCTAAGTTGATGTATTCTTGGCTCTTTTATCAACTTCAAACAAGCATATTTCTATCAGGTTAGTCTGATGAGTCGTATGTAACACAAAACTAAATCATGCCCGCGAAAAACACGGTTTTAAAGCCTTCTTGACTTTTAATAGACGATCGGTCTAATAAAATAATTAGATACTGGAGCTATATACTTGCAAACGAATACTGAAAAACGTCGCCGTGGCCGACCACCCAAAGAAATGACTGGCCACAGCGAAACCCGCGAAGCGCTCTTGAACGCCGGAGTGGCAGCACTAACCGCAAAAGGTTTTTCGGCGACAGGTATTGATGAAATCCTACGGAGCGTCGATGTTCCCAAAGGATCATTTTATCATTATTTCAAAAGTAAAGAAGCTTTCGGCGCTCAACTGATTGACCGGTACGCAGTTTATTTCACGTCGAAATTAGACCGCATATTACTTAATGAAGCGCGCGCACCTCTTCAACGAATGGAAGATTTTGTTGAGGATGCAGTAATTGGCATGCAACGGTTTGAATTTACGCGCGGCTGCCTTGTGGGTAACCTGGGTCAGGAAATGGGTGCACTACCTCCTGCATATCGCAATCTATTGATTGATGTTTTTCACACTTGGCAGAACCGCACTGCCACCTGCTTAAAAGCAGCAGTCGACATGGGTGAAATTCACCCTGATATCGATTGCGATGCCGCAGCTGAGTATTTCTGGATCGGCTGGGAAGGTGCTGTTTTGCGCGCTAAACTCGAACAGTCTGAAGCACCACTACGCCAATTTATGAAAGGTTTTTTATCAGGGTATGCGCGGTAATTTTTCATATTTAACTAGTCGATCGGTCTATTTTTTGAATAACTAAGTTTCTAATATTTTAAGGAAAGGACGAAGATGAACAGTATGGTTGCGAAAAGCGCAAACCCTATATGGCTTAATCGTAGCGGAAAAAGTATCGCTTTGAATATCAAATTTTTGCATGACTGCCACCTGTCGGAAAAAGCCTACCTTACTGCTTTTAGAAAGCTCACATTAGTATGTACGCTCATGTGGCTACGAACTAAGAATCTTATAACCACGCATTTGGTGCACAAGACTTCATCACCTCTTCAACGACAGGCAGTATCATGATCGAATCTTCTACAAATTACGACTTTATCATTGTTGGTGGCGGATCCGCAGGTTGTGTTCTGGCCAACCGCTTGTCAACAGACCCAAAGAACAAAGTTCTGCTGTTAGAAGCCGGCGGTAAAGATAACTACATCTGGATACATGTACCGGTTGGATACCTTTATTGCATGGGTAACCCCCGCACTGATTGGAAATATAAAACAACCGAACAAGAAGGACTGAATGGGCGTGCATTGAACTACCCTCGCGGGCGGGTTTTAGGCGGATGCTCATCAATCAACGGTATGATCTATATGCGAGGGCAAGCAAATGATTATGACGGTTGGCGTCAGATGGGAAATACAGGATGGGGTTGGGAGGATGTTTTACCCTACTTCAAAAAATCGGAAGACTATTATGATGGCGCTGATGAAATGCACGGATCAGGTGGCGAGTGGCGCGTAGAAAAACAACGTCTGTCTTGGGAAATTTTGGATGCCTATCAAGATGCAGCCGAACAGATAGGAATCTCCAAGGTTGAAGATTTCAATCGTGGAGATAATGAAGGTTCTTCCTATTTCCGCGTAAACCAAAAAAGTGGCTGGCGATGGAACACATCCAAAGGTTTCTTACGGCCCGCCAAGAAACGTACTAACCTGACTGTAATAACCCATGCGCAGGTACAACGTGTCATATTCGAAGGCAAACGCGCATGTGGTGTTGAGGTAGAACGTTACGGTAAAAGTGAGACATATCTGACCAATGGCGAAGTTATTTTAGCGGCGGGTGCGGTGGGCTCTCCGCAAATTTTGGAATTGTCAGGGATAGGCAACCCAACACACCTGAAAAAAATGGGGATCAATGTAGTTCATCAATCAGATGGAGTGGGTGAAAACCTACAGGACCATTTGCAACTACGCGTTGCTTTTCGTGTCAAAAATGTCAAAACACTTAATCAGAGAGCAGGTTCAATATTGGGGCGAATTGGCATTGGTCTTGAATATGTTCTGTCGCGAAAAGGGCCGATGTCAATGGCTCCCAGCCAGTTGGGGATATTTGCCAAATCCGGACCAGAAATTGAAACTGCAGATCTGGAATTTCACGTCCAACCGTTGTCACTCGAAAAATTCGGAGACCCATTGCACCCATTTCCGGCATTCACGGCTAGTGTTGTGCCATTACGCCCGCAAAGTCGCGGGTCAAGCCACATCAAAACGCCTGATCCCGCAACGCATCCAACAATTAATCCCAACTATCTGAGTGCGGAAGCGGACAAAAGAGTAGCGGCACGTGCCATTCGTTTAGCGCGCGAGCTTGCCAGACAACCCGCTATGGATAAATATCAACCTTTCGAAATTAAACCGGGAAACAAATATCAATCTGATGAAGACCTGGCCAAAGTTGCCGGTGATATTGGCACAACAATTTTTCATCCCGTTGGTACTTGTCGCATGGGACCAGATAAAGAAGCCGTTGTTGGGCCGGATTTGCGAGTTAAAGGGGTGAGTGGATTACGCGTTGTCGACGCATCCATTATGCCAACAATCCCTTCTGGTAACACAAATTCGCCGACGATCATGATCGCTGAAAAGGCTGCAAATATGATATTACGACCGTAGTCTTTGAAGACCTTTATGAAGGACGGCAAAAGCGCAGCGCGGCAAGGTTAGACGTGCTTCATTACGTTGTATTTTCTACAAACCAAAACATATACAACTCGACCAAAGGGACATAGTTGCGAGCCGTTTTAAAATGAACCTGTAAAGTACTTGGAAAACATCAAGATACGTACTTCAAAGCTCGGCATAAGGGTGGTTTTGTGGTAGCTTAAGTATCATGGAAGTAACAATTTTATGTTAGAACAAGAACCAAGACAAAAACGGCGCAATCAACCGACCTTGAAGTCGATTGCAGAACGTACCGGGCTTGCTATAACAACTGTCTCAAAGGCGCTAAGGGGTGGTGGCAATCTAAATGCTGAAACCGTCAAACGCGTCCACGCGGTTGCGCGCGAGATAGGCTATCGCCCGAACAGGTCTGGTGTTGGCCTTCGAACCGGGCGCACGTTCGTAATTACAGTTGCGGTTGACCACTCCGATGATATTTCTGACTTTGAACGTCGAATTGTTACCGGCGTATCGACCGCATTAAGTGCTACCCCGTATGAAATGTCATTCACACCCATTTTTGCTCACACCGATGAAATAGAAGTCTTCCGCGACATCGCCACCTCTCACGCTGCTGATGGCATAATTTTTACCAATACTACACCAGATGACAAGCGGGTTAAGCTGTTAACAGAGCTGGACTTTCCATTTGTAACTCACGGACGAACAAACCTTGCTGTTCCTCATGCTTATTATGATTTCGACAATGAGGCATTCGTGTATCAGGCGGCAAAACGACTGATACAAAAAGGACGAAAGAACCTGGCAATAGCGTCAGGCACAGTGGGACTTACTTATTTTGAGCACGCAAAGGCGGGCCTCCACCGGGCAACACAAGAGGAAGGTGCCAAAGTAAGCACTCTTAATCCGGCCCAAGGAGTGAAACCTTTCGCAGCTGCGATGCACGAAGCGGTGCTTCGTGCTGCCAACAATCATAGCTTACCTGATGGTATTATTAGTTCCAGTGATATCGGTAGCCTGGCGCTCATCGATGCGCTCATTGAATCTGATGTTATCATCGGCAAAGATATAGATATTGTCTCGCGCCGAACCTCAACAATGCTGGACTTTTGTCGTCCCAGACTGGACATGATTTCGGAAGACCTTATCGGCGCAGGTGAAGTGCTTGCCAAATTACTGATCCGGCGCATCAATGGCGAAGCACCTGAAGATCTGCAAATGATTGGTGCGCCTAAAGTGATGTGGCAAGATTAAATCTTGCGAGTTAATCTTGCCGGGAGGCTGAAAGGCAAAAACCTTTCAGTTAACTCAAAATACTAGCTTACTCTATTGTTCTTCTCATCGAATAAATGAACGTGTTCCATATCAAAGGATAGAAACAGTTTTTGCCCGATTTGACAGTTAATTTCTGTATAAAACCGCCCAGTAATACGTTCATTGCCTGATACAAAATGGATGATGCTTTCATCGCCGAGACTTTCAATTAGGTCTACCTCAGCTTCAATACTCAAATTGTCTGACTGCTCATGAATAGAGAGATGCTCTGGGCGAACACCTAGTGCTGCGATATCCGAAAAATGAGATGCCGCACTTGGGTTGATTTTGATCTCGGCATTGCCGCTGGTTTGCAAACTTGCATCGGTCACTTTCATGATATCAAACAAATTCATTTGTGGTGAGCCAATAAAACCCGCAACGAAGGGATTGGCCGGAGCAGAAAACAGGTTTTTGGGTGTATCAAATTGCTGAATATGCCCCTTTTCCATAACGGCAATTTTATCTGCCATTGTCATCGCTTCGACTTGATCGTGGGTAACATAGATTGTTGTAATGTTATGATTGCGATGGAATTTCATCAACTCCATGCGCATCTCAACACGTAGTTTGGCATCAAGATTAGACAAAGGCTCATCAAACAAAATTATGCGAGGCTTACGCACAATTGCACGGCCAATTGCTACGCGCTGTCTTTGCCCGCCAGAAAGTTGGCCGGGTTTGCGCTCTAAAAGTTCTCCCAATTGAAGCGTATCTGCAACCTCATGAACAGCCTGCTTTATTTCGCTTTTTTTGCGCCCTTCAAGTTTCAAACCAAAACCGATGTTATCGGCAACAGTCATATGAGGGTAAAGTGCATATGATTGAAACACCATTGAGACGCCTCGCTCACGCGGGTGCAGGTCATTGGCTCTACGGCCATCAATCTGCAACTCTCCGTTTGTAACATCTTCTAGGCCAGCCATCATGCGCAACAGGGTTGATTTACCACACCCTGACGGGCCCACCAGAACCGTGAAATCCCCCTCCTCCACATCTAGGTTAAGGTTAGGAATTACATTAACATCGCCATAATTTTTCTTGAGGTTAACTGCGGATAAAACTGCCATGTTCCCCACTCCTTAATTCGGGTCGCGCTGTTTGGCGACCGCTAGTGTGATAATTTCAAATGCACGGAATTTCACGATCGCAGACCCGTCTTCATCAACTTCTAAATCCGCTTCATGCTGATCCATAAGATCGACTAAGCGGACGCTTTTGACTGGAAATCCGAAACTGATTTTTGCAGTTGTCTGGCGATTACTCTCTTCGACCAGACGAATTATTATTTCATCTTCGTCCTCGTTCGGCTTGATGGCGTGAATTGCAACATTTTTAGTGTCTATACTCAGCAAACCATTTTGATCGTCTGCTTCTGCATTTCCACCATTCTCGACGGCAATTGCCATGAGCGGATGACTAAAGGCTTCCGCGCGGCGTGAAATTGTAGCAATAGTGTTTGAACCGGTGGCAAAGGTAAGTCCATATCTGCAATGATGTTGTTCACGGTCAGCAGTTTCAAATGGGAAAATGCCCGACTTTATAAGCGTCATGCGAATACGCTGCCCACGTGCATCATATCCATACTTGCTATCATTAATAAGTGCCACCGTATAATCACCTTCACTCATGGCAACCCAACGATGCATACTCGCTTCAAACCGCGCCATATCCCAACTGGTATTTGCATGGGTGGGCCGCGTAACGTGACCAAACTGAATTTCGGATTTCACTTCATTGCTATTAAGTGCAAATTCAAAACCCGCTTTGAGCAAAGTCTGACTTTCATTCCAGTCGACATAGGTATCAAACTCAAGAACCATTGAGTCTTGTGCCAACGAAATGATCTGCACGATTTTTGAACCAGCATAATTTCGTTCCACCTTAAGCGCTGCTCTATGAGGACCTTCCTCTATCAGTTCAAAATTAGCGCACGTATCCACTGGCCAATATTTTTGATCAAAATACCAATCAACATCCCAAGCATCCCATTGTATAGGTTTATCTTCAAACGCTTGAAGTTGATTAGCTACGCTGCCTGGCTTGAGAAGTTCACGACCAGCCGCTTTGTCAAACACAGAAGTGATTTCCCCATTCTCTGCAAATTCGACTCGCAGGAATGAGTTTTCGAGCATATGTTTGGAAGCGTTTAAACCACTGCTTGCAACACCCGTTCTGTCTGGTGTAACAGATAGATTGAGAATACTTGTAGCCGGAATATTAGCAACTGGCGCAACCCATTCAGTGCTACCATCTGCCCGAGTTATGGCTTGAAGCGGTGTGCTACCTGAACCAGAGGATAACTGAGTTCCTGTTTGTGCAAGATCAAATGGAAGTGTCACTAACTCGCCACTTCTGTCGCTACCCAAAGCATTTATAAGTGCAATATCGCCAGAGCAGTGATGTCCCAACGCCGATTTTAATGCAGCATAACTATCTGCAAAAAACTCGGCATATTCGCGATCACTATCTTCATAAACTTCTGCAATTGACGTGCCAGGCAAAATATCATGAAATTGATTGAGCAGTATGACGCGCCAAAACTCCGCCAGCGCCTCAGATTGAAGGTCGCTTGCAGCGTTATCAATCTTGTTTGCCGCCAAAACGAACTCCAGATCTTGCAATCGGTCTTCAGCCAATCGGTTATTGCGCTTATTCTTGGCAATCGACGTTAACGTGCCACGGTGATATTCAAGATAAAGTTCACCTACCCATTTAGGAAACCGATCTGGTTCTTTTCCCATTTTATCGCCCAAGCGATTGATAAATGGCGTCACACCTTCAAACTTCACTGATGGGCAGCCCGGAATGCCTCGCTCCATTCGGCGCCCGACTTCGATCATTTCTTGGGTAACCCCTCCGCCGCCATCGCCATGACCATAAGGAATTAGGTAGTTGTCATTCACATTTTTGGGTTCGTATCTGTTCCACGCCCCCATAACATAAGACACATCCAAATCCGGCTCATATACGGTGCGAATTGTCGTGGCGTCATCCCGCTGGGTGGTAATCAAATAGGTGTTTACATCTGTACCATCTATCCCCGTCCAAAAAAATGTATCATGAGGCATCCGGTTGGTATCGCTCCACGATAATTTACTTGTTACCAGAAATTCAACACCTGCTTTACGCATTATCTGCGGCATAGCTGCAGAATAACCAAACGTATCCGGCAACCAGAGAATTTTGGGATCTACGTCAAAATGCTTGCGATGATAGCGTTTGCCACGTTGAATTTGGCGAACCATGGATTCACCTGAAATGATGTTTACATCTGGCTCAAGCCACATTGCGCCCTCAATTTCAAAGCGACCTGATTTGACATGTTGCTTAACACGCTCAAGTAACTCGGGCGCATCTTGCTCCAAATAATCAAACATCACACACTGATTATACATGAACATAAAGTCAGGGTTTTCATCCAGAAGTTTGAGGGCTGTTGCCATCGAGCGGAGCATTTTTTCGCGTGTTTGCGAAACCGGCCATAACCACGCAACATCTAAATGTGTGTGTCCAATACAACTCGCAATCGGCTTTTCTTCAGTATCCGTTAGCTCATATATCTTGGCAGCAATTTCAGCCGCAGGCTTAAGCGATGCGATGAAATGATTACGATCTCTAAAATCGATAAGTCGAAATGCATCATCAATCAAGGTCAAAATTTTATGCTTACGCAAGTCCGTATCCGGCAGTCGAACGGCAACCTCAAAAGGAACATGCAGATCATAATATAGGTCTGTAGCCTCTTGGTCGCGCCAGAACCGCTCCAATGCATAACCGCACAGTCGGCTTGCATCACCGGTATAATGATTAATGTGCAAAATGCCCGTATCACCTGGGGCCAAAACTTGCGTCAAATCAATTTCAGCATGATACCCGTCAACCCCTTGCAGATATTCGCCATTGAGCCAAACCAGCCCCTGCCCTTGCGTTCTGCCCATCAGAATTTCATTCTGGGCCTTGATCTTAAAGATAGGCTTTGCGCCTTCAGGCTGTCCGGTCAGCGCAATTTCGGCAGCAAACCAATGATGTCGCTTGGCACCTCCCCAAATCAGGTCCTGAGGAACCACGTCCCAACTGCGCCAATCTTCCGCTAATACTGAAGCATCATCATCTTCAGTAATTCGAAAATGCAGCTTTACATGGTCTTCCGCCGACCATTCCGCATGTTGCTCTAACTCGGCAAGATAACGTGCCAGCTTCTCTTGCTGTTTTGACAGGTTCATGTCCTGACTCCCTTGTTAACCTTTGACCCCAACGCCTGCAAAACCTGTTGTAAGGTTACGTTTTAACAGGAAGTAGACGAGAACAGCTGGTGCCGCATAAATAATAGAATAAGCGGTCAGGAAGCCGTAATTTGTTGCACCATACTGACCGAAAGACGCATAAAGACCAACTGCCATTGGAAAATGTTCATCGCTGCGCAACATTAAGAAAGGAAATAAGAATTCATTCCAAGCACTGGTAAATGCCATAAACCAGATCACAGCCAGACCCGCTCGAGACAATGGCAGCACAATATGCAAAATACTCTGCCAAAGCGTTGCGCCTTCCATATAACCCGCTTCCTCTAGTTCAGTAGGGATCGTGTCAAAAAAGTTTTTAAGCAGTAAAACGGCAAACGGCAAATTAAGCAGCGTCATAACCATGATGACCCCTCCCGCATTCAACAACCCCATTACCCTCCCAGTCAAAAAGACTGGAATGATAATGGCGGTTGCTGGGAGAATACGCAGCAATGCAAGGCTCCACAAAAGGGTGTTCTTGTAGGGAATATCAAGCCGCGAGAACGGATAAGCGGCAAGTGTTGCCAAAATGGTAGTCAAAGTTGCGGTAATGATAGCAATAACCATAGAATTTATGAATTGGCGCAAGGACGTGCCAGTCATCACAGACGCAAAGTGTTCCAGGCTGAGACTGCTCGGGATGGAGAAACCTCCCGTTGCTTGCGGGTTTATCGAAGTCATCACCAGCCAACTCAACGGACTAAGCCAGGCAAGAATTATGAACGCCAATAATAAATTTGTTGCGCTAACACGTGCAGGCGATTGTTTGACAGCACTGATCATTTTGCCCGCTCCTGACTTAGCCGTAGATAGATGATAGACAACCCGCCAACAATAACCATCATAGCTATTGCAACAGCACTGCCATAGCCCAACTTACCCACATCAAAGGCCTGTTTATACATGTAAATGGAAAGAACCTCAGTCTCACGCCCTGGACCACCGCCAGTGAGGGCAAAAATAAGGGAGAAGAAGGCATAGGTCCAAATCGTTACAAATAGCAAGTTAGTTGCAATTTGAGCGCGTAGGAGCGGTAAAAGAACATAGCGAAGTCGTTGCCGTCCGTTGGCTCCATCGACATAGGCGGCTTCCAATACTTCGCGTGAAACGGTGTCCAAGGCCGCTGAAAACAGGAGATACGACCATGCAGTTCCCTTCCAAATATTTGCGATTACAACAACTTCCATCGCGTAGGCGTTCAGCAGGTTTATGTTATCAAAACCAAGAGGGCTCAAGACCAAAGTATTTATAAAACCATCGCGGCTGGCGAACGCATTCCACATAAAGGCACCTACAACATCTGGTGCAAGCCAACCAAACAGGAGCGCGAACTCAACTGTTCCTTTCAATCGAAATGGATAGTTTTTCAGCAGGAGCGCAAGTAAAAAACCCAACCCGCATTGACCGACAATAGCCGAGAAGAATGTGAAGACTGTTGTGGTCCACACAGATTCCAAAAATCCACGACGGGTAATCAGACGAATGTAATTATCAAACCAGATAAAATTGGGGGAGATAGCTTTCTTTCCCAAGAGCGCCAGATCAGTAAAACTGACCCAAATCGTCCATCCGGCATAAAAAATAAATAGTCCTATAAACAATATGGCTGGTATTGCAGCGATTGTCATAAGAGATGTTGAGCGCCGGAGCCAGACATGTGAGGTGGAAATCATGGCGACTTACCTTTTTAAACAGCGAGACGAAGAGCTAACATATTAAGACGCGGCTCGTCCAAAACAAGACACGCTCGTCACGCATCTTATTACGATAGAAGGCCCCACCGAACATATCGGTGGGACATTAGTGATTTACTTGATTGTTTTGACTTCTTCTTCGCCAAACTCATCAACGAGATTTGCTTTAAACTCTTCAACAGCCTCATCAACAGATAGGCCTTCAAGAATTGAAGTCGTGGCCTGTTGAACAAATGCCGAAACAGAAGAATATCCCGGGAACGTGTCACGCCCTGTGGTTTTTTCAACCAATGGAGAGATAGCGGCAAGATAGGCATCGGCTTGATAAACATCAGCCTCCAAAGCATCTGTACGCACTGCAACACGCCCTTGACCAGCTACCCATTTAGCATAAGATTTTGCTTCCAGAATTGTTTCAATCAACTGCCAGCTAAGGTCTTTCTGCTCTGATTGTTCTGCAACTGCTACATTCCAACCACCTGAAATATTGCTGTAGCTCGGAGCATTTGCAGATCCGTCACCAGGAAATGGCGTCCAAGCCATAAACTCTGACTTTTCCTCAGCCGTTTTTTCGATGCCAGCTGCGCGCCAAACTGACCCAAACTCCCACGAACCGTTTGCCATAATCGCGATATTACCATTTGCAAAGGCACGACGCATATCGCCCCATACATCCGGTGTGTAATAAAGCTCACGACCAGAAAGCTCGCGATTAATGAAAATATCCTGATAAAGGTTAAGCACCTTGCGGATAGCAGGACTGTCGCCAATCCATTTATTTTCATCCCAGTCACGTAAGCGATTTGCACCGCCTTCATTACCGTCAGCGCCTAGCAACGCCATATAAAAGCCTTGCATTGTTGTTGCCTCACCAAGCTTGGTGCCAACTGGGAAATAAATTGGATATTCAACATCAGATACTTTGTTTTTAACTTGCTCAGCCGTATCAAGAATATCAGCCCAGGTTTTAGGCTCCCAAGGTAAAGTCACCCCTGCCTTCTCAAGAATGGCACGGTTATACCAGAGCATACGCACATCAGTGTAAACAGGAACGCCGCGCACTTCGCCGTTAATAGTGGAAATATCCTTAAGCGAACCAAAATAAAGCGACCAATCTGCCCAGTTCGTTGAGTAGTTAGTCAAGTCAGCCAAATAGCCACTTTCGGTATATTCAGCCGTTCTATAGCTATCATAAACCACAACATCAGTTGCTGCACCACCTGCAAAATCTACAGTGATACGCTGATCCAAGTCTTTTGGTACAACTGTGGCAATAACTTTTTCGCCAGTCTTTTCCTCAAAAGCCTTAAATGCAGGCTCCATAAGTTCTTCCCAGCCTGTGGGATATGTAATGGTAATATCCGCTTGAGCAGCTGTTCCAGCCATGCCCAAGGCAACACTGGCCAACAGACCAGCAATAATGTGTTTCCGCATATAATCCTCCCAGATGCATAAATACAACGTTGTACTATCACAATTTAGTTAGTACAACGTTGTACTAAAATTGTCAAATACGACTACCAAGAAAGATATCTTGCTGTTTTAACTGCCAAATCTCTCCTTATGATCGCAACAATGACGAATAAATCAGCGTACTACATTGCTACAACTTGATTTTGTCACAAGCGATATTTTTTATAAGGAATAGCCGTCGTTTCTGAAAGCACACAAGCGATAAATATGAGTGACGATAATAATGAACATCCATCATTTACATATACTGACGCGCGAGTACTTGAACAACTAAAGGAGCATATAGAAACTCCGAATCGTAAATTATTTCAACTTAGCAGGCTCTTCACTCGATCAGCTAATTCAACTGATGAAAAATAGACTTGCATTCGCGGCTCTTGACCTCGGCTGCACTCATTGGGACGCTTTGCGAAGCGTAACACTACCGATTATAGCGCCTGCTGTAATCTCCGGATGGCTACTTGCGTTCACATTATCACTTGACGATCTAGTCATTGCATCATTCGTGACAGGACCATCAGCAACGACACGTCCAATTAAAAATTTCTCATCTGTGCGCCTCGGCGTCAGTCCGGAAATAAATGCATTATCGACAATTATGATTGGTCGTGTAACGATAAGCTTTATCACAGCTTCCATTATATCAAATCGAGCCATCGTAATGCAAAAACGCGATGAGCGGATGGCAAGTTAAAGCTCTATCAAACTTTCGCTGAAATTTGGGCAGCCCTTCGTTTATTCAAACCGACATTACGCACCCGATCGATAAAACAAGTTGAATCCGGAGCACACGTCAAACTGAATACACTGTGCTACATCGGCAGCCCTTCGCTTTCACACCCATTGCACCCATCGTCGGGAGGATTTGATGGAGGAGGAGGTGGTGGTGGGGCAGCAATGATGATAGGATCATCTGACGATTCATGGCCCTGATCCAGCCGGGGTATACAACGAAAACTTACATTGCATTTTCCATTCGCAGATGGGACATTTTCTGAGGCAGCTTTTTCATCAGTAGTACATCTGGATGGAGATTTATAGAAAAGATCATAGGTAATACGTTTACCGCGCGGTTTTTTAAATCTCAGTACAATTTTACCATTTTTGCGAATAGCAGATTTAATTGCATCACAGCTTGCCTCATTTGTATAAAGGCGTGGCACATTCTGAGCAGATGCAACAGAGATACCTACAAAAATACTACTGAACAAAAGAAAATAGAGTGATTTAATCAAAACAGACATCACAAACTCCAACGCATACTTAGTTGGACTTTAAATGATGCAAATTCCCAGTTCGAACAAGCAAATGTTTAACACTTGGTTAAGTCGTTTGGTTAAAATGAAATTTATGTAATCAGTTGAATTTATTTAAAATTTTAAAGATATAGATACTTTAAATGTATCTCCGAATTTGGAAACGAACCAAATTTCAACGGAAGAGAATAACTCATTACTTACTTACATACATATATATTAACTTAGCTTCCTTAAACTATTCAATGTTAACCCTAGATATCTACTCAACGGTTTGTTACGGAAAATTTAGTCATAAACATTACAATTATTCAAACCTGAATAACTGCTGGCTCGTATCTGACAATTATCAACCGCGTAACCAAAATTGAATACTAACAGTATGGTGGACCGAAATATAAAATAATCACACCCCTTGATAAGACGGCATTATAATACAAGGATATTGTTGCTCAAGGTTGGAATAAATAATCTAAATACTAAGAGTAGGATCTCTCAAAATGATGCAGACATGGCGCTGGTTTGGGCCTGAAGATACAATCTCGATGGATGCCCTTCTTCAATCCAGTGTAGAAGGTGTGGTTACGGCACTTCACCATGTTGATACAGGTGCTGTATGGACCATTGATGAGATCAAAATGCGTCAGCAACAGATCACTGCTTTGGAAAACGGCACGCCTTCTGGCTTGAAATGGGAAGTTGTCGAAAGCCTGCCAATTTCTGAAAGCATAAAAACACGCACGGGTGATTTCGAAGAACATATCGCAAATTACAAACAGAGCCTTCACAATCTTGCTGAATGTGGGTTAAAAACAATCTGCTACAACTTCATGCCAATTCTCGATTGGACACGAACAGACCTCCGTTCCCCAATGGCTCATGGCGGGACAGCCATGCGGTTTGATCTGATGGAATTTACCGCATTCGATATGTTCATTCTGTCGCGCGAAAATGCAGCTGATGATTATCCTGAGCATATCCGAACGGCGGCCGAAGGTTACTTCAGGACCTTGAGTGAAAAACAGAAATCTGTATTACAACATAATATTGTAGCAGGCCTTCCCGGCTCAAATGACAAATGGGATGTCGCTGACATCAAAGATTTACTCAACACATATACTGATATAAATGCCACCCAGCTACGCGCTAATTTGATTACATTTCTGGAAGCGGTCATTCCAACCTGCAAAGAGTTGGAGATAAATCTATGTTGTCATCCTGACGATCCCCCTTTCTCAATCATGGGTTTGCCACGCATCATGTCGACAATGGAAGACTATGAGTTCGTTATGCGAGCCGTAGATAGCCCGCACAATGGTATCACGCTTTGCACAGGTTCCCTCGGCGTTTCACCGTCCATAAACATAGTCAAGATGATTGAAAATTTGGGTTCCAGAATACATTTCGTTCACTTGCGAAACACAAAACGTGACGGGCCAAATTTCGATGAGAAGCACAGCTTCTTTGAAGCAGAGCACCTTGAAGGTGATACTGATATGGTGGCTGTGATAGCAGCACTTCTAAACGAAGAAAAACATCGCAGGAAACAAGGGCGGGCAGACTGGAATATTCCAATGCGCCCCGACCACGGCCAGGAAATATTAGATGATTTAGATAAAAACTCTATGCCCGGTTATCCACTGATAGGCCGAATGCGAGGACTAGCAGAATTGCGCGGTGTTATAAAAGCAATTCAACATAAGCCCAACAATTAGGATTGATGTGCGGATTATCTCCGCACATCAATAGTGATATTACATCTTACAATCGCTAACATAAGCATTGGAACGATCTTTCAGACCAACAGCAATAATCTTGTTGGTTAGAACATCACCCTCTTTAATCACTTCGCGTACATAAATGTCCTGAACCGGGTGATTATTAGTATCAAATTTAAAATCACCTCGAGTTGAAGCAAAATCTGCAGCCTTCAGTGCAGCGCGGAAACCATCAACATCAGAAATATTTGCTTTACCGGCAGCGGAGATTAATAGATTTGCAGTGTCATAACCTTGTGATGCGTAAAGAGATGGCAAACGACCATACTCAGCCTGAAAATCAGCAACAAACTTCTTGTTTGCCTCATTGTCGATATCTTTTGACCACTGAGAAGTATTTTTAACACCTAAAGCTGCATCTCCAACGGCTTTAAGAATACCTTGATCAAATGAGAATGCAGGTCCGACGATAGGAAGATCTATCCCCGATTGTGAGAGCTGTTTCATGAAACTAATCCCCATGCCGCCCGGCAGGAAGAAAAACACACTGTCAGCACCAGATGCACGAATTTGCGCAATTTCAGCAGCATAATCTGTTTGGCCAAGTTTTGTATAAAGCTCGCCAGCAAGTCCGCCCTCAAAGAAGCGCTTATACCCTGTTAACGCGTCTTTACCGGCTGGATAATTGGGCGCAAGAATAAATGTATTCTTATAACCTTCGCTATTCGCATAACCTCCAGCAGCCTCATGCAAATTATCATTCTGCCAAGCTACATTGAAATAGTTTGGATGACATCCTTTGCCAGCTAATGCTGACGGGCCAGCATTCGGTGACAAATAAAACTTACCCTGATTAACAGCTGCTGGCACAACAGCCATTGCAAGGTTTGACCAGATAATCCCCGTTAGAACATCTACTTTTTCCGACTGAATCATTTTATCCGCGAGCTGCACGGCAATATCAGGTTTTCGCTGGTCATCTTCTATAACAACATCAATATGATCATTGCCCTTTACAGCAAGCATAAACCCATCTCGAACATCAATACCAAGACCAGAACCGCCGCCAGACAAAGTTGTGATCATACCGACTTTAAGTTTATGGCCATCAGCCAACACCGGCGCAACCAGAAGCATAGTTGCAGCCGCGAGGCCACCAAACAATTTCAACATTCAATTTCTCCCATTATTATCTGAATTATTGCACACAGGATAAAACGCTAACGACCTGACAAGCAATCACAATCTTTGAATATTTTTGCGATCAATTTTCCTAATCTATAAGTGGCATATTATTTGTTGGCAACTTAACTGACTTTAAACAGACTCAAACCCGACTGTGAACTTGTTCACCCATTGCAACTTGCACATTCCATGTTTGCAAAAGATGATTGCGAACATGACAAACTACCTTCAAACTCCAATCAGATAGAAAAAACATTGAGTGGAGACAAATGTGCTTGTTCGCCATTATTTTTCTGATGTGTCGGCGCTTCCATAAAACACTCTTCATCGAACCACTTCCAATCATTGTGCCAAGTCCAGCAATCATGCTTCCGGTAAACGTCAGCTACAGCTTCAGCATAAATCTTGTCGGTAGGACGTTTGATATATTGAACTTCAGAAGCACTAAAATAAGTCATCGCAAGTGGCAAAGATCTATTGGTTACGTAATTACTCATCCAGAGTTTGAAACCTTTTTTGGCACGCAGGTCGTCAATTACACGAAAAACCTGAATGTGCTCCTCATGCCCATACTCCCCCCAAGGATTATGCGTAAATACATTCATCTCTTCGCTCAATACGGCGTCAAGTGCCACATATAACTTATCATAATTACCTCGGTAATTCGCCCAAACGCTTTGATCAGGTGTTTGCTCAGGCGAAGGAAGAACGCTTTTAACCTGACGTTTTACTTCGCGTATAATTGCTTCTGAACCAAAAGCTATACCGTATCGCGATAGTTTTGGGTTGTGCCAGTCAGCCAAACCATATGTCCCAGCTTCAGCAATTTTTAAACTAGTCACATCAGCGTGGGGCAGTTCCGCTACAGCCTTTGCTCTGTTTGCCCCAAGTTCCGGGTGCGCCCAAAAGTCTTCGTAAACAATGAGAACCTTATTCACATCCTTCATGATCGATGAAAACCAAAGTATTTCATCATCCGGATGAGCGGCAATAATCACCGAGTTTTCCAAGAACCCTTGGTTTAGATTTTGCATACTAATCATCCAAATTACTGGCAAAACATTTATCAGCGAATAAAACGGTCTTCATCTACTCACCGTTTTTGAATTCATAAGCATACTTAGCAAGACGACCAATCAAACTACCTGCATGCAGAATCTGGTACATTTGCGTCGACTTCGCAGCAAATTTTTCCTTAAACGGCTCATCCCCAATTGTGAAGTCAAACGTATCTCCACCAGCATTTACCCAATCACGCATAATCTCGTCATACATGATAAATCCAGGCGAGAATTTTCCAAATCTTTCATAGTCACAGCCGATGAGAAGATAATGATAGCAATTTCTATAAGCGACACCAAAAACAACACCTATTGTACTTTCATTTACGTCTAGAGAGTACGTTTTGCTGTATCCTGTTTTAATGCCGCGCTTTGCAACCGATTTATAAAAATCCTCGACATAATCGTTTTGAATTTCATCGCCCTCAAAACGACCTTTCCGTTGCGCAATTAAAAAGCTCAAGGCATCATCAATGTCGGCTTCGTTGTTTAGGAGTGTAAATTTAACATCTCCATATCGTTCAATTTTACGTTTTTTTCGATCAATGTAATTTGCATGACTTTTCCCAAAAGCCTCAAAACGCCAATCGTCATAGGGTGCGCTCACACATGTTGCATGAGCAGAAAAGTTTAGCTTCTCAAACTCAAAATCGAAGAAGCAGCGCCAAGCCATACGTTTTTCTTTGCGTATCGGCTTGATACGCAAAACATCATAATGACCGATAGCATCAGCTATCAATTGAAAAAACTGGTCAGATTGGCGATGAGTTTCGAGGAACTGCGGGGCAACAATTGGAGATGAATAGTCACTCACACCAAGATCTGCCGCTTCGATTAGCCGAATAAAATTTAAATGACGCTCTATGAGAGGTAATACAAATAACAAAGAACTATCGACAACATCACGCCCCACGATGACAAGAGCTTCGGCCTCTCGTTCTGATGCCAGATTTGTATAAAATTCCGACAACCAAATTGGATGCTGAAAAACCGACGCACTCGAATTGTTATAGAGAACTGCATATTCATCTGAACTGAAATCAAAGTTGCGCAGTGCAGAAACCTCAATCTGATTTGTCGCAGCAGCTTGCAACACGTCAATAGAAGGTACGACCATTTTAAATTACCACCAAACACTTGATTTTCATAACAATGTAATTCTTGTACAGAACCCGTTAAAAAACTCGAAAACTAAATAAATTTAGCGCGGTTCTATAAAGTAAACTATGACCGTGCCTAATTTTTAGTAAATATATTATTCTTGCAGATAAACCCACTGTGGGTTTGAGGCGGGCCGTTGCCAATTCCGAGGCTCAATCAACTCGACATTTATGTCAATTATCACATATAAAGAATCACGCGACTCTCAAATATATCAACCAACAAAGTGCTCACCACACGTTTATGTATTAGTTGCGGGTCTTATCATCCCTTGTAACGAGGGGAACAAAACATTCAAACTATACAACAGCCGTAAGATTAAACATTATAAAAAACACGCCTCATAGGGATACTCATGACAGGTTTTTCATATCAACTTTACTCTTCAAGAAATTTTCCACCATTGGAAGATACTCTCGAGATGCTTTCTAAACTCGGCTACAATAATGTTGAAGGCTTTGGAGCACTATTAGAGGATGTTAACCCACGCGAACTTCGTACATTGCTTGATAAAATCAATCTTACGATGACATCGAGCCACGTTGGATTGGACCTTATCGAAAGTGACCCACAGCGGGTGATTGACATCACGAAGGCCATCGGCATTGAGAAAGTCTATGGGCCTTACTTACAAGAAGAAGATCGCCCAAAAAACACTGAAGACTGGATCGATTTTGCAAAAAAATTGAAGGGCCTCAGTCAACCGTTAATTGATGCCGGACTTGGGTTTGGTTGGCACAATCATGATTTTGAGTTTTTAAGGCTTGAAGACGGCCAAATACCAATTGAAGTCATGCTTAGTGAATTCACAAATCTAGAGATCGAGTTTGATGTTGCCTGGTGTGTGAAAGCCGATCATGATCCAATTGAATTCATCAAGAAACATAATGCTCGCATCACAGCTGCGCACATAAAAGATATAGCTGCTGCAGGCGAGTGCGCTGATGAGGATGGTTGGGCCGACGTTGGCTATGGTATTGTTGATTGGCCCACAATTTACGACGCACTTAAAGCATCCGGCACCAAGTTATTTATCATGGAACATGATAATCCAAATGATCATAATCGTTTTGCTAGCCGTTCATTAGCCTCTGCAAAATCATTTTAATAAACAACACGAAATTTAACGAAAGTAAGATAGATGAAAACTCTAGGTGTTGGCATAATTGGCTGTGGTAATATCTCAGCTGCCTACATGCAATTGGTTCCGATGTTTAAAGGCATCCAAGTTCGAGCTTGCGCCGATATCAATCATAGTGCGGCAGTAGCAAGAGCAGAAGAATTTGATATTCGTGCCGAGTCAATAGACGATTTGCTCATGGCAGGTGATATCGACATCATCGTAAACCTCACAATTCCAGCAGCCCATGTTGAAGTATCAAGCGCAATTCTGAATGCTGGCAAGCATGTTTACTCAGAGAAACCATTTGTGCTCTCAACAGAAGAGGGTAATGTTCTTAAAAAGCTTGCGAATGAAAAAGGTCTTCGTATCGGGTCTGCTCCAGATACATTTTTGGGAAGTACACACCAGCGTGCACGTGCATTAATCGATAGTGGAGCAGTGGGTAAAATAACCTCAGGTACTGCAGTTGTTCAAAGCCATGGTATGGAACATTGGCATCCAAATCCTGATTTCTTCTTCCAGCCTGGTGCAGGGCCAATGTTAGATTTAGGACCCTATTACATTTCCAATTTGATCCAACTTATTAGTCCGGTCAAACGTGTAACGGCAATGACATCATCACCTTCCAAAACACGAACAATTTCCTGCGGGCCTCGTGATGGTGAAAAAGTACCGGTTGAAACACCAACAACAATCCATGCTTTGCTTGAGTTTGATAATGGTGCAATCATCAACTTGATTACGAGCTGGGATGTTTGGGCGCAGAGCCACAGCAATATGGAACTATATGGTGAAAAAGGTACATTATTTGTACCTGACCCGAACTTCTTTGGAGGTGAATTAAGGCTAACCGAAGAAAGTGAAGAAGTGATTTTACCCCATTGGGAACACCCATTCGAAAAAGAAAATTACGTCGATAAGAATTCTGGGAATCATCAATCCAATTACCGTGGTGCCGGTTTAGCGGATATGGCACTTGCTATCCAGGAAGGTCGGCCGCAACGTTGCTCACTTGAATTTGCGCATCACGTCGTGGATGTGATGGCGTCCATTTTAAAATCTGGCGAAACCGGGCAAACAATAGAATTATCGACAACGTGCGATCGACCGGCGGCACTGGATGCAAAGTCAGCACAAGCATTGCTTAAGTAGGCAACTATTCGAAAGAGATAAATATGACAAAAAACATGAAGGGCCCCGCGATATTTCTTGCCCAATTTGCTGGCGATACCGCACCATTTAATTCATTGCCTACAATCGCAAAATGGGCTGCTGGTCTTGGTTATGAAGGGATACAAATCCCTGCTTGGGATACACGCTTTTTTGATCTTGAAAAAGCCGCAACATCAAAAACCTATTGTGATGAAGTTAAAGGTATTTGTTCCGATGCTGGTGTTGAAATCACAGAATTATCGACCCACTTGATCGGCCAGCTGGTTGCAGTAAATCCCGTATATGACGAACAATTTGACGGCTTCGTGCCCGAACATGTTCGAGGCAATCCGAAGGCTCGCCAGGAATGGGCCGTGCAGCAAATGCTGTTTGCTGCCAAGGCATGTCAAAATTTAGGACTTGGAGGATCTGTTTCATTTACAGGTTCTCTTGCATTTCCTTATCTCTACCCATGGCCCCAGCGTCCACAAGGGCTTATTGAAGAAACATTTGCGGAGCTTGGACGCAGATGGACACCAATTTTAAATGCATATGAAGATGCAGGCTGCAATATTGGTTATGAAATCCATCCCGGTGAGGATGTTTTTGATGGCATAACATTTGAAATGTTTCTAGATGCCGTTGGCAACCATCCAAGATGCATGATTAATTATGATCCGTCGCATTTTGTATTACAGCAATTAGACTATCTCGAATTCATTGATATCTACCACGAACGCATCAGTGCTTTTCATGTCAAAGATGCAGAATTTAATCCAACTGGTCGTCAAGGTGTTTACTCCGGGTATCAAAACTGGACAGAGCGCGCGGGCCGCTTTCGCTCATTAGGAGATGGGCAAGTTGATTTTTCGGGTATTTTCTCGCGTCTTGCAACATATGGATTTAATGGTTGGCCTGTTCTCGAGTGGGAATGTTGTTTGAAACACCCCGAAGTTGGCGCCGCAGAAGGTGCGCCATTTATCCGCAAACATACCATACCTCTAACAGATAAAGCATTTGATGATTTTGCAGATTCTGAAACTGATATGGCAGCCATACACCGCATGATTGGCACTAAGTAAGGAACAAAAAATGGCCACATCTAACCCCAAAAAAACTATACGCCTTGGCATGGTTGGCGGTGGGCAAGGCGCATTTATAGGCGCTGTTCATCGTATTGCCTCGCGCATCGACAATCGTTTCAAACTCGTTGCCGGTGCCCTCTCATCCAATCCTGAACGCGCCTTGGCATCTGGCCGAGAATTGGGACTTGATGATGATCGTAGCTATACAGATTATAAGGAAATGGCCCGCCATGAAGCTGATCTTAAGGACGGTATTGAAGCTGTTGCAATTGTTACGCCTAATCATTTACACGCGCCTATAGCGAGCGCTTTCCTGAGCGCTGGCATTCATGTGATTTGCGACAAGCCACTTACAACCAATCTTGACGAAGCAATAGATCTCGAAAAGAAGGTCCATCAAAGCAAGAAACTATTCATTCTTACGCATAATTACACGGGCTATCCGGTCATTCGCCAAGCACGTGAAATAATTGCCAATGGCACGTTGGGAAACATTCGAATTGTTCGCGCTGAATATGCTCAGGACTGGCTTACTGAGGCTGCTGATGATGATAACAAACAAGCCACATGGCGTTCAGACCCTAAAATGGCAGGCAGTGGTGCAATAGGAGATATTGGAACACATGCCTTCAATCTAGCTAATTTTGTCTCCGGGCTTGAGACTGAGCAATTATCAGCGGAACTATCTCGTTTTGTACCCAACCGCCAACTGGATGATAATGCACACATTAATATTCGCTACAAAGGTGGTGCTAGAGGGACTATATGGGCCAGCCAAGTGGCACCCGGAAACGAGAACTCGCTTACGCTACGTATCTATGGAGAAAAAGGCGGATTAGAATGGTCACAAGAAGACCCTAATTATCTTTGGCATACGCCATTTGGCGAACCAAAGAGATTAATCACACGGTCTGGTAATGGCGCCAGCGACATTGCAAATCGTGTTAGTCGGGTACCCGGTGGACACCCTGAAGGATATCTTGAGGGTTTTGCAACAATTTACTCAGAAGCTGCAATTGCCATCGAGGCTTATAAAACCGGCGCGAGCCTGCCAGAAGGCCACCATATTAATACGATCGAAGATGGTGTTTATGGTATGAAATTCATCGACGCCTGCCAACGTTCATCTATCAACAATGCAAGTTGGGTATCCCTATAATTCTAACACCTATCATGGATCATGTTTTGGGAAATGATGCGAAGTAATTATTCATGATCAAATCTTCAAATTCGCTTCGACGAAGCTCAAAATTTGTTTTGACTTAACGTCTTGCTTTTCAACCCGAAAGCGTCTCATATCAGACCAGCGATAATAAGAAAGAAAAACAATGCCAAAGCTTCAATTCAAAAAACCGTTCACCCAGCAAGAAGCTATTTCTGAAGATGCTATTTCTGCGGCCGTTAAGGTCATGAAAACCGGACGCCTACATCGGTATAACATGGTCGAAGGTGAGGATAGTGAAGTTAATCTTCTTGAAGAAGAATATGCGACTTATCAGGATACCAAATATTGTCTGGCAACATCATCAGGCGGCGGTGCAATGCAAATTGCACTTAGGGCAATAGGCGTTAAACCCGGGGACAGGGTCGCAACCAACGCATTTACCCTAGCGCCGGTTCCAGGTGCAATTGCAGCTGTTGGCGCCTCACCTGTTTATATAGAAACCACCAAGAATCTGACCATTGATCTTGATGACTTAAAAGATAAACTCATGATAAGCGGTGCTCGATATTTGCTTCTATCGCACATGCGCGGCCATATTGCACCGATGGAACAACTGATAGAGATTCTGGACGACCTAGGGGTAAAGATGATCGAAGACTGCGCTCATACAATGGGTGCAGAATGGAATGGCATAAAAAGCGGAAATTTCGGCTCAATAAGTTGTTTCAGCGCGCAAACATACAAGCATATTAATAGTGGTGAAGGCGGGCTTTTAACAACCAACGATGACGAGTTGATGGCGCGGGCTATTATCTTGTCAGGTTCTTACATGCTTTATGAAAAACATAAAGCGCGACCTGATATGGAGGCATTCGAACGTGCACGTTTTGATATGCCAAATTGCTCGTCTCGAATGGATAATCTGCGAGCGGCAATATTGCGTCCACAGCTCTCACAACTAGAACTTAATATTGCGAGGTGGAATGCACGTTATCAAATACTAGAAAAAGCCCTTCGCGACGTATCAGGCCTAACATTACCCTTAAGGCCCGAGGAGGAACTTTATGTTGGTTCTTCCATTCAGTTTTTAGTACCTGAATGGTCTGATGTTCAAATTAAACAATTTATAAAAAACTGTGCAGACCGTGGTGTAGAGCTAAAGTGGTTTGGAGATGCTAATCCAGTTGGCTTTACCAGCCGCTATGATAGCTGGCGCTACGCCTTGGCTCCAAAACTGGATCAAACCCTTGAGATCCTACATCGCCTAATTGATATGCGCGTACCGTTAAGTTTCGAGGAAGATGATTGTTCACTCATTGCACAGATTATAAAAGAGGAATTTGAAAATATTACCTCATAAATAAATACTTGAGCAAACCAAAAGCCATTTTGTTAAAGTTTGAGATGAAGTGAACTACACGACATTCTTGCAACATTAAAAACGATTGTAGTTTACACGCTCAGATCATCTATGCTCCTTATACTCCATCCGGGCACACCAATTGGCCTAATTACGAACCGCAACCAGACCAATCAGTATTTAAGAGACGAGCCTTTACTAGTGTGCTGTCATTTCGGCCACAATTTCTTCACCACTTTTTGAAGAAGGATAGTAAGTTGGCCAGTTAGTTAGCTCTTTCAAAAGCAAAGTTCGGTCATTCCCCCAGTAGAGATGGTAATGTCCTACAGCTGCCGGAGCGATACGGTGATCACTAAATTGGATGAATTCGGGAGCTGCCGCATCTCCCTCAACCTTCGCAAATATGAAACGCACACCTCGGTTTCCAGCGTCATAATTTAAAATTTCATAACCATCATCTTTATAAATACCCTTGTAAACCTTGCCTTTTTCATAAAATGCAACATCGTTATCATTGATCACAATTCGATTAACATCTGTCCTGTATCCAACCTCATATTTAGCGCGATATTCCTCAGCCGTTTTATCCCCTTTTTCGGCCTTGTGCGCCATTACCGGGTCCAAAGTACCATCTTGCAATAATGGATAGACAGATTGCCAATCACCTTTCCAGTCTGCCAACATTCGAGGCATAATCTGATTGTCATCAAAATATCCACGGTAGACATCATCAACTTTTTCAGCATGATTATGCTTTGTTGAGTGTTCAGTTTTTTTGGTTTCCTGTGCTTGCGCTGCAAAAAGCACCATCACACTTATTGCGACAGCACCAACGTATTTATTGAATAAAACTTTCATCTTATCATACCTTTTTATTTGTTAGAAAGGAGTGTAATAATACTACATGTTACGTAATAACATAACATATTTTCATATTCCACACTTTTATTAATTCGGTGGCAGCAATCATATCTTTATCACTCGCATTCATTCTGCCAACAGTTATTACCGTTCACCCATCTTTTCAACGGCATGCCGCCAATGACATCACGCACACCTGGCATAGTTGGTGCAGCTATCAATAGCTCCGCTTATTGCGGCATAATCGCAGATGGTCATCATGTGGATGATAGGATGACAGCTCTCGCCTTTCGCGCCCGTCCCACCCCCCACCGGATGGTTCTGGTATCAGATGCTATGTCGACAATTGCTGGTCCCGATCATTTTACGCTCTATGGTGAAAAGATTATAGTTGATGATGGCAAGCTAGTGAATTCACAAGGGTCTCTAGCAGGTGCACATATTGATCTCAAAAGCTCTGTTATCCGCCTTGTCGAGCATGTTGGATTAACACCCATCGATGCATTGATGGCCGCAACAACTACCCCGCGTAAGTTCTTAAGAATTCCGAAACAGAGTATGTTGGGAAGTTCGGTTGATGATGTTTTTTTCGCACCAGCATGGCAAACCTAATCCAATGTGAAGTAATTCTGGCGGCAACCCAATTCCTACAAAATTATTTTTGTTTGCGCTGCGACAAACTCAATCACCATCTGGGTATGATATCGGTATGAAGATGTATGATATCACCTACCCGGCGAGATACAATTGAAGATAGGTAGAAACATTTGTAAAGCACTTAAAATCCTTTGCGCGATTGCAATGGTATGGACTAGCTTTGCACACAGGCCTGTTATCGCCTCTGAGACTGAACAAATTGCAGATCTATCTGCCTATACGCTGCCGGATGGAACCGTTCCTGTTATTTGCATTAGCGGAGAAAACGGTGAAAAAAAAGCCTACGCAAAAGGCTGTCCATATTGCACTCTTGTCAAAGCAGCAGCTCTGCACATTTCACCAGAATTGTTTACACGTGTTGCCAGCAACCTCAAGGCAACTGCCCCTTCAGATAATACTATAAACTTATCAAAGTCTATTCGGTTTGAAGGGGCTCCGCAAACTGGCCCACCATCATTCTCAACATGATGAGTCGGTCTAGGTTGCTTTACAGAGCAATCCTTTCCGAAGGCCAAGAACTCATAAATCGATACTATATCGATCTTCCTCATTGATGCGGAGTCCATCAGAGGAAGATCGGTTGATGAGACATTGAAATTGCAAACAAACAGCTTTCAAGAAAGAAGTTTGTTGCAGCACAAAGAACGCATTTATGCGAACTGATAAGGCTTGTCTTCAGAAATGAAGATGGGTTCACATGTGCACGCTTAAAAAAAATCTATGCAGACTGAAAACAGCACTATTTTTAGTTCTAATGTTAGGATTGATAGGTTTGCAATCTGCTTTTGCTGCGCCAATTGTCACTAAATTTTTGGATGACATAGACGTAACCGAGCTCGTACCAGGCGCAAGCAGTCTGGGTGTGTTACAAAGCAACTTGCCAGTTATCCCCGCAATGAAGAACAATGAAGTTGTTGGATATGTCTTTCTAACTTCAGATTTTGTGACTACAACTGGATATTCAGGCAAGCCTATTCACGTTATTATGGGTGTTGATAACAATGCAAAGGTGACGGGTGTAAAGCTAGTCAAGCATTCAGAACCTATCGTCCTGATAGGCATTCCAAATAAAAAAATTCAGGCTGTAACCGAAAAATATGCAGGGCTGGACCTGATAAAAGAGGCAAGCGCTAGCGGTTTCGCGCATGATCTGGATATTGTTTCAGGTGCGACTGTCACCATAATGGTGATTGATGATTCAATTGTTCGCGCAGGATTGAAGGTTGCTCGTCAATTAGGACTTGGTGGATTGGAACCGGAATTAAAATCCAGCGGTCCTCAAAAGACGCTCACAACTACTGATAATGCAGCCATTTCGAATTGGCAGACGTTAGCGGGGGACGGATCTGCCCGAGCGCTTAAACTAGATATCAGTCAAATTAATCAAGCCTTTATTGATAGTGGAGATGCGCGTGCGATCAAACGTCCTGATAAAGGAGATCCAGAAGATACGTTCATCGATATGCATGTCGCACTGATAAGCGCACCTGAAATTGGGCGTACTCTCTTGGGTGATGATGAATATAACAATTTAGTCGAATGGCTTGATGATGGTCAGGATGCAATTCTTGTTTTGGGTCGCGGCGAATATTCTTTCAAAGGTTCAGGTTATGTACGCGGAGGCATCTTCGATCGCATACAACTTATTCAGGGTGATAAATCTGCTCGCTTTTTTGATAAACAACATCGTCGTTTGGGTCGTTTGGCACCTAGTGATGCACCATCATTTACGGAACTCGATATATTCAAAATTCCTGCTGATATGGAATTTGAACCGACAAAACCATTCCGTTTACAGCTACTTGTACAACGAGCCGTGGGCGCCATCGATAAGGCGTTCATTACGTTTGACCTTGGCTATCGAATTCCTGATAGACACACTGAGATTGTAAAAGGGACTGAGCCAACACATGAAGATTCAAATTCAAATCTTGGCTTTGCCTCTTCAAACCCAGATGAACTAAGTCATCTTTGGAAACGCATTTGGGAACAGAAACAGATCGAAGTTGCACTGCTTGTTGTAGCACTCACGGTGTTAACCGGTGTGTTCTTTTTCCAGATGCAAGTTACGCGTCATGAAAAATTCACCTATTGGTTCAGAATTGGATTCCTAACATTCACTTTATTAGTGCTTGGTTGGTACGCAAATGCGCAACTCTCAGTCGTTAATATTATGGCGTTTTTTGCAGCACTTACATCTCAATTCTCTTGGTCCGCATTCTTGATGGACCCGTTGATTTTTATCCTTTGGTTCTCAGTTGCAGCATCCCTTCTATTTTGGGGCCGAGGCGTTTTCTGCGGCTGGCTATGTCCGTTTGGGGCTTTGCAGGAACTAACAAACAAAATCGCTCGGGCCTGCAAAACCCCGCAATATATTGTTCCGTGGGGCATTCACGAACGCCTGTGGCCAATCAAATATATGGTCTTTTTAGGTCTATTTGGCTTATCACTCTATTCATTAGAATTAGCTGAGCAATATGCTGAAATTGAGCCGTTTAAAACGGCCATCATTCTTAAATTTGATCGCTCTTGGCCATATGTTCTATTTGCTGTTGCGCTGCTTGGCGCCGGACTATTTATAGAGCGCTTTTATTGCCGGTACTTATGTCCACTTGGTGCGGCATTAGCAATTCCAGGCCGTCTACGAATGTTTGATTGGCTCAAGCGCTATAAAGAATGTGGCGACCCGTGCACTCGGTGCGCGAAAGAATGCATGGTTCAAGCTATCCATCCAGAAGGTCATATCAACCCGAATGAATGCCATCAGTGTCTGCATTGTCAGGTGTTGTACCAAAGCAAAACCAAATGCCCGGTTTGCATCATCTCTGAAGAGAAGCGTGCAAAATTTAGAGGCAAAAACAAACTAGCAAATTTACCACCGGACAGCGCGGCTGCAAAGGCCAGTCGCGCTTCTCCAAATCCATAAATGTTCACATTCGGAAAGGGGAACATATTATGTCAGCCGAAGAAACTAAAGAAAAAGGCTTTTCACGCAGAACATTGCTTGGAGCTGGTGCCGCAGGGGCAGTGATAGCAGGAACGGGAGTGGGAACAGATATGCTCCCGAACGTCGGTGTCACGAAAGCCAATGCCGCAACACCAAAGGCAAATCTATCACCAGGAGAACTTGATCCATATTATGGGTTCTGGTCATCTGGTCAATCAGGTGAAGTTAGGGTTTTAGGGTTTCCATCAATGCGCGAGCTTATGCGAATTCCTGTTTTTAATCGTTGTTCTGCAACAGGTTGGGGACAAACTAACGAGAGCTTAAAAATTCTAACTGAAAACCTCACAGATGAAACAAAGGAGTTCCTGGCTGCAAAAGGCATGAAAACTTATGATAATGGTGATCTTCACCATCCGCATATGTCATTCACTGAAGGCACATATGACGGGCGTTATCTTTTTGCCAATGACAAAGCCAACACGCGTGTTGCCCGCATCCGCTGCGATGTGATGAAATGCGATAAAATTATCGAAATTCCAAACGCGCACGATATTCATGGTATGCGCCCTCAAAAGTATCCGCGTACGGGGTATGTGTTTGCAAATGGTGAGCATGAAGCTCCGCTTATCAATGATGGTAAAATTCTCGATGATCCATCCACATATGTGAATATTTTTACCGCTATTGATGGTGATGAAATGAAGGTTGCCTGGCAAGTCAAAGTGTCCGGGAACTTAGATAACACTGATTGCGACTATCAGGGGAAATATGCTTTCTCTACAAGTTACAATTCAGAGATGGGTATGAACCTTGCAGAGATGACTGAGAGTGAGCTTGATCATGTGGTTGTCTTTAATCTCAAAGAGATCGAAAAAGGGGTCGCCTCTGGTGATGTGGAAATGCTCAACGGCATTCCTGTTATCGACGGTCGTAAGGGATCTAACAAGAAATATACACGCTATATTCCTATTCCAAACAGTCCACATGGGGTAAATGCAGCCCCGGATAAAAAACACATCATGATCGCAGGAAAATTATCTCCGACTGTATCAATTATCGACGTGACTAAACTAGATGCTTTGTTTGCAAGCGATGCAGATCCACGTTCTGCAATTGTAGGCGAACCAGAGCTCGGCTTAGGGCCGCTACATACAGCATTTGATGGCAAAGGAAATGCATTTACAACTTTGTTCCTCGATAGCCAAGTTGTGAAGTGGAATATTGATAAGGCCGTTAAGGCTTATGCCGGTGAAGATGTTGATCCGATTATTTCAAAGGTCGATGTTCATTACCAACCTGGTCATAACTCTACATCTATGGGTGAAACCGCCGATGCAGACGGCGAATGGCTTATTTCAATGAACAAGTTCTCAAAAGATCGGTTCATCAACGTTGGTCCACTGAAACCAGAGAACGAACAGCTCATTGATATCTCAAGTGATGATATGAAAGTTGTTCATGATGGCCCAACCTTCGCTGAACCACATGACAGTATTATTGTTCGCTCTGACATTGTGAAACCTGTTAATGTTTGGGACAGAGCAGATCCGGTTTTTGCTGATGCGGTTGCTCAGGCAGAAGCAGATGGCGTTGATATCGAATCTGACGATGTGGTGATCCGCGATGGCAACAAAGTCAGAGTGTATATGACCTCTGTTGCCCCAGTGTTTGGCCTTGAAAAATTCACCGTCAAACAAGGAGATGAAGTGACAGTCTATGTCACCAATCTTGATGATGTTGATGACGTTACGCACGGTTTCTGTATCTCCAACTACGGAGTCGCGATGGAAGTTGCTCCGCAAGCAACAGCATCTGTCACATTCACTGCAGATCGACCCGGTGTTCACTGGTTCTACTGCCAGTGGTTCTGTCATGCACTTCACATGGAAATGCGCGGCCGGATGTTTGTTGAGCCACGCTCAAGCTAAACCACGGAGAAGACAATGTTAGCTCGCATCATAATTAGTTTATTTTGGGTAACTTTGCTTTCTACATCTGTTATGGCTGCAGATGAGATTGTTAAACCCGGAAAAAATGCATTGGTGCGGGCCATCGAAATGGCGAACTCTGGTGACCGATTAATTCTTGAGGCCGGAGATTATGTGGGCGGTTTTACGCTTACCAAATCCATTGAAATTCATGGAAATGGCGATGTTAATATTATCGGTGCAGAAACGGGTTCTGTTATCCGTATTGATGTTCCTGGTGTTGTGATTTCAGGCTTGCACCTGACAGGCTCAGGCTCCAACCATAAAACCATAGATAGTGGTGTTCAACTGACGAAAAAAGCTGCAAATGCTATTATTCAGAATAACTATTTAGAAGGCAATTTGTACGGCATTGATGTTCATGGGGCACGAAATGCATTGGTGCGAAACAATACGATAATTGGGCGGCAAGGTCGACGCATGAACCGACGAGGTAATGGGGTTTATGTTTGGAACGCGCCAGGCGCACGGGTCGAGAATAACAAAATTAAGTATGGGCGCGACGGCATATTTGTCAATTCAAGCCGGAAGAACACATTTACCAATAACCGCTTCGAAGACCTGCGATTTGCTGTGCATTACATGTATGCAGACAAAAGTGAAGTTTCTGGAAATGTGTCAATTGGAAATCACCTTGGTTATGCCATTATGTTCACAACCCATGTCAAAATTGAAAACAACTTATCAATAGGTGATCGCGATCATGGCATCATGCTCAACTATGCCAACAAAGCAATTGTTAAAGGAAATGTTATCCAAAACGGCGGGAAGAAATGCCTGTTCATGTACAACGCCAATAAAAATATTTTACGAGACAATCACTTTGAAGGCTGTCCGATAGGGATACATTTTACTGCAGGTTCCGAACGCAATGAGATCATTGGAAACTCATTTATCGGCAATCGCATTCAGGTCAAATATGTTGGCTCTCGCGATCATGATTGGCGGGGTAATTTTTGGAGCGATCATGCAGCATTTGATGTAAACGGCGATAATATCGCTGATCAAGCGTTTCGACCAAACGATACGATGGATCAAATATTATGGACACAACCAACTGCCAAATTACTACTGGGGAGCCCCGCAATTCAACTCATTAAATGGGCACAAAAAGAGTTTCCATCCTTGTTGCCAGGCGGTGTTATCGATGAGCAACCTCGTATGAAACCTACTTTTAATGCAAGCATGGCGGCAAAAAGAATTCAGGGTAGGATATAATGGTAACCCCGATACTTAGAACCAATTGTGTTTCAAAGCAGTTCAACTCGTTACAAGCGCTGAATGAGGTTTCCATAGAGCTTAAGCCAGGTGAACGTGTCGCATTACTGGGGCACAATGGTGCTGGGAAAACAACACTATTTCGCATCGTATTGGGTTTTCTATCAGCAAATAGTGGCAATGTCGAAATTATGGGACACCTACCCGGAAGCAAGGACGCAAGAAGAGCAATCTCATATCTACCGGAAAGCATAGCATTCCCAAAAATGCTGACAGGCAGAGAAATCATTTCCTATTACGCCAAATTAAAAAAAGCCTCGTTCTCTGATGTGAACGGATCCCTTGAGAAAGTTGACCTGGTTGATGCAGCTAATCGGCCATGTGGAACATATTCCAAAGGCATGCGTCAGAGATTGGGGTTAGCGCAGGCTCTGATTGGAGATCCCAAACTGCTTCTACTTGATGAACCAACATCAGGTCTTGATCCGATCTCTCGGCAGCGATTCTATCAAATCATCTCGGATGTATCAGTCAAAGGGACCGCTGTGCTTCTATCCTCACACGGTTTGAGCGAGTTGGAAGCCAAAACTGATCGAGTGGCAATTCTGCGTAAAGGCGCCTTGGTAGCCAATGGTTCGTTATCCCAATTGCAGGCAGCAGCAAACTTACCCATTCGGATTAGAATTAGTTCAAAACCAGACATGATCGAAAATGTGTACGAGCAGTTTGGGGGGCGAAGAATTAATGGTTCATCTGTGGAATTTTCATGTTCACAATCTTCAAAAATGAAAAATTTGGCGGAGATATCGAGTTTGGGAAACGCCATCAATGATGTCGAAATATTTACTCCCACCCTGGATGAAATTTATCGACATTTTTCCGCATCTGAACAAAGCGAGGATATGTAATGCATTCTGTTATTACGATTGCCCAAAATGAAATACGCATTGGCATTCGCAATCGTTGGGTTGTTCTGGCATCTGTTATTTTATTGGTTTTTGCACTCGTTCTTGTTCTTCTGGGGAGTGCACCTACGGGAGCCACCAAAACTGATAGTTTGACAGTTGTAGTAGCGAGCCTATCCACGTTAACTGTATATCTTGTTCCTCTCATCGCCTTGTTATTGTCGTTTGACGCAATTGCCGGCGAGATAGATAAAGGCACGTTGCAGTTAACATTTGCAACTCCGGTTTCGCGCGCCGACGTTCTATTGGGAAAATTTTTGGGACACCTTTTTGTCCTGTCACTCGCCGTTATCATTGGTTATGGCGCAGCTGGAGGTGTTTCATTTTTTTTCAATCCTGAAACACCTTGGTCTAGTTTAGTTGATCTCACCCGCCTGATTGGAACAAGCATAATCTTGGGTGGAACATTCATCGCCATTGGTTATGTCGCAAGCACGAGCGTTCGCCAAACAGGCACCGCTGCTGCCGTGGCCATCTCAATCTGGCTATTTACTGTTGTCCTTTATGATCTGGCGTTGCTTGGGGGATTACTCATAAGTGTCGATGGATATTTCGCAAAGGTGCTCTTCCCCTACTTTCTTCTTCTCAATCCAGCCGATGCATTCCGAGTTTTTAATATGTCGGCCATCGAAACATCAGGGTTTTCGACGGCACTGGATTCAGGAGGGCAGCAAATGCCATTAGCGCCTAAATTTGCCATGTTAAGCCCATTAATTTGGACAGGTGTTGCACTTGTTATCTCAACCGTAATTTTAAAGAGGGTTCAGCCATGAATGTAAAACATCTAACCCAACTTTCAGCGCTGCTAGCATCACTTGTTTTGACAGGGTGTAGTGGTCAAAGCACGAGCACGAATGTACCAGATGCTGTCGCAATGACAGAAGAAGCAGTTGGCCATTACTGCAATATGAACATTCTTGAACATGAAGGCCCGAAAGCTCAAATTCATCTCAAAAACATAAAGTTTCCAATCTGGTTCTCACAGGTTCGCGATGCAGTGGCTTATACGCGACTACCCGAAGAAACTTTTGAAATTGCAGCAATCTATGTCCATGACATGTCTAAAGCTGCCAGCTGGGCAGCACCGGGGGACAACGCATGGATAGATATAAATCAGGCATATTTCGTAATAAATAGCAACGCAACGGGCGGCATGGGCGCGCCTGAAACAATCCCATTTGATTCAATGGAGGGTGCGCTGGCTTTTAAGTTTGAGAACGGCGGAACCATCGTAAAACTTGATGATATTCCTGATGAATATGTCCTAGGGCCCGTTGATATTAATCACCAGACGACAGGAAGCGTTCAATGAGTATAAATCGAAGGCGATTCATAACCATTGCTGCCGGTGCGACGTTTGCAACTTCAACATACTCGGCTCACGTTAAACCAGTAAACTGGAAAGGCATTGTTTTGGGGGCTGACTCGCAGCTTATTATCTCAGACATGGCAGAGCATGATGCGAAGCAAGTTATTAAACTCGTAGTCGATGAAGTAAATCGACTTGAAAATATCTTTAGTCTTTACAGGTCAAATAGTGCATTGATGCGACTAAACCGATTTGGTCTGCTGGAAAATCCCCCGCTTGAGCTAGTTTCATTATTCTCAACCATCGATCTTATTCATGACGCCAGTGGTGGATATTTTGACCCAACTATACAGCCGCTTTGGCAGATTTATGCGGAACATAAAGGCCACCCACCACGCAATTTATTAGAACAGAAACTTAAGTTAGTGGGTTGGGATAATGTGGAACATTCCACTCAAGTGATCCAATTTGCTATGCCTGCAATGGCATTGACTTTAAATGGTATTGCTCAGGGTTTCGTAACAGATCGTATTGTGCAGGTTCTCAAATCAGAAGGTTTGCGAAATGCGGTTGTAAAGATGGGGGAAATCTCAGCCCTTGGCCAAAATGAGCGAGGCAAGCCTTGGAATGTAAGTTTATCGAATGCAGACCGGGATATTGCAGATAAAATAGTCCCGCTGTCGGACACATCAATTGCAACATCATCTGTAAATGGCACAACATTCGATGGGCATATTGGACATATCTTGGACCCCAAGCATGGAATACCCGGCCAGAACCTTTGGCAAAGCATAAGTGTCATAAATAAATCAGCTTCGCTCGCAGATGGTATTTCAACTGCCGCATCTTTGATGAACGAAAGTCAAATTGAAGACATGCTTGTCCGGTTTCAAAATACACTCTTGTTGGCTAAGTTTAATAGCGGAGAAGAATTTAAGCACCAAAGTTGAATGGGTAAACGATAGATAAAACTACTGGGCAAAGGTCGATTTTATCATTGCTTCAAATCAGACCACCTTTCACTTTAACGAGTGGTGTTTAGGTACACCCTAAACCACAATTAGGATTGATGTTCCGAGAAAGGTTAGCCTTTTGGTCTTAACAGTGCTGGACCATAAGATAACGCGAAACCGCCAAAAGCGAAAATCCAGGCCACACCAGAAATGGTGAACATAAGTTCATAATCGCCTATCGACAAAGCTTGAAAAAGTCTTGCACACACAGACACCACAAGGCCAGCAAATATTAAAACCGAAAATGGAGAGGCCTTAAGGTCTTGGCCAGTATGACCAAGTGATGCTCGCATCATAACCGAAAGGGTCATACCTCCTATTGCACCTACCCCAAGAATGTGAATGCCAGCAGCAAGTGGAACAGTTTCGGGGAAAAATATACCCAGACTTAATAGAAGAAATCCGATCGGGATAAACAAGTAACTTAGATGCAAAATCACAACCAAAGGCTCATGCCATGTTCGGTGTCCCGCCCATCTACACAACCGAATGAACTGCACAACACCTGCTAAAATAAGCAATATTCCTGTTGCCAGTACATTTGGAAACACAATCCAGCATAGAAGTGCGATTACGCTCATTACAATTGAATACATATCAAATTTTCCAAATGGTTTAGGTAGCTTTCCTGGGTTCTCTCGAACTAACCAATTTCTTGTGAAGCTTGGTATAATGCGCCCTCCAATGAGGAGTATAAGGGCTATGCTCGCTGCTATTCCAAAACGTCTACTGATGTCAGTACTGCCATGAAAAGCACTTTCAATATGAAAGAAGATATTTGCCAGTGCCAAGATTGAAAGCGGAAGAAGCACCTTTAAATTCTTCCAGTTCTTCCCCGTTATTACTTCGCGTGCGATAAGGAGCGCAACGAGTATCAGGAACGAACAGTCGATCAGTGCGGTAAAAAGCCAGCCTATCAGATCTGAAAATGAGATGGCAATACGCCCAAAAATCCAGATAGATACTAGAAAAGCAAGCGATATACCACGTATCGGCAGACGACCCGTCCAGTTTGGAACTGCCGTCAGAAGAAATCCCGTTATAATTGCCGGTAGGAAACCGAAAAGCCACTCATGAATGTGCCAATCAACAACAGTAAATGTGGTGTATAGTTCCAGTTCACCTTGAAAATAAGGCAACCATAAAACCATGCTGAAAGCCGTATATCCTGATGCAAGCAGAAAGAACGGTCTAAAACCAACACTTAACAGTGGGATAGTTAAAGTACTTCTATTTGTTTTTTCTGCCATTTATACCACCTGAGAACAGCAAGATATGATTTGCAAAAACGCTTTGCATTTCTAGAGCAAGATTATCACTTGCAGTTGGCAAGTATTGGTCTAGATATATAGTTAGTCAACACGATACTAATAACCTGAGTTTAAAGAGCTGGGCTTGCGTATGATCAAAGAAAATTACAAATGAATATGTCGCTCGACCAATCGCTGATCAAGGATTTACCTCCATTTCTTGACATGGATCACGAGGCCTTAGCCGAACTATTGGGTGTAGCTCGCTCGGAGCACTTTGCTAAAGGCGATGCTATTTTTTCACAAGCCGATGAAGCCCATAAATTCTATGTGTTATTGGATGGCTATATACAAGTTGCAAAGCTTACGCCTGATGGTGAGCAAGTTGTTATGAGATATATCACCAGTGGCGAATTATTTGGCATTGCCAAAGCCGTTGGCCAAAAAAATTACCCCGCCAGTGCAATTGCTGCAGTTGATTGTGTTGTGCTTGTTATATCAGATGCAATTTGGGATGAGTTAACTGATAAGTACCCAACATTTGCATCGAACACCTACAAAACTGTCGGTGAGCGGCTTATCGAGACACAACAACATGTAGTCGAGTTAGCAACAGAAAAAGTCGAACAACGTATTGCAAATGCCGTTTTAAAGCTTGCAAATCAAACAGGACGAAAGACCGAAGAAGGCATATTAATTGACTTCCCTATTTCACGAAAAGATATTTCTGAGATGACAGGAACTACTCTTCATACTGTATCTCGACTTTTGAGCGCCTGGGAAGATAAGGGACTTATTAAATCTGGGCGGCAGAAAATCACCCTGGTGGAAGGACATAAACTTATGTTGGTTGCCAATGGTATTACAAATTAAATTAGCTTCAATCATGTGGAATGGCCCGCATATTCCCTAGCCACCTCCAAGATCAATTCTTTCATCAGTTCGTCCTCATCCCATCCATGTTCAATTGCTGCATCGCTGACATTATGAAATCGAGCAAGTAAGCAGCCAGCACAATGCAGTTTATATTTGTTAATCGCAACAAGGAGTTCAGGAAAACGCTGGAGCAGCTCCTCCATTGAGATATCGCGCGCAAAAGCTTGTTCAATAGCCCGAAAACGCTTGTTGTTTACTTTTATGGGTGAATCAACCGAGTTCATCATTTAAATAATCTAGAAGCATTTTCCAGCAATTTCTTTGATTTAAAACAAACAGCCATGCACAAAGTCTATACGTAAAATTGCTATGGAGCATTTGACATTGGTTCGACGTGTTGATTTTCACTTCACCCGACACCAATAGAAACAATCTGATGGGAACCAGACAAAATCAATAGTGATTGCCTACAGGCTCTTACCGCCACATACATTTAGAACTTGGCCTGTGATCCACTTTGCATCCTGCGACACGAAGAACGAAACAGCATTTGCAACATCCACGCAACTTCCTTCAAATCCAAGTGGCGTATTTTGAAGGCTTATTGCGCGCGATTTATCAAGTCCGACCTCATAAAACAGATCTGTCTCCACAGCAGCTGGTGCTACAGCATTAACTGTTATTCCTCTTGGACCAAGCTCATGTGCAAGACTTTTTGTAATCGAATTTCCAGCTGCTTTGGTAGCTCCGTAAACGGTGAAATCTGGTCCGCCAGCCGCCGCAATCGAGGTAATATTGATAATACGCCCGTGATCGTTCATGTGGGCGGTTGCTGACTGTGATAACATAATCATACCTTCTACGTTGATCGAAAGCTGACGCCTCATTGTGTCATGCGCGACTTTTTTTAGTGAAGATCTACACGCCCACCCGGCATTGTTTACAAGCACATCTATGCCCCCAAATTCAGACTTGACAGCCTCCACCAATGTTTTACAGCCCACTGATGTTGCAATATCGGCACCTATCGGCATAGCAGTTCCACCGTCCGATCTAATTTTTTGACACACTTCTTCCGCGCTTGCCTGTTGGGTATTAAAATTCACAACTACTGAAAGCCCATCCCGTGCTAACCGCATTGCAATAGCTGCACCGATCCCGCGCGAAGCACCTGTTACTATTGCTATTTTGGGAGTTTTCATTGCGTTATCTTTCTAATTGGAAACGAAAAGGTTTGCACCGCTTCGGATAATCATTCCGCCAAGTACAAAATTAAACATCATTAGGGACCTGCTTGCCTCGCTTTTGCGGTCTGTCTACTGTTCAAACGCTAAGTCGAGTGGATCGGCTAGCAACAACTTTATGCCTAGATAATTATAAATACACCCACTGCCATCGACAGAGCGACGTGGATCCAAGGACAGGCTGCCAGAAGCGCAGCTAACCCGTCATGCACAACCATAAAGATCAATAAAAAAGTAACAATTGAACCACAGATATGCCGAATTGACGGCACTACACCAAGACGCATTCTTGACGAAAATAACAACCTACAATTTACCCCCGACACGAGGACAATGTAACGGCCAAAAGGAAGAAAGTCAGTAACCATTTATGCATACACACCTTGTTTAGATGAAATGGATACACTACTACTCCTGACACCATTATGTCAGGAGAGAATATTGCGTCGAGCTGAACGTTTGTTTCGATTAATAGCTTTACTGCGATCACAATCAATTTCGCGAGCTGACGATCTAGCTGAGCAGTTGGAAGTGAGTGTTCGCACAATTTATCGCGACATCGTTCATGTGCAGGCTTCGGGTGTTCCAATTGATGGGGAGCCAGGCGTCGGCTATATGCTGCGTCCCGGGTTTGACCTCCCACCAATGACTATGACGGTTGATCAGATTTCAGCTGTGGCAATCGGTTTAAAATTTGTAATCGAGGCCGCAGATGAAGAGCTTGCTTACTCCGCCAAAGAAGTACGCGACAAATTGAGCTCTACATTACCAGCAGAAGCCAGCAAGTTGCTTCAAGCTGCTCCCTTTTTTGTAGCACGCAATGCCACTCGACCACCGAGTTTTACTCCAATGATACGCAAAGCGATCCAGCAGCGGGAGTTGCTTAAGATACTGTACAAAACCCCAGATAAAACAAGGTGCGAACGAGAAATCGAACCACTCTCCCTAACTGTGTTTACAGAAGGGTGGATGATAGGGGCATGGTGTCGTTTACGACAAGATTTCAGGTACTTCCGATTAGACAGAATTATTCATATAGAATCAATGCCGGAGCGGTTTGTCGATGATCCACAGCGCAATCTAAAAGCTTTACGCAAGGTTAAACATTAAACAAGCTTACAATAGCAGAACAGACATACAACAATACCGCGCCAACTATGCGAGAACGCCAAATAATCTCAATCATACAAACTGCGTAGATAAAGACCTATCTGCGCATATCCACGATTACTCGACCATCATCAACAAGCGTACCATGGTCAACCAAAGAGACTTTTGTTTTTAGATGGCATAACTCACGAAATAACTGTGCTATATTTTCTAGCATCTCACCTTCCACCGCTTCTACTGGGGCATCTTCCATTTCGCAAAATAGCATAATGTCATCTTTTTCATTATCACGATCGATGACAAGACGGACACGTTGCAACCCTTCAATTTGGGAGCAAAGAGCTGTCAGTTGGCTTGGTCGGACAAACATTCCACGAATCTTTGATGCTTGGTCTGCTCGCCCCAGCCAGCCCGCAAGAATAGCGCCAGTACGTCCATTAAGGTCAGCCTTGCAAAACTCGGGTGCAACAAACGAGGAAAGGTCACCCGTACCAAAACGTATAAGTGGGTAATCCTTGCGAAGCGTTGTAACAACAACTTCACCAACTTGGCCGTTCGGCACACTACATCCGGTATCCGGGTCAATGATCTCTATAATTACGTCTTCATCAGCTACCATCTGGCCAGAAATATCGACTTCATAGGCTATAAGACCTAATTCTGCAGTCGCATAACATTGTAAAACCTGAACTCCCGATTTGAAGAAAAAATCGCGCAAACCAGGTGTGAGTGCACCGCCGCTCACCATCGCTTTGGTGAAAGGTACTGGCCCCCGATCGGCAGCTTGACATGCTTCAATAAGTGTTTTCAAAAAATCCGGCGTGCCTACATAAGCATTTGCCTGATATTGAAAAATAGCCATAACTTGTTGTTCAATCGGCGCATTTCCTGCTGGAATGACAGAGCATCCAATCGCACGAGAACCAGAATCAAAAATCCAGGCACCCGGGGTTAAATGATAAGAAAACGTATTATGAACGATATCACCTTGCTTAAAACCTGCTGATCGCAACGCGCGTGCCGAGCGCCAAAAATCAGGATCCATGAACCCAGGTTCGTGAATTGGTCCAGGAGAAACAAACAGATAATCTGCGCGGCTGCTATCCCCCATTAATCCGCCGAATGGTGGAGCAGCTGGTTGAATGTCAATAAGATCCTGTTTGCGTAATACGGGTAATTTTTCCAGATCAGAAAATGAATTGATAACTGGTACTGTGCGAAAAGCCTTTTCATAGTATGGTTGGTTTTGCGCATTAATAATTACATCGCGTAATCTACTAAGTTGTTCGGCTTTTCTATCATTTTCAGATCGAAGCTCACGTGGGTCAATCCAAGTCCGGGGATTTGCTTTATTAACATTTGCTTTTGCCATATTTTTATCCCCTTACAACCAGCGTTTACGACGTTTGAATGACTTAATATTTTTGAAGCTTTTTCTTTCTCCACTACCACCAAGATAAAATTCCTTGATATCTTCGTTCTCACGCAGTTCTGCCGAAGTCCCATCCAACACAACTTTTCCATTTTCCATAATATAACCGTGTGAGGCGCAATTAAGTGCCATTGCTGCATTCTGCTCCACAAGCAAAATGGAAACGCCAAAATCTTTGTTGAGTTTTTTAATGATGCCAAAGACTTCTTTTACCAGCAGAGGCGATAGTCCCATAGACGGCTCATCCATCAATATTAGTTTTGGGCGTGCCATCATCGCGCGACCAATGGCTAGCATTTGCTGTTCCCCGCCGGATAGGTAACCAGCAAGACCATTACGCTCCCTAAGGCGCGGAAAATAGGAATAAACCAGCTCAATATCATCAGCAATATTTGCTCGGTCTTTGCGTGTAAACGCACCCAAACGAAGATTTTCCATCACCGTCATATCTTGAATAATTCGTCGGCCTTCCATGACCTGAAAAACACCTGAACGAACTGTAGAATCCGGTTCCTGATTGCTGATAGTCTGGCCATCAAAAGTAATTGAGCCACGTGTAATTTCGCCATCTTCGGATTTCAATAAACCACTGATGGCCTTAAGCGTTGTTGATTTACCAGCACCGTTTGCACCAAGCAAAGCGGTAATAGAGCCGCGCTCGACCTCAAGACTTAATCCGCGTAAAACAAGCACATATTCGTTATAAACGACTTCAATATTATCAACCGACAAGATAATATCACGCTCTTTTGCGGGATTAACAATTGTCTCTTCTTTAACTTGCATCATGGTTCAGGTTCCGATCAGGTAAATAATCCCGCGACCTTTAAACAGGTCGCGGGATGAATTTTAGTAACCAATCCAGTCATCACGACGTGGTAGGCTGACATTGGCGATTTTTTCAATTTTCACTTCGCCACCTTCAAACGTACCTTTATTAACTGATACGTTTGTTGTGCCGCGGTGATCCTTGTCGGTCCATGTTGATGGCTCGCACACGCCCTCAAGACCAACCGGTACCCAATCTGTTTTGACATACATACCGTTGCGGATATTTTCACCCGTTAAACCACCATTTGCCTTGGCCCATTCCATCGCTTCTTTCATGTAGAAAGCGCTGCAAATTGCACGAACATAGTGGTGTGTAGGTTTAGCCGATTTATCGGCAGTACCTTGGTCATAAATTTCTCTGATAACCTTCATACCAGGCACCTCAGATTCCCAAAATGGTGATGCCGTAGGGAAAATATAACCAACAGCTTCCGCTGCCGCGATTGTCAGATGATCACCACCCCAAATATTGGCCATGTACGTGACTTCAGCACCCACTGTTTTACATGACTTAAGTAACGATACGACCGACCCACCAAGATTTGCGACAAATGCATAGTTTGCACCAGATTCTTTAATGGTTAAGCACTGAGCTTTAAAATCTCCAGGTTTCATAGGTACACCAATTGGATTCAAAACCTCCATACCCAACTCAGCAGCATATTCACCGCATGCTTTCTTAGGTGCATTTGGATAAGGGTGATTGTCGCCTAGGTGCACAAATTTTGCTTTTTCCATGCCCTTAGATTTTGCATCTTCTTGCGCCCACTGAACCATTGCACGACATGCATCGGAATAACTCGGACCATAAAAGAAATTATAAGGTGCTGGCTTCTTCGTATTTGGGTTCGCACCGGATGGATCCGTTAGGTGGCCAGAATATGATGCGGACCAAACCGGAATTTTGTCTTTAGCAACAAATGAGATTAATGCTTCTGTATCGCCGGTACCCCAACCTTGAAGACCGACCATTTTACCGCTTGACGTCCAACGCTTATAGGTCGCGATAGCCTGCGGCACTTTATAGGCATAATCTATCTGCTCAAGCTCTATTGTTGTGCCGTCGATGCCACCATTTTTGTTAATGTAATCAACAGCATCTTTAATACCAGTGCCGTAAAGTTTACCAACGAAAGCAGTTGGGCCAGTAAAGTCAACAAGATTACCAACAAATACACTGTCGGCATTTGCAGATGTACTACCAATCAGTGCTACCAATGCAACACCTGAGATTAGCTTGGAAATATTCTTCATAGTCTTCCTCCTTTTATATTCGATTTAGCGCCGTCCTCCCAAGACTAAGCGCTGAGTTGATCCGTCTAATAGGAGAACGGATATAGCTTGATCGATTTACGGATTTGCCCAACGCGATGCGCAAGCCCTTCCGGTTCGAAAATTAGAAATAGAATGATAACCGTGCCAATAGAGATTTGCTCAATATAGGATTTACCCTCCGACAGTGATCCAAAGATCATCGGAAAAACACTAATTAGCCAACCTGTTACAAACTGTACGAATTGCGGCAGAAGCTCAATAAAAGCTGCGCCCAAAAACGCGCCAGGAACAGAGCCAAGTCCGCCAATAATTATCATCGCCAGAAAGTTAATCGACAATGCAATACTAAATGTTTCCACCGAAACAAATTCGATATAGTGCGCATATAGTGCTCCGGCAACACCTGCAAAAAACGATGAAATACCAAATGCCAGAATACGATATTTTGTGAGATTAATTCCCATGATTTCGGCAGATAGATAGTGATCACGCACGGCGACGAGTGCGCGACCATCTCGCGAACGTTTGAGATTTGCGACGGCAATCATTGAGATAACGGCCCAGAATAAAACCACATAATAATAACTGCTGTCGGTATTAAGCGATATTCCAAAGAACTCTGGCTTTAAGGCGTCAACGCCATACCCATTGGTAAACCAGATGGCGCGAGAGAAAAAATCTTCCAGAATAAATTGTGATGCCAATGTCGCAATGGCTAGATAAAGACCTTTAATGCGAGCAGCTGGAGAGCCAAAAATCATACCGACAATTGCAGTCGCAATGCCCGCTAGTGGAATTGCGATGAGCACGGGCACACTATAATGGCTCACAAGGTAGGCAGATGTAAAAGCGCCGAAACCATAAAAAGCTGCATGACCAAGACTAATCTGTCCTGTCATGCCAACAAGCACATTTAAACCTAATGCCGCAATTCCGGATATGCCAACCAAGATCAAAACATTAATAAGATAAGAGCTCACAAATGCAGGTGCTGCTATCGAAGCCAATAAAGCGATAGCAGCGATCCAGCCTATTACTTTTGTCTGAAATAGATACTGGTCTTGTTTGTAACTTGTGCGGAAATCACCGCAAGGACGAAGTGATGTAGATGCCATTTTTAGATTCTCTCAATATCACGTGTGCCAAACAAACCATATGGCTTAATTACAAGGATGATGATGAGCACATAGAACGGCGCAACAGTATAAAGATTGCCCCATTGCAGATATTGCCCATCCACAAATTCAGCAAGATTTTCTAAAAGTCCGATAATAACGCCACCAACAATTGAGCCGACAATCGAGTCTAGCCCGCCAACAATGACCGCAGGAAAAACTTTAATACCAATCACAGCTAGGGAAGATGAAACGCCGCTTACGATGCCGATAATGATCCCAGCTATGCCAGAAACAACTGCGGAGATCGCCCAACTCATTGCAAAAACTTGACCAACGGAAACACCAAGACTTTGCGCTGCCTGCTGATCGAAGGCAGTCGCGCGCATTGCTAATCCGTATTTGGAATATTGAAAGAAAGCGTAGAAAACACCCATTACGATGACAGATAGGACGAGGCTCATAATATAGGCCATTTCAATTTGAAGGCCTAAGAATGCAACTGTTTGAATTGGAAAAATTTGCGGGAAACTAGCTGCGGAATTTCCGAACATCCAGTTTAGGGCCGCTTGCATAATGATCGAAAGCGCAATTGTTACCATAATGATCGATATGATCGGCTCGCCGATGAGTGGTCGCAAAACGACAATCTGGATCATGATGCCGAACAGGGTCATAAAGACCAATGTGAAAGGAAATGCCACCCAAAAAGGAAGTTCAGCTTTCGTAACCATCGCTAAGCAAACCCAAGCGCCAAGAACAAGAAACTCACCTTGGGCAAAATTTACGACCTGCGTTGATTTATAAATCAACACAAAACACATTGCGATGACACCGTAGAGCATCCCGACGATCAGTCCATTTGCCAGAAGCTGAATTAACAGTGATGTATTCATTATTCTGCTCCTATTCAGCAGCGATTGGCATTGTGCCATCACTATCAAGATCGCGAACAGCGATTGTTGTTTGGATGCGTTGCTTAGTTCCATCTTGGAAGGTAATCATCGTATCAATATCTACATGATCATTCTGAGAATAGATCGTATCAATAATGTTCTCATATTTTTCAGCCACAACATTGCGGCGCACTTTGCGCGTGCGCGTTAATTCGCCATCGTCAGCGTCCAACTCTTTATAGAGCAGCACGAATTTTTTTATCTGCTGGGCTTCCGGAAGTGTTTTGTTGATTTCCAGAATTTCATTCTCGATTAGTTCGTAAACTTCCGGACGCGAGGAGAGGTCGGTATAAGTAGTAAAAGATATTCGACGCTTTTCAGCCCACTTGGCTAAAATAGAATAGCGAATACAAATCATGGCAGCCAGATAATCACGCCCCGCGCCAAGGATCACCGCCTCCCCCACATAGGGGCTAAACTTCAACTTATTTTCAATGAATTGTGGCGAGAAACGAAGCCCGCTTTTCATTTCAGCCAAATCTGAAATACGGTCAATCACCACAAGGTGGCCTTGATCATTATAGTAGCCTGCATCGCCGGTGTGCATCCAGCCATCTTTCATATCGGCTTTCGATGCAGCTTCATTTTTGTAATACCCCATGAACATATTTTGATGGGTTGTTACAATTTCTCCGATTCCTTCGGGATCAGGATCTTTGATTTCAACTTTAATATCGTTAGTGAACGGAACACCAACAGTATCAAAATCTACATCATCAAAGCGGTGAATTGTATAGGCGCCTAGAAGCTCAGTTTGGCCATATAACTGCCGGAGGGGGACACCCATGGCAAGGAAAAACTTAAATGTATCTGGGCCAAGTGCCGCGCCGCCTGTCGCTGCGGACGTTACATGGCTCAAACCAAGTCTATCTTTTAGAGCACTGAACAAGCCAATCTGCGCCAACTTTGAGTTTTTTCCTGCATCAAAAGCATTGATGCCAATTTCAGAAAAAATGTCGTACATTAAACGCTTAGTCCATGAAGAATCCATCATACGCGCACGCACGGTTGCCACGAGATCTTCCCAAACACGTGGCGCAAAAAGCACGAAAGTCGGCCCAATCTCACGCAAGTCAGACATTGTAGTTTCTTGTTCTTCAACAAAATTTACCGTCATGCGCGATATCAGCGACATACCCACCGCATAAACCTGCTCCATAATCCAGGGTAGCGGAAGTGTGGATACGTATTCATCCAAATGGTTTTTCGGATCAACGATTAAGTAATCATGACAATGATCAATGATGCTACCAGCACTCAGCATTGCTAGTTTGGGATTAGATGTCGTGCCAGACGTTGTGCATAAAATCGCTAGATCTTTCCCGCCGACACCTTCAACCATTTGGTTATATTGATTAGGTTTTTTCGCATGCAATTCATCGCCAAGCTTTCGAAGCTCTTCAAGTTGGATTAAGCGCGGATCATCATATTTACGCATTCCGCGCGGGTCTTCATAAATAATCTTTTCGATAGAGGCACAATCTTTATCCAGATTAAGAAACTTATCGACCTGTTCCTCATCTTCAGCGAACACAAATCGCGTCTCAGCGTAATTTATGAGATAAGCAAGCTCCTGTTCCATCAAATCGCGGTAAAGACCAAGTGTCGCCGCACCGCACGCCTGTGCTGCTATTTCACCTGCCACCCAGTCCGGCCGATTATCGCCGATAAGGCCAACAACGTCACCTGTTTTGATTCCAAGGGCGACAAGACCCAACGCAATACGCCTGACATTGTTGTTATAATCATTCCAGGTTTGGCTAACCCAAATACCAAATGTCTTTTCACGCAATGCGACTTCATCTGGAACATGTTTGGCATTGTGAGCCAGCAGCTTAGGAAGAGTATCCAGACCATCACCTTTTTTGATCAATGCACTCATCACACCACCTCCTCAACGCGCCCACTAGATGAAAGTGGAGATTCATCATAATCAGCACCAAGGTAAGCCGTTTTTACATGTTCATTCTGCATCACTTCGTCTGGTAACCCGTCGCAAACTTTCGCACCGAAATCGAGAACCATGACACGATCTGAAATATCCATCACAACACCCATGTCATGCTCAATCATAATAACAGTCATGCCGAGCTCTTGGTTGAGATCGACAATGAACCGCGCCATGTCTTCTTTCTCTTCCATATTCATGCCAGCCATAGGCTCATCCAGCAGAACAAGCTCAGGCTTAAGTGCGATAGCACGGGCTAGCTCCACCCGTTTACGCAAACCGTAAGAGAGTGTTCCAGCTGTTGCGTTGCGAATATGTTGAATTTCCAAAAAATCGATAATGTCTTCAACTTCGCGGCGGTGCTCTAACTCCTCGGTTCGTGCACCAAACCAATACGCCATTCCAGTCAGAAAATTATTTTTGAGGAGATGGTGTCGCCCGACCATAATATTGTCGAGTACACTCATGTGATTAAACAGGGCTAGGTTCTGAAATGTACGACCAATACCAATATCAGGGCGATCACTCGTATTACGACCAATGAGCTCATCACCTTTGAAACGAATGGAACCATTATTGGGAGTATATCGTCCAGAAATGCAATTCAGCATAGACGTTTTTCCCGCTCCATTTGGTCCGATAATCGAAAAAAGCTCAGCTTTTTCAACCGAAAAACTGACCTCGCTGAGCGCCTTGATGCCGCCAAAAGATAGAGAAATATTGTCAACTTCCAATAGCATAACTGCGTGTCCTCCCAAACACTCACAATAGCATCATATGCGGTAAATTTTTCACAAAAATTTCAACAATGTTGCGAAATGTTACAGCAAATATTCCTACCTAATAAAGTTGATATAACTTTATTTTTGGTCATACTTGGCCGTAAATGTTGGACAAGGAGGGTTCGAGTTTGCCAGCAGTTTACAATACCAGAACCACAGATAAATCAAACGATCATCTCGTTATCGAACAAGGCCTGAATCTCATTCAGCAAGCCTTGTCGATTTTTAATGCAAACATGACATTAGTAACCTGCAATCAACGTTTTATCGATCTATTTGAATTGCCTAACGAGATTATCATCCCGGGTCTTTCTTTTGCAGATCTGAACTATTTTCTGGCACGCCGCGGTGAATTTGGGCCTGGTGATGTAGACTTATTGGCGGCAGAACGGATAGAACGTGCCCGCTTGTTTGAACCGCATTATTTTGAACGTACCAGACCAAATGGACAACGCATATCAGTTGAGGGACACCCACTTGAAAGTGGAGGATGGGTAACTATTTATTCTGACATCACCGAAACTTGGCGAAATGAACAAGTACTTAGAGCACGCAGTGATGAACTATCTGACAAGCTATTGCGTCGTACCGGCCAATTATCAGAAACCAACCGCGCTCTAGAGGCAGCAAATCGCGCTCTTCAAAAAACCAAACAAGAATTGCTTGTTTCAGAAGGGCGAATGCGCAAGATTACGCGCGCAATGCCAGCTCATATTGCTTATATTGACGAACACTGCATTTATCGCTTCTCCAACAATCGATTTTCTGATGTCATGGGAATTCAACGAGACAGTCTCGTTGATAAAAACATTACAGAAGTATTTCCCAAAAAAGTTTTGGCGCACATACAACCAAATTTGGAAACCGCCCTTCAGGGGAACACAATAACTTTTAGTTACAGGGTAGAAGGCATCGAAGATGATATACATTCCGTGCGCACAACATTCTCACCAGATATAGATGAAGAAGGGGTAACACATGGTGTTTTTGTTCAGTCTCTAAACGTGTCTGCGGAAATTGCTGCCAACGAAATGCAGTTAAGAGCAAATAGATTGGAAACAACTGCTCAACTGACCAGCGGACTTGCGCATGACTTTTCAAATATTTTGACCGTAATCTTGGGTAATCTCGAACGCATCGAAAAAGCAGCAGACAACTCGCAGTCCGATTTGATCCGCTCTACAGAGCAGGCTGCTAGACGCGGTACTCGCATAATTGATAATTTGATGTCTTTCTTATTTCGCCAAAACCTTGATATTAAAATTACGAACTTATCTGCTTTGCTTCGAGATCTGGTAAAACTCTTTTCCGCTTCGCTTTCCAGCTCCATCAATATCAACCTCGAACTCGGTGATGAAGAAATCATCAGCCAGGTAGACGAAGGCGCATTTCAAGATGCTATCTTAAATGTTTTATTTAATGCACGAGATGCAATTGAAACTCACCATGGAGAAGGTAAAATTACCGTCTCTGCAAAGATTGAAAACACAGGTGAAGATAAAAAGAAAACTGTTTGTATTAACATCACGGACACCGGTCATGGCTTCTCAGAAGACGTAATTGCTAAAGCAAAAGAGCCATTCTTTACAACTAAGCCACAAGGGAAAGGAACCGGACTTGGGCTTTCCATGGTAAATACGTTTCTTGAACAATCCGCAGGAGAACTGGAACTGTCAAATACGCAAGACGGTGGCGGGCAAGTCTGCTTGAAGATTCCATTCTGTACATCTCAAAACAAACTAAATGAGACTCCAACTCAACTTAAGAACTTAAGTAACCAGTTGTTCCTGATTGTTGATGATGATCCGGAGCTTAGGGCACTTATGCGAAATCATCTAGTCACCCTTGGAATACCAAATATCGAAGCAAATGGTGCTATTGAAGCTTGTAACCTTGTGGAACAAGTCTCAGAAATAACCACAGTGATTACCGATATCATCATGCCCGGTTTGGAAAACGGATTAGACTTAGCGCGCAAATGGAGTGTAATCAAACCGGAACTAAATATATTATTGGTAAGCGGTTTACCGCGACAAGACCCGATAATAAAAGACGCTCAAAATGAATTCACTCTCCTTCGTAAACCATTTGATTCTCAAGTCTTTGCAAAAACAATTCTAGGCTTACTAAGCTGATGTCAACGGACATAAAAAAGAAGATCGTTACATGAAAAATGCACTTGCACACAAAATCGCTATTGTCGAAGATGATTGCGATATCGCTGAGAACATCCGCATCGCGGTTGAGAGTTATGGTTTTACTGCCCGACATTTTGAATCGGCTTCTGCATTTGAGATCGAGCTAGAAGTATTTAAGCCGGATCTATGCCTAATAGATCTTGGACTGCCGGACCAAAATGGGTTGGATCTTATTAAGTTGCTGAACGACAAATACCAGATTGCCAGTATTATAATTTCAGGTAGACGTGGATTAAGTGACAAAATAGTAGGCCTTGAAATGGGTGCCGATGATTACATTTCAAAACCATTTGAAACTGCGGAATTAATTGCCCGTATACGAACCGTTTTACGCCGTACAGAAAAGGCGAGCACACCTGCAGTAATTAATGATACATACGGTAAGAAATATCTTAAAGCATTCTTTGATGACTGGACAATTGATTTATCCAACTATTCTTTGACACATGTCGATGGTCATTCCACACCATTAACCAAAGCTGAAATGGACATTATGAAAATGTTTATATCAGGTCCAAATAGATTGTTTTCACGCTCCCAAATACTCACTACATTAGATATTGATGCTGAACAGAATTTCGATCGATCCATTGATGTGCGCATTTCTCGCTTACGTTCAAAACTAAATGAAGACCCCCAAGCACCAAAACTCATAAAGACTATTTATGGAGCTGGTTACATGTTTGTCGCAAATGTAACGTGGGAATAATATCTGGAATTCAATTTGGTCATTTGCCGTACATTGTCATTTCACCCTTCCATGTTTGGCAGGCATGTGGAGCGGCATTGTCAGGTTGGATTATCTTGCTTACAAACGATGATGCCTGTTATGAAATCCGCTTACTCGTACCACGACCTCCAAAGTAGCGATCATTGTTATCTAATTCATGCGACAATCTTCATCGAGGTTCTGAATATCTTCAACGTCCTTCCTTCTGCAACGCAGGAAAACGTTGGATCGCAGCCCAAACACTCAACCATGCTGGAAGCTGAATCAGGAACAGATTTGTTGCAGCGATTACATCAACTGGCATGCCTCTTTGGATAAAAATCCATGCATGAAATAAGGCATGTAGAGCTGGCCATAAGCAAGCGAAAATAGCAACTTGTGGCACACGTATGCCATAGATTAATCCGATGCCAGAAATGAGGTAGACCAAACCTATATCGCGTACGAAATGCAAATTAAATGGACCCATCATTGTAATGCCTGGAACGGTTTCGTACCACCATATTGGTGTGAACCACATGACGAGCGAGTTAATAATATAAATCGTGCCAATTATGAGGAGCAGGAGTTTATGCATAGTGGAGTTTCTCTTCTATGATTCAGGTAATAAAGGTATGATAAAGGGTTGTTGAATTTTCATGGCAATCGTCAAACACTTACTCAACGCTGGCTGTCCTACTTTGAAAATATACAGTCACAAATTTTATAATGATGCCATTTTGATGTAGCAAGTACCGGTTGATTACAACCGGCCCCATCATTTATTCGGGGCATGGATCTACCTCCTTCTCGAGCACCAATTGTAATATTGCCTCTTGATAGTCCTGCGTCAGCTTGTGGGACGGGAGGGGAATTCATGATTCATAGAAACTGTATTCAGACGCTAATTGTCTTGTTCACTACCTTTGCAATGTTGGCGTCTTCCAGTGCACGGGCAGACATTCCAGATGAACTTTATGAGGCGCTTAATCTCGAGAAAAGTGTTGCGCCAAATGTGCTTTATGATGCAATTGTTGAGCGTTATCGAGACCCCGCTCAAGGTGCAGGTGAAGGAGCGTTGTCTGATTTGTGGGAACCCATTCCATTTTCAATGTACCTAAATCCAACCGAACACTACGTGCCGCCTGAGTTAGACTTTGAAGTTGAACGCAGTGATTGTGTCGCCTGCCATGAATCGGTGACGCCTGGTTGGGTGCATTCCTGGAAAGGAAGCGTGCATGGAAATCTGGACGAAATCCGTAAACTGGATCCCTCGGACTCTCGTTTTTATAAAAAAGACATGATCAATGATGTCGAAAACAACCTTCGTTCCATGGGATTGTTAGAGAAGGATCAACCACTCAATTCGGTTGGTTGTATCGATTGTCATATTGGGGTGGGTGCTGAGAAAGGTAATCACCAGGCTGATCTGAAAATGCCGGATGCCGCAGCATGTGGTCAGTGCCATGTAAAAGAGTTCGCCGAGCGTGAATCAGAACGCGATACCCAGAATTGGCCTCAAGGCCAATGGCCAGCTGGCCGTCCTTCGCATGCGCTGTCATATTTGGCAAACGTCGACACAGCCATCTGGGCAGGCATGGAGGAACGCGAAATTGCCGTTGGTTGCACACTGTGTCACACAACGCAAAATACCTGCGGCTCCTGTCATTCAAGGCATAAGTTTTCTGCAGCTGAAGCACGAAAACCAGAGGCTTGTTCAACATGCCATAATGGTGTCGATCATAATGAATTCGAAAACTTTATGCTTTCCCGGCATGGCGCAATTTACAACAGTTCAGGTGATCAGTGGGATTGGGAACTACCGTTGGCTGATGCTTTTGAAAAGGGTGGGCAAACTGCGCCAACCTGCCAGACCTGCCATATGGAATATGACGGAGAGTACGGCCATAATGTAGTTCGCAAAGTACGGTGGGGTTTCAATCCTCTGCCCGAAACAGCAGAGAACATTAATGATGAATGGTATTCAGATCGACTTGATAGTTGGATAACCACCTGTTCTCAATGCCATTCTGAGCGTTTTGCTCGCAGTTACTTTGACGTTATTGATAAAGGTACGGCTCAAGGCATTGCCTTAGTTTCACAGGCGAGAGAAGTCATGGATGGTTTATATGCCGATGGTCTTCTAGTCGGACAAACCACAAATCGTCCGGCACCACCTCATCCGGATGAAGACGGACCTGGCGGTTTCTTTAGCTTCTTTTTCACTAAGGGCAATAACCCAACCGCTGTTGATGTAGAATTCGCGGAAATGTGGGAGCAACATAATATGAGGCATTTCAAAGGACTTGCTCATGTGAACCCGGGTGGTTTTACTTACACCGATGGTTGGGCGAAACTGGTTCGTAGCCTAGCGCGTATCCGCGATGCAGATACACAGCTTCGCGAGAAAGCTGCACTTAAGAAACGCATCGAAGAACTTGAGGCTAAGTGATGGTTCTTTTAACAGCAAGTCATGAGAGAACGGGTATCGCAAAACACTCCCTCCGGCGGTCGCATATTGCGACCGTCACCATTTTAGGTTTGGCGTCAATTATCCTAATCAGCTGGTTTTTCTTACATCAAGCTAATGAGAAGCCTGTCGAAAGCCCTAGGTTGGAGTTGGTCGACGATGCCGATATTTCTGAGGAAACAAAGGAGCTTAGCAAACTACTTCTGGGAGGCACGATTAAACGATACGACCTCAAGATGGATGGAATAAGAGCGGCCATTACATCATTTGAAGCGCTTGAAATGGAGGGCAAACCTCCTTTGGTAGTCAATTGGAAAAGTCACGTTAATCAACCAATTTTCCGCTCAGATATTTATGCAAAGGAAGAACTTCAACTTTTTGCAGCGCTTGAAAAATACTTGCCCAAGACTGCGACGGTACTTGCTTTTCCCGAATTATCGAACCGTATTCAAAATATCATGGATGATGTAAATGTTCCGTTGGCAGGTGTTACTCCTATTATATCAACTCAAATGCCAGACGGCTGGTTGGATTCAGCCATTCTTCCTTATGCGCAACCTAAAGTTTTTGAGAATGAAACATCAAACGAACAATGGATGAACTTTCGTGAAGCGCTTGTCTCAGAAGATATTTATGGTGCTGCGCAAATGAGAGCGCTGTCTGCAAATGAAGATACTTATATTATTCTTCACTTGCGCGACATATTTGATCTTGGTGCTGAATTGGGTGACAGGCTGCTGGTGGCCATGAAGGATTTTCAAGGTGATGCCCATGCTCATGATTTAACACGTCTGATTAAGGATTGGCAGGCAGTAAATAACTATGCATCCTATGCGGCAGTAAAGATCCCAGATGGGCGCTTACGTGTATATTTCCTCTCTGATGCCAAAGATAAGTCGACGATTATTGGCCAACTGCTCCCATTTGATGGCGCGAGAGTTGGACTGGCACCAGGGACTAAACTAGTGTTTCAGGCGGGCGGCTACTGGGTTTATAAATTACTACCAGTTTAACCTTTCCCAAACTTTGGTTTGATGCGTGTAGATTTCTTATTTCGAAATACAAATACTTGAGCCGGACTCAACAATAAGAGAGGGGCCGGCACCATGCATATTGTCGCATGTTAAGTTATAGTAGATCCGGGGGGAAGAGATGCCAGTTGTTTTAGCACTAAATCCGGATGATAAACGAACACTTCAAACGCAAGTCTTTCAAGAGCTTCGCGCGATGATTCTTGAGGGCAGATTGCGAAGCGGTGATGCTGTACCTGGAACGAGAGTACTTAGCGAGCAGCTTGGAGTTTCGCGAAATACTGTCGTGTTAGCCTATGAAAGATTATATGCGGAAGGGTATATTGAAACTCAAGCCAATGTCGGAACTTTTGTAAGCTCAATACTGCCTGAAGCTGCCATGAGCTCACAAAGAGGAAGCACCGTCGGAGGTGAGAGGGTTCTTGCCAGCGAGAATAATGATGAAACTAGTCCGATAGATCGCCTTCTGGTTCATAAGCATGAAAGGGCGGACGGTCGGCGGCTCAAGGCTGATTTCTGGATTGGCAGGACGGAGTCAAAACTATTTCCGAAGAGTGAATGGCGTAAAATTGTTGAAACCAAACTGCGACATCAAACCGATTCTATGTCGGTTTATGGAGGTCCAGAGGGACTGGAGACATTGCGCTCTGCTGTATCAGATCATGTGGGCCCATCTCGTGGTATATCCACCAATTTTGATAACGTATTGATTACAAGTGGTACGCAGGATGGTCTGACATTGCTTGCAATGGCCTTCAAAGACAAAGGATATGGGTTTTTGCACGAAGACCCCTGTTACCTTGGAGCGCTGGCTCTGTTTACTGCGATGGGCTACGCAAGCAAAGGAGTGCAAGTCGATAATCAAGGTATCAAAATCGATGATTTGCCCAAAACAGGTAAATGGATTGTCTATGTAACGCCATCTCACCAATATCCAATTGGTTCAACGCTTTCCCTTGAGCGAAGATTTCTCTTGTTAGAATGGGCAAGAAAGACCGGGAGCTATATTGTAGAAGATGATTATGACGGAGAATTTCGTTACGATGGAGCGCCTCTGACCTCGTTGAGGGGGCTGGATCAAACAGGGCGTGTTATCTATCTCGGCACCTTTTCCAAATCTTTCGGTCCCGCACTCCGGTTAGGCTACTTAATAGCCAATCCAAAGATCATGCATCCACTACGGGATTGGAAACAGCTTATTAGCAATGGTACTGGCTGGATGAAACAGGCTGCAATGGCTGAGTTCATCCATATCGGCGGCTACCGCCGTCATCTCAGGCGAATACGAACGGCCTACATGAAGCGTCGTGATTGCCTTGTTTCTGGTCTTCATAACCTATTTGGCGATTGTCAGATCGTTGGCGAAACAGCTGGTATACATATATCATGGTCTTTACCGACTAAATACGGTAGTCCCTCTTTGTTGGAGAAATCCGCATTACTAAATGGTATTGGCATATATAGACCCGAGACCGGCGGGGCGTGGATATCCAAGCAAAACAAGTCATTTTCACAAACTGTTGTTATGGGGTATGCCGCAATAAGCGAAGCCAAGATAGAAAGCTCCATATCAGGAATTGATGACTGTTTGAGAGGGCTGGAAAAGTGATGGACATCAGTTATCTAAAACTTGGCCAACTTGCTGTATCTTTAGCGCTGATATTGTCAATCTATGCTTTTATCGTAGCAACTGTTGCAGAGCGCACTCGAAATCTTTCTGCGCTGATTTCCGCAAGAAATGCTATGGGTATTCATACTGCATTGGTGTTGTTTGGAGTTTTGGTTCTCTTTCGAGCATTTATCATAAATGATTTCTCAGCAGCCTATGTTGCACAAAATAGCAATTTGAACCTGCCTATGCTCTACAAAGTTTCTGCACTTTGGAGCGCCCATGAAGGTTCCCTACTTCTCTGGGCGTTGTATTTGGCGGTATTTTCTTTCAGTGCGATCTGTGTTCATTGGAGAAATTTCCCACTCTCTATGCCTTTGATTATTGCAACATTTAGTGCGGTTCAAATTGGGTTTTTAATTTTCATTATTTTTCTTTCAAATCCGTTCCTCACGCTCACTCCTACCCCATTAAATGGTCAGGACTTGAACCCACTCTTGCAGGACCCCGGTTTAGCGTTTCATCCACCTGTACTTTATCTGGGCTATGTTGGTTTTACAGTTCCATTTGCATTTGCCATTGCCGCTTTGATCCGCGGGTATAGCGGAATAGAGTGGGTCGTGGCAGTCCGCCGTTGGGTTTTGTTTTCTTGGGCAGCCCTTACCTCCGGGATTATTTTTGGTGGTTATTGGGCCTACTACGAATTGGGATGGGGAGGCTATTGGGCATGGGATCCAGTAGAAAATGCTTCCCTTATGCCATGGCTGACTGCAACAGCCCTCGTGCATTCCATGATGGTTCAAGAGAAACGGCATATGTTTCGAACTTGGAATGTATTCCTTGTTACCACAACATTTCTTTTAACATTACTTGGAACTTTTCTGGTTCGTTCAGGTGTTTTAACGTCTGTGCACTCGTTCGCAGTGGACCCTGGACGCGGCACTTACATGTTGATCTTCTTGGCAGTCGCCATGGTCGTCAGCTATGGCCTTATTATTTGGCGCAGTCAGCTCCTTGAAAGTGAAGCAATTGTCGAAAAACTAATTTCGCGCGAGAGCGGAATTCTGATCAATAGTATCTTGCTGTTACTCACAGCAACATGCGTATTTATCGGTACAATTTATCCACTTTTCCTTGAGGTGGTCTCTGACCAGAAAGTATCGGTTGGCGCACCATATTACAATATAGTTGTTTTGCCAGTCATGGTCGCGCTTATGTTTTTGATGGCGCTCGGGCCATCCATTCCTTGGCGTGGTATGACACTTAAAAGGTTATGGCACATATCATATAAGCAACTAATTTTTGGTTCTATCTTAGCTATTGCATGCATGTTTTTGCCCGCTGCACGCACTATTACAGTTCTCGCGACTTTTGCTGTTAGTTTCGCTGCAGCTTGCATTATCAGAGATATATCAATCGCTGTTTCAACACGAAAACGCCTGAAGAGCATTAGCTTGTGGCTTTCTATTTATGAAACACTGACGAATAGCCGGCGACGAATGGGAAGCCTGATTGTTCATTTTGGTATCGTGCTAATTGCAGCTGGTATGATTGGTTCCGGTCTTTTCCAGTCTACAAAAACAGTTTTCTTAAACATCGGACAAAGTACTGAAATTTCAGATTTCACGGTGACTCTGCGAAATCTGGCGGATACGGACGGCGAAAATTTTCAAGGCCGCGTAGCAGAATTCAGTGTCTCGCAAAACGGGAACTTGCTTTTTGTGATGCAGCCCCAGAAGCGATTTTATAAAATTCGAAATATGACAACAACGGAGATCGCGATACATAGTTTCTTCAGCGGGGATTTATACATGGTCATGGGCAATGAATCTGAAAGCGGAGGAATAACAGCGCGAATATTTTGGAACCCGTTAATTATATGGATTTGGCTCGGTTGGATGATCGTGCTTGCGGGTAGCATGCTATCACTCACACAATCAGTCGCCTTTCGTAAACCTAATGTACACTTACCCAAAAGCGTTGAGGTGCCAGCTGAATGACCTGCGCAACCAGAAAGCAATCATATATCCTAAATTGGCGTGTAGTTCTCGCTGGTTCTGCAGTAAGTTTGCTGGTTCTATTTGCTGTTGGTTTGACACGGGACCCTTCTTATTTGCCATCGGCTCTCATCGGTCGTGAGGTTCCAGGCTTTTCACTTCCGATGCTCACAAAAACAGGTCTAGTGAAAACTGAAGACTATCTTGGTAAGCCCTTCATTATCAACTTCTGGGCCTCGTGGTGCACAAGCTGCAGGCAGGAACATGATGAACTTATCTGGCTTGGTAGTAAGGCAAATAACACGAAAGAATTCGTCATGGTTGGCGTAAACTCGCGTGACACCAATAGTAACGCGCTACAATTTCTTAGCACTCAGGGTCAGTTTCCCTATTCGTCTGGCATCGATCCGCGTGGCCGCACAAGTATAGATTTTGGCGTATATGGTATGCCGGAAACATTTTTTGCAGATAAAGATGGTATAGTTCAATGGCGTCACACTGGACCTCTGAATAGGCGAGTTCTGCAAGAAATTTTGCCCAAAATTGGGGTAAATCCATGAGAGTCATAATAGCAATTTTGTTAGGTATCTTGCTGACTGTTCATGCAGGTGGCCAACAACTCGTGACAGAAAATAAGAATGAGCCTCGAGTACGTGAGCTCGCTTCAATTCTCCGGTGCCCTGTATGCCAAAGTGAGAACATACTGGACAGCCAGGCCTCAATAGCACAGGAAATGTTGTTTCTTCTGCGCGAACAAATTGAAGCTGGGGCAACTGATGATGCCATCATCCTGTTTTTTCGTGAACGTTATGGAGACTATGTTTTGCTAGAGCCGGCTACAAATGGCCCCAGTCTATTCCTGTGGGTTCTTCCGTTTGGGTTTGGCTTCTTGTTCATTTTCATTGCTTACCGATTGATTAAAGCAATGCATCGCGATCCTCCTAGTCAAAAAGATGTGCTTGACGAGCAACGCCTAGATGAGATGGAGGTTTAAACATGATTTGGATTCTAATTTTCCTATTACTATCTAGTCTACTGTTTCTTTTATCTATGCCGTTTTTGCGAACTAAACATAGAGACCTTGGTGTTGGGTTAGAAGTATTAGATCCGAGCGCTAGATGGGTGCATGAAAAAAATCGTTTACTTAACTTAATAAGAGAGAATGACCACGCTTTCCAAGAAGGGCGAATTGATAGTGAAGAGCACAAATCAGTAAGTAATATTCTATATAAAGATGCAGAACATGCGCTCGAGAACGCCCGAAACCATCGATTTAGCCATTTACCGTACCGTTTTGGTTCAACAAATAGATGGTTAAAGCTATCAATTCTTGGGCTTGTAATCATTTGTGCACCTCTTGCAGTTGGAGTTAGTCAGTACGCGTCATTGAGTGATATTAACTTAGATATTTCACCCCATGATGATGGGCGTATTCCAATTGCAGAAGACGCAGAAATGCCATCTCCATTTAACGCGCGCCTGGACGAGAACGGGCAACCGGATGTCACCAAGATGGTTGGGCGGCTTGAAGGCCGCATAAAGGGCGGAGACGGGAGCCGACAGGATTATGTTATGCTGTTAAGAAGCTATCGTGTGCTTGGACGCAACGAAGACATTCCCAATTTATTAGAAGAAGCGACAGAAGCATTTCCAGCCGATATGGAGTTTCGTTTGGACTTTTTGCGCGTAGCAATTGATCAAGGCACCAGAGATAATTCAGTTTTACTCAATCACACAGAAGCAGTCCTGAAACATGCGCCAGATACTTTAGAAGCTCTTTGGTATAAAGGCCTTCTCCTGCATAGACTTAATCGTAATAATGAAGCTGTTGAAGAATTACAAAAACTTAGCCAGGTCATTGCAGATGACCATCCTATTCAACCGCAAATTCAGAAAATTTTAGAATCTTCTTATGCGCAAAACTGACCAACGGAAACTGGTATTATGAGATCCGATCTATCTAGTCGTCCCCATTTACAAAAAGTACATGCCCAGAATAATGGCACGATTTATGATGACCATATGATGAGTTCTACGAACGAACTGATTGCAGAGGGGCGCTACAGGCATTTTCAGGAGCATAATAGGCAAGTTGGGCATTTCCCGTACTCAGAAGCAATTATTCACGGTGAACCAAAGGAAATTTCTATTTGGTGTTCCAACGATTATTTAGGAATGGGACAGCATCCAAATGTTAGAAAGGCGATGAAGGAAGCAATCGACCTGCATGGTGCTGGCTCTGGCGGAACGCGGAATATCTCGGGTAATCATGGAGATATTATTGCATTAGAACATGAGCTTTCCGTACTTCATGAAAAACCAAAAGCACTTGTTTTTGGCTGCGGTTATCTCGCAAATCAAGCAACATTATCTACTCTTGGACGATTATTGCCCGATTGCCTGATACTGTCTGATGATCAAAATCATGCTTCAATGATACAGGGTATTTCAGCCAGCAAATCAGAAAAGAAGATATTCAAACACAATGACATTGATCATTTGGAGGACCTACTTAAGGAGCAGCCCAAATCGCGTTGCAAGGTAATTGCATTCGAATCAGTTTACTCCATGGATGGAGATATTGGTCCGATCGCAAAAATTATTGAACTTGCCAAGCGTTACAATGCGATGACGTATCTTGATGAGGTCCATGCTGTCGGAATGTATGGTCCTACAGGTGCGGGTGTAGCTGAACGGGAAGGGTTGAACAATGAAATCGACATTATTCAGGGAACTCTTGCCAAGGCTTACGGTGTAGTTGGTGGTTATATTACGTCTTCGTCGGCACTTATTGATGCAATTCGCAGTCATGCCAGTGGGTTTATTTTCACAAGCACCATGCCACCATCCATTGCCGCTGGCGCGCGCGCTTCAATTGCACATTTACGGCAAAGCTCATACGAGCGTGAAGCCATGCACAGCGCTGTTGCGTACCTGAAAAAACGATTAACTTTGGCAAGAATACCGTTTCTTCCGTCGGAAAGCCATATAACGCCGATAATGATTGCTGATCCGCGCTTGTGCAAAGCAGTCGCAGATGAACTTCTTAGCAATTTTGATATTTATGTGCAGCCAATTAACTACCCAACAGTTGCTAAGGGCACCGAACGTTTACGAGTAACGCTATCACCAAACCATACTCCTGTCATGATAGATAAATTTGTCGAAGCACTCCACACAGTATGGACAAAATTTCAACTCCCCTTTGAGAGGAATAATTGCAAGGATCAAGCTGGGTGACAATTTCAAAAGCGGCATTACGTTGAAGGTCTATACAAAATCTAAGTAAACGGGCGTAAACATGAAACAGAGCCAAGGTTGCCATTAATATTGGAATGTATAAGAAAAGTTTCTATGCATCTAATTTCGGTCAGGAATAATACTTCTGTGAGCGACAGGCTTGATAGTACAAAGATACATCCAGATTTTCTCCCCTAGACCACATGATTTTTACATCCCTTGTTAGCAGCGTCAATTTATATACTGAACCATTTCCATAAGCTGTATCAGTTGCAATGATTTTAAAAGCCTCGCAACGTGGTGGCGCACGACAGCTTGCCAATCACTTGACCAATGAAGAAGACAACCAACATGTCGAGCTTTACGATCTTAGAGGCTTTATTGCGGATGACTTAGATGGTGCTTTAATGGAAGCCCATTCAATGGCAAAGGCAACGCAGTGCAAGCAGTTTATGTTTTCGATCAACCTGAGCCCTCCCTTGTTGGGCGCATTCAGATAACTCCGTTATAAACTCCAACCGTTCAGAAAATTCACTCATTCTGCTGCATTAGAAGCTGCGAAGATGTCCGGCCTGTCGGTCATAATGCTTGATGCTCCTTGAGAGAGTAGAAGCTTTGCACGTGTTGGATCATTTACCGTTGCAAACGCGAACTCACAGCCTGCATTTTTTAAGTTTGATAATCCTTCATCATTAGCAAAACTATGTTGTAAGTGAATCATCTTGCCATTTATTTCCTTAAGGCGTTGCTCAACATCATCAGGCACCGCTGTCACTGCAAGACAGCGGGGAAATTCCGGAATTTGCTCCTCCACGATTTTTAGCACCCGTTCAGAGAAACTTGAAAGGACAAGTTTTTCAGGTTTACCGGTCCAAATCTCTTTGATTGATTTAGCAACCTGATTGCCTAATCTCTCTTCCCATCCGTGTGTCACTTTAAGCTCGAGAACCAAACCAAGATCGAGCTTGAGGCACGTTTCAAGGTATTCTTTAAGGCTCGGGATTTTAACACCTTTGTACTTTCCCGAAAACCAGCCACCAGCATCCAGGGTTTTGATCTCATCCAAAGTCATTTGTGCGACAAACCCGCTGCCATCGGTCGTACGATCAACCTCTTCATCATGGATCATCACCAATTCATTATCGTTCGACACACGAACGTCAGTTTCGATCCATTTTGCACCCATCTCAGCCGCCAAACGCAGCGCTTCCAATGTATTTTCGGGCGCGTACGCAGATGCACCTCTATGAAGAATTAATTTTGAATCAATAATAGGCCGAACTTCTGACATAGTTTTCTTTCTTTCAATAAATTAGAATCCTGGTTCGGGCCAATCGACCCGAACCAGACAAGCACTTGGGAGAAGATTTAGCGCTCTTGAATTACATTCTCGATGAATGTTTCGTTTATTTTGTCAAAGAGCGGTTGTGCGCCCCATGGCTGGGTGTATGCACGTTGATCATTCGGAACAAGTGCATTTGAATCATCCGCGTTTGCATGCATTGGCGCTGTGCCAAAGTTTGCATTGAAGCTTGTTTGTGTTTCAGCTGACGTTAGCCAATTGATGAATACAAGAGCCGCGGCAGGGTGTGGTGAATTTTTTGGAATTGCAACGCCATTACCACCACCGTTCATACCAAAAGAAGGCACGTAAAACTTAATGTCCTTGCGTATTTCGCCACGCTTTTGCAAACCGGCAACATGGTCTTCCCAACCCGGTGCCATCCAGAGTTCACCGTCACTCACCCGTGTTATTGAATCTGCATTTGATGCGGTAATGACATAGTTTTCAGCATTCTTATTAAAGAAGTCAATTCCCGCTTGAAGTTCCGCGACACGTTCTGCGCTATCATCACCATTAGAAAGATCGACATCGCCGACGACGCGAAGTACATTATGGAAAAACGATGGGCCGGAGCCACCTTTTTCATAGTTGAAGCCAAATTTGCCGGGGTTAGCTGTCCAAAATGCTTCAAATTCGGCTGGAGTTTGTGGCAAATCGGCTTCTGCTACCTTTGCAGGATCATAGGAAACACCGGTTTGGTTACCCCAATATGCGACGACAAATTTTCCGCCATCTATTCCAGCCAACTTAGTTTTGCGGCCATCATCTTTTGGCAAGGCATCTAAAGTCAAAAATAGACTTTCCTTATCCAATACCTCAAAATCGTTAAATCCAAACGCGAAAACATCAAAGTCACCTTTTTCACGGTTGGCTTCAGCTAACAGTTTATCTCTGTTTGCTGTCATTTTACCTTCAGGAATAGTAACCTTGATGCCGTACTTCTCCTCAAATGGTTTCATGGCATCACGCATGGCATCTTGAAGATACCAGTTAGTGAAAGTTACAGAACCTTCTTCTTTCGCTTGGGCCACGATCTCATCCCAAGACATAGAAGAAAGGTCCGAGGCAAAAGCTCCAGTTGTTGATACGGCAATCGCCGCTATGCTAGTAAGAAACTTATTCATGACAAAATATCCTCAGTTTGTTTGAATTATTCACGCTATCCTTTTCCCGAGCTCATAGTTGGATTGGCCGACTTGAGAAGCCTTTCCAAAAAGAGCATGAGAATTACATTTGGGACAACGAGAATGAGTGACAACACAGCGGCATTTGGGCGGACAAAATCCTGCCCCAAGGATGCATATAGAAGTGTTGGAATTGTAACCAGATTTGGCGAACCAATGATAAACGCGATCGCGAACTCTTCGATTGATTGAATAAAGACAATCAATAAAGCAGCCATAATGCCTGGTTTAAGTGCAGGTAAGTAGGCAACCTTCCATCGCTGCAATAAGGGTGCGCCAAGATCCCTGGCTGCATTGATATGATCTTGTCTAACCTGTTCAAAAGAGACTGTCATAATGCGTATGGCATAGGGCATGAATACGACAGTGTGTGCTAGGACGATTGCGGAGAACCGAGAGTGTGTAAGGCCAAGTTGAAACAAAATGGATGAGAAGAAAATTGATGTCACGAAGGGCGGAATGACCAGAGGTAAGAGAGCGATAATCTTAACCGATTCACGACCTGGAAACTTTAATCGACCCAGTGCGTATGACGTTGGAAGTGACAGTAATAAGGTAGCTATTGCCGCCGTTGGTGCCAGTGCATATGAGTTGAAAAGTGCCTGTTTTAACGACGAATTTTCCCACATATATGTCCATCGATAGAATGACATTTGCGGTGGAATAAGTTTATCTACTGTCCATGGTTCGGCGGGGTCGACCAACGACCAGAGGATGGCCATTGTGAAAGGTATAACTAACCACAGTGCGCAAACCGTTATTAAACTGAACATAAGAATTTTATTAAGCCGAGACATGTTCATGACCGTCTGCCTCCGAAAATAAACCGCGCAGCGAGCGTAAGCGTTATCGCGCCAACGAATGAAACGATCATCAGAGTAACACCCACAACACCAGCCTCGTTCCATCGGCCAAGATCACTAAAATAAGTCATATATTGAGCCATGGATTGACGGTTCGTCGGACCTGCAATTGTCTGAAATGAGAAATCGGAAAGAGCACCAATAAAGATGATGACAAGCGCCGCCTGCATTGCAGATACCGTCAGCGGAGCAATGATTTTCCTAAATCGATCAAAGGCACCTGCGCCGAGGTCTCTTCCAGCATTAAGAACATCGTCGCTGATACTCTGAACAGCACCTGTGAGTAGCAATAACGCAAATGGCATATTCTTCCATGTTTGAAGAATAATCACACCGATCGCATTCCTATCGTTTTGAAGACGTCTTGGCTCATTCCAAATGCCAAGACCAATCATCGTTTGGTTTAACAGACCGTGATAGGCGATGATATTAATAAACAAAAAGGCTGCAACCAAGCCGTGAACCAGCAACGGTGCCTTTAACAAAGCACCCACAGCGATTGAACCCCTGAATGGTTTTCGTAACCAAAGAGCGATTGGGTAGGCGATGGCCACAGAAAGTAGCGCACTAATCGTTGCGACGTAGAGAGAGAAACGTACGGAACGCATATAGGCTTTTTTGCTGACCATCGCCTCCCAAAAGGAAGTCGAAAATTCACTAACACCAGACAAATTGTAAAGGCCAAAAGATTGTGCAAAAGCAATGTAGGCGACAGTGCCCATAAAGAAAACGATCAGGCCAACGCCCGGCAGCAGAAGCAACACAACTTTGAGCCAATCTTTCATTTTCATGAAACCGGCTCCAGAATTCGTATCTTATCTTGTGGAATTTGGAATTTCGCCTTCTGATCGGAGATTTCAAATGTTCCACTGGCGTGAATTCGTTGCGCAAGATCATTTATATGAACGAACACATCCGTGAACCCGCCCTGATAGGCAATCGTCGAAACATCGGCCTCAAGATAATTGCTGTTAGCACCTTTGCCCGGTTTTGCAGCAACTACGGCATCCTCGGGTCGCCAACACAGGTAATGTTTTTTTGCCTCGGGCTTTTTCTTGCATTCAACTGCCAGCTGACCAATCTGGGTATCAAAAATCCACGAGCCGTTATCAGATGATCCAATAACTTCACCCTCGAGAATGTTGGCGGCACCTATGAAGTCAGCTACAAATCTGGTTACTGGTGTGTTGTAGATTTCCTTTGGGGTACCAGATTGTTCAACACGCCCCGCATTCATCACAAATATTCGGTCTGACATTGCCAGCGCTTCGGATTGGTCATGCGTGACATAAATCGCTGTTAACTTAGCTTCCGCTTGTATTTTTCGAATTTCAAAACGTACGCTTTCCCGTAATTTTGCATCCAAATTGGAAAGCGGCTCATCAAATAAAATCACACTTGGTCGTACAGCCAATGATCGCCCAAGAGCAACACGCTGCTGCTGACCACCTGATAGCTGGTTTGGAAGCTTTGCAAACTGAGCTTGCAATCCCAACTGCCTGCCAAGCTCGGTTACACGTTCCTCTATCTCTTTTCTGGGCAGCTTTTGTTGACGTAATCCAAAGGCTATATTTTCCTTTACAGATAGATGGGGGAACAAAGCATAAGACTGAAAACACATCGCTGTGTCACGTTGTTCAGGTGGAGCATTTGTGACGTCCGCTCCACCGATTTGAATAGCCCCTCCATCAGGAATTAAAAAACCCGACATCAAGTTTAAAAGTGTAGTTTTTCCACAACCAGATGGGCCTAATAATGTAACAAATTCACCGTCAGATATTTCTGCGGAGATATTATCCACGGCTGTAAATTCCCCGAATACCTTTGTCACATTCGTCAAAGCAATATTTGCCAAACTGTCCTCCCAACTCCACTATTTTCGCTTTTGTCGCGATTTTTTTACCGTGTGAAGTTTAATTATACACTTAATGTGTAATTAATATGACACTTTATGTGTAATTCAAAGTGATAGTCAAGTTATTTACAAAAAAACCAAAAATTACATGCGGTCTTACAGGCATCAACTGCCTTAACTTTGGCAAAAACACTACGGCTATTAATTTCATAACTTTAAGTGTAGAAATATGTTTCTTCAGTTAAGTAACACGTATTGGCGAGATAGAATTTGAAATGAGTATGCGTGATCGGCAAGGAAGAATTGCCACAGAAAACGAACGATTGGTGTTAGATATCGTACACAGAAATCCTGAGATTTCTCGCTCAATCCTTACAAAACACACAGGACTCACGCAACAATCAGTTCATCGCATTGTAGATTCATTAATTTCAAAAAACCTATTGAAAGCAGATAGGGAGACAAAAAGCGGCCCTGGTCAGCCCAGCCTAACCCTTACTCTGATTGATGATGCCGCATTTGCCTTCGGAGTTTCGCTCAACACGGATACCATTCAACTCTCCTTGGTTAACTTGTCTTGCACCCAGATTATTGACACTTATGTCGAACCGACAAACCTGAACAATCGTGACATTGTTATAAAGGGCATAAAATCGAGTATGGAACGATTGGCCGAAGAACACAGTGTGCCGACGAATAAAATTGTCGGCGTAGGTTTTGCGATAACAGGTTATAGACTTGGCGCTCCAGACAAATTTCACACATCTTCTCAACTTTCCGAATGGGCCAATATCCCGCTGCTGCCGGAGCTAACAGGTCATCTTCACGATCATGTTTGGGTTGAAAACAATGCTAATGCAAACGCGATTGCAGAAACGCTTGTCGGTGCAGGACGAACACATGCTTCATTTTCCTATCTATCCTTCAATTATGGCTTTGGTGGAGGTATCATCATAGACGGTCGCCCATTAACCGGCGCGCACATGAATGCAGGTGAATTGGGTACAATTCTAACACCCGACCAGATGACAAGCAGGCCCGCGCTCGGCGAATTATTGATCCGCCTGAAAAATCACGGAATCAACATCAATTCGATACGGGAGTTGGCAGAAAAATTTGATCCTAACATGCCAGGCGTGAGAGAATGGGTGGATGAAGTTACGCCACATTTGAATTTAACAATCCGGGCACTATCCGCCATCACCGACCCCTCAGCTATTGTGTTTGGAGGAGAAGCTCCCCCAGCATTACGCGATATGCTGATCAATGCATCATCCAATCCGTTTGGCGATCATGACCCAACAGTACGTTCACCATCTCGACCTTCACTTATCAAGTCAGATATCGATGGTGACGCAGCCTCTTTTGGTGCAGCACTACTACCCATCAAGCAGCAAATACTACTCTAGTAAAACTAAGTATGCGATTCCTCCAATGTCCGCTTTGGGCCGAGGCTGTGTGGAAACGGGTGAATGTGATATATTTTGTTTCGTTAATAAGAGGTATTGGATGAAGCGTTTCATTGAGGGTGATGATCGAGAACAAGGCCTTTTATTTCCTAACCATCTTGAAGATTTTATTGGTGAAGATAATCCCGTTCGCGCTGTTGATGCTTTTTAGATGGCCTTGATCTAGCGGCAATGGGTTTCAAAGGTGCTGCTCATACGGGTCGACCCGGATATCATCCTTCTGTTTTATTGAAGATCTATGTTTATGACTATTTGAACCGTATCCACTCAAGTCGCAGACTGGAGCGCGAAGCTGGTCGCAATATTGAACTGATCTGGCTAACAGGTCGTCTTGTTCCTGACTTTAAAACGATAGCCGACTTTCGGCGGGACAATAGCAAGGCGATCCAGCAGACCTGCTGCCAGTTTGTATGCTGTGTCGTCAGATAGGTTTATTGGATGGTGCTCTGAACGGTGAGCTTGTTGCCATTGATGGTTCAAAGTTCAAAGCTGATAATAATCGTGACAAGGACTTCACGCCTGCCAAGTTACAGCGGCGAATGGATGATATCAAAGCTAGCATTACAGGCTATCTAAATAAGCTTGATGCTGCTGATAGGAATGAGCCAGCTCTCCCATCAGCTAAGATTGAACAACTTCAGGAAAGAATGCCACGCTTCGTGAATACATGACTGAACTTCAGGCGATTGGCATCCAACTGGAACAATCACCTGACAAACAGGTCTCAACCACTGATACTGATGCGCGTTCCATGCGGCATCGTGGTACTGGTATCGTTGGGTATAATATTCAAACCGCTGTTGATAGCAAACACCATATCAAACAGGATTTTATCTACAACGCTAAAACAGACACCTATACATGCCCCGCAGGACAGGTCCTGACCAAAGGTGCTCACCGCTCTGATCGCAGGGGCAATGTCAATTTCTACAGGCACCTGACAGCCTGTTCAAACTGCCATCTAAAATCACGCTGCACACCGGAGAAAATACGTTGCATCAGACGTTGGGATCATGAAGCCATAATGGATGATGTGGAACACAGATTGGAAGACAAGCCAGATGCAATGCGCATTCGGCGGTCAACAGTTGAGTATGTTTTTGGAACACTGAAAACATGGATGGGACATAGCCACTTTCTGACCCGAACTCGCAAGAATGTCGCCACAAAAACAAGCCTGCACGTGCTTGCCTATGACTTCAAACGCGTCCTCAATATCATCGCCCTACAAAACCTGACCGCTGCAATCAAAGCTGCGTGATATTCGGCACATATCTGCGAAAACAGCCAGAACAAGCGTCAAAAACCAATAGAGAACCATAATAAAACCAGTATATGCTTTTCTATAGCCTATCCCAAAAATTACAGCTCAAACGGCCTATTCAAACCAGTACCAACAAAACTAATACGTTTCCACACAGCCTCGGCCCTAAGCCGCCACTAAATTGATATGAATGAGGGGGTAAGCCTTATTCCAAAGTAAGAATAGGTGTATTAGAAATATTTGGAGATTAACGGGAAAGTGCTAACTCTTTTTGATTCTTCTATATTTAGCAAAAGTCTTTCATCCAGTTCAGACTATCATCGGTCGGTCCTGTTTGTTTGTATTCGGCACCGATAGGTTTGTTCCATTCAAGTTTTTCTATAGTAGCAAATATTTCACGGTAATTGAGTTCACCATGGTCGGGTGTGCCGCGATCAGGCACAGATGCAAATTGGATATGACCAATGTGTGGAAGGAGGTTTTCTAACCTCGTTGTTATGTCACCTTCTGTCCGGCCCACATGGTAGCAATCAAACATCAGCTTTAAGTTCGGCGCTGCCACTTCTGCGATAATATCATAAGCTTGGTCCGTTGTTTGGAGAAAATAATCTGGTGCATCATGTCGGTTAAGAGGTTCGATGAGTATAGTTCTCGCAGTTTTTTCAGCTGCGTAATGTAAATTGGCCACAAATGTTGTTTTAGCGCTTGCACCGTCTGCAAAGCCTGCCATGACATGAATGGCTTGCGCGTCAATGAGATCAGCATATTCAACGGCCTGGTCAATAGCTGTTCTTGCATCCGTTACTCTGTCCGGCAAAGCAGTTAAACCGTTTTGTCCCGCTTCGCCGCGATGTGTGTTCAAGCCGAGCATTGGCAGGCCTGTTTCCTCAAGCGCTTTGCGCACAAGTTCTGGCTGCGTATCGTAGGGCCAATGACATTCAACGGCTGAGAATCCCGCAGATTTAGCGGCCCTTATTGCATCTGGTAGAGTTCTATCAGTCCAAAGGAAGCCCAAATTTGCAGAAAACTGTATCAATCATCCCACTCCACATTAAAGCCATCAACTATATTTCGAACATCAGTTTGACTAAGTCTATTTGGATTAAGACCTTGAGTTAATATCGCAAGTTTTGCGGTCTCTTCTAATTCCTCAATCGCAGTACATGCAGCTTCGATATCTTTGCCAGCGACAACTGGTCCGTGATTTGCAAGCATGACTGCAGATCGTTTGCCTGCAAGTCCGCGAACGGCTTCACCCATAGCCGGATCACCGGGTAGAAAAAAAGGAAGTAATTTAACCTTACCAAGTTTCATAATTCCATAAGGTGTCAATGGAGGTAGGAAATTGTCTTCGTCCGCACCCGGTAACAGTGACAAAGCAACAGAATGACATGAATGCAGATGAACAACTGCACCAGCGGTGCTGCGTGTATCATAGAATGCAGAATGTAATGGCATTTCTTTTGTTGGTTTATCACCACCGATATGCCTGCCGCTCGCATCGAATGTACTCAGTTTTCCCGGGTCAAGGCGCCCGAACGATGTACCCGTTGGGCTAACAAGCAATCCTCCATCATCCAACCGTGCGGATATATTTCCTGTTGAACCATGTGTAAAACCTCTATCAAAAAGAGATTTCGCCAATATACATATCTTTTCCCGAAGCTGGTTTTCTGTCATTTTGATAAGACCTTGTCGGCTTTGTTAAAAAAATCTTCCGACCCAAAATTTCCGGACTTAAGCGCAAGAACGAGATCAGAATTTGCGCGCAAAGCTGGAACACCTGCGGCAATCTCTGGGCCTATTTCCAACTGCGAGATGTTTAATGCCTCGACAACAGCGCCAGATGTCTCACCGCCTGCTGTGATGATGCGCGTAACCCCATTGGCAACCAAACCACAAGCCAAATCTGCAAAGAAACATTCCAAAGCTTCTGAAGAGCGTTTAAGGCCATATTTTGCTTGAACAGCTTTGACATCATCAGGGTCAGCGGAGCTATATACTAAAGGCAAACCATCTTGCTCAATTATCCATTTTATTACATCATCTAACTTCAGGTTTTTATTGATTACATCAGCGGCATTAATCTCGTATATGGGCGCAACCTTTTTATGAGCTGCAATTTGCCGTCGTGTCATAATCGAGCATGAACCTGATAATGCGGCGGCCTTGCCAGTTTGCCCTGTCCATTTGGTCTGGCCAGCGGTGCATCCAAAGTTGGCGGGAAGCCCTAAAGCAACACCAGAACCGCCAGTAATAAACGGCAGATCAGCAGCGGCTTGACCAATGGCATTTAGATCTGCATCAGCAATAGCGTCAACAACAACAAGACGTTGGCCGTTTTTGTGTGCTGCGTCCAGTGCATTTTTAATTGCGTCTGCCCCATTGTGCACAGCTGCAATACTCACATGTCCCACTTGATGTTTTGTTTGGTAAGAAAGCCAACGGCGAACATCTGAATCGATCATTGGTGTGAGCGGATGATTTTGCATCCCAGATTCATTAAGCAATGTGTCATTTACAAATAAATGACCTTGATAAATTGATCGCCCTGCACCAGGAAATGCTGGGCATACGATGACTTTATGCGCATCCAATGCACCTGCAATTGCATCCGCGACGGGGCCAATATTACCATCTTTAGTGGAATCAAATGTAGAGCAATATTTGAAAAAAAATTGAGTGCAACCTTGCGCTTTCAACCATTCAAGGGCTTCAAGAGATTGCGCAACGGCATCTTCTGACGCAATCGAGCGAGATTTGAGTGAAACCACACCTGCTTCAACCCAATCTTGTGCATTTACATTTGGAATACCAGAATACTGAACTGTCCGCATACCACCTTTTGCCAGAGTATTTGCTAGATCACTTGAACCTGTAAAGTCATCTCCAATGCAGCCAAGCTTCATGCTTTGTCTCCAGGTAATTTTAAGCCCACATTTCGAGCATAAACCTTTGCAATTGAAGCATCATCTTCTTTGCCTAATCCCATGCCGACAGCGACCATATATTGTTGTAATGCTGCCGAAGTTATGGGTGCGCTAAACCCTACCGATTTTGCAACATCTAGAACAATGCCGAGGTCTTTTGGCCAAATATTAATCTGGCTAAGCGGAGTGTAGTCACCATTCGCAATATGTGGTGCACGATTTTCAAGCATCCAACTCGTGCCAGCGCATTGAGAGATAACATCAACAAATTTTTCCGGCGTGACGCCTTGGGTCATGCCAAAAGTTAAAGCCTCTGCCATGGTTGCAATGTGCACACCCGCAAGTAGCTGATTAACCGCTTTCATGGCCGAGCCAGCGCCCGCAGCATCACCCAATTCAAATACAGTTGCGGAGATCGCATCTAACACAGGTTTTGCTGATGTAAATGCTGAAGGCGACCCTGATGCCATAATGGACAGTTCTCCACTAGCAGCCTTTGCCGCCCCACCTGAAATAGGAGCATCTAGATATAAAACGTCATGATTTGCGCAGCGGTTTTCCATGTCTTTTGCAAATTCTGGGGGCACAGTTGCACATGCTAGGACAACAGTGCCTTTTTTTAGGCTTGGTGCAATACCATTTTCACCGAATAGAACAGCCTCGGTTTGCGCAGCATTTAAAACAACCACAAGAACAGCATCAAGTTCCGATAGATGATCATGAACATTTCCAGTTGAGCCACCCTCTGCGCGAAATTGTTCCATCGGTTTATCGGTTATATCTATGCCGAATGTTGTAAATCCCGCATTTAAGCATGATGACGCCATGCCGTAACCCATCGATCCCAAGCCAAAAACGGCAACTGTCTGTTGATCAAGCATTTCTGTCTCCGAATTTTTCTTTTATGACGTGTGCTGCATCTCTTCGTTGACTGTACACACGATATACTTTGTCAGATGATGTGATGAACATTGTTTTTCCATCAGGCCCACCAAAACAAATATTAGATGTTTGCGACGGCAGTAAAATCTTACCAATCAACGCGCCTTCTGGGGATAGACAATGGATACCATCTTGGGCTGATGTCCAGACAAAGCCGCCTTGGTCAACGCGCAATCCATCCGGCACACCGGGAGCAACTACAGCAAAAATACGATCATTTTTAAGGGTACAGTTATCGACATCATACATTCGAATATGATGTGGTAATTCGTAATCAATGCCGGGGAAACTAGCACCCTTTATGGCTCCTGAGTCAGCTATATAGAGACGTTTTTCGTCTGGTGAAAATGCAAGGCCATTTGGTTTTTCAAAATTGGTAGCAACCGCGCGTAGATCACCGGCTGGTGTCACGCAAAAAACATAACATCCACCAATTTCACTATCAGCAGGATACCCTTCAATATCTGAATTTATGCCATATGGCGGATCGGTGAACCAAATGGACCCATCAGATTTTACGACAAGATCATTCGGTGAGTTTAGTTTTTTACCGAGATATGATTCAACGACAACCTGCACATTTGCTAAATCAACATGGTTGTTTCGTCTGATAACGCGTCGCCCGCCGTGTTCGCAAGATACAATATGTCCGTCAATATCTAGGCTATTGCCATTCGCAAACTCATTGTTAGCAAGTGTTGTGCTCACACCGTCAGTTTCCGTCCAGCGCATCATTCGCTTGTTGGGTATATCATTGAAATAGAGTGCGTTCTCAAACCACACAGGACCCTCAGTCCATGCGCACCCGTCCGCTATTACTTCAGGGACAATGGACGTATCGATGAATGTTTCAAATATCGGGTCAACAACTATGTACCGAGGAATATTACTCATTGTGCAGCCCTTTTCGCAATGTTTGGAACAAAAGCATAGCCAAAATTACAAAACCAAAGATCATATTGCGCCATGCATCACTGATCTGCATTACTGATAAAATTGACGTTAACAATGTAATAAAAAGTACTCCACCAATGGTGCCAAATAACGAACCACGGCCGCCCAAGATTGATGTGCCACCGACAACCACAGCTGCAATGGTGGGCAATAAAAACGGGTCGCCCATTGATTGGTACGCTTGATTTGCATAACCAGCCAGCAAAACTCCGCCAAGAGCGGAACACATACCTGCAATGGCAAATGCAACGAAAATGACCGAGGGTGTAGAGACACCAGACAGGAACGTTGCTTTTTCATTATATCCGATAGAACGCAGGTATCGACCAAAAGGTGTGCGCAACAAGAAAAAGGCTAAACAGGCTGCAATTGCCATCCACAAAAGAAAACCCAATGGAATACTAAACAGGTTGCCAGAAGCCATGCCGACCATGAGGGGGCTTGCTTCACCTTTAGGATTAAATCCACCCGTGTTGAGCACTGCTAAACCGAGTAAAATAGAATTTACAGCCAATGTCCAAACCATAGATGGGATGCGCAATATGGCAACTCCAACACCGTTTATGATGCCGATAAAGGCACCGAACAGGAGAGCAGCAGGTATAGCTATCGCGCTTAATATGGGGTCGCCTGATCCGACTAAGGCTGTCGAGATAATTGCGGCACCTGTTAGAACCCAAGGCACCGATAAATCAATATGTCCAAGTAAAATAACAATGGTTGCGCCTGTTGCAAGAAGACCCAAGAACGCAGCGATTTGAAGCTGTTGTAGTAGGTAATCTGCGGACAAAATTTGCGGGAAAAATAGACTTCCAGCCATGATCAATGCAATGCAGCCAAAATATGGCATGAGACTGTCTAGTGTAATTGCCTTTGTCATCTTCCAAAGATCTCCAAACGATTGCGTACACGCAAAACATCCGCTCCACCAATGGCAATTGCGGCAGCTAAGATCATGCCCTCAAATAACGGTTGCGCTAGCGAAGGGATGCCGGAGAAGAACATAAGTGACGCAATCGTCTTGAGAATAAATGCACCTGCAAGCGCGCCAATTAACGACCCAACACCACCCCTAAGCAGCACGCCGCCAAGCACAACTGCAGCAATCGAGTTTAATGTGAAATTGGCTGCAATACCTGCGTCTCCTGTTGTGGTTACAAAGCTGTAGAATAAGCCTGCAAGTCCTCCAAATAATCCAGCAAGGACAAAGGCTAAAATGCGGACAGTTTTTGTATTAATCCCAGATTGGAAAGCTGCTTGCTCGGATGAACCAAGCGCATACAGCCCTAATCCGAGGCCAGTTCGGCGGAAGGGTAACCAAAACCCAAAAACTAGAATGGCAGTAATAATCAGTGCGGTTGGTATTCCAAACACGTCTAAAGTTATAGCGTCGGCCAAATCATAGTTTATGGCCCCGCCAGGTGTTGGGCGCAATAATAAAGCTAAACCGACGAAAATCGAGGCCGTTGCTAGGGTAACCACAATTGGCTGTATTCGCCCATAAACAATCAACAATCCGTTGAGCAAACCACATGCAGCACCTGCCGCAAGAACGGCCATGATCCCGAATGAAATGTCCAATGCGGAACCTTCCAGAAGGTGCGATGCAAGCGTGTTTGTCAACGCCATAACCGCACCCACGGATAGATCTATTCCACGAACAACAACGGCAAAAAACTGAGCAATTGCCGCAAGACCCAAAATCGTGGCTTGGTTTGCCCAAATTGTAATAACATAGGTTGAGGGGCCACGTGGGTGGGTTCCAAGATATGTCGCCAGAAGAACGATGAGCACAAATGCTGCAATCATTTCTCTGCGATTACTACGCATATAATCAAGCATGTTGTTCCCCCGTTTTGTTCACCGTGGAAAGAGTTGAAATGTTCATCGATGCTGCGATAATATTCTGTGCCGTCATTTCAGAACCCTTAAGTGAGGCAACAATATTTCCTTCATAGAAAATATGGGTCTCATCACACAGATGAATGAGCTCTTCATAATCTGTGCTGAGTAGAATAATTGCTGTTCCTTCATCGGCTAATTTACGAAGAATTGCATATATCTGCGTTTTTGTTTTCACATCTATACCCCGCGTAGGGTCCGATAGAAGTAGGCATTTAGGTTTTAGTGCCAACCATTTCGCCAGAACAACTTTTTGCTGATTGCCGCCAGAAAGCGAGGAAACTGGCTGATCAAGCCCACCATGTTTTAGCTCCAACTGATCCAATGAAGCCTGATACAATGTCGGATCAGTTGCATCTAGTTCTGCAATACCCTGAGCAGCGAGTTCGAGGTTCTCCGCAATTGTTTGATCTTGTATAAGTCCTTCAGTTTTCCGGTCTTCGGGTATCAGTGCGAGGCCTATATCAGGATGTTTGGCATTTTTGGGACTGTTGATATCAACTTTTTTGCCTGCAACAAGTACCTTCCCTTTCGTATGTTTTAACAACCCAAACAAGCCAAGTAACAATGTGTTTTGTCCTTGTCCGTCGAGGCCGCCCAATCCAACAATTTGCCCTTGCTTTACATTTAAAGAAATGGATTTTAATTCATTACCCCAGCTAAACTCATTTATCTGCATCATCGTTGGTGCAGCTTGAATAGGCAGCGGTTTCGGTGGAAACAGTTCATCAATTTTTTGCCCCACCATCATATCGATAATTTCACCGTAGTTATGTCGGCCTTGTGAAAATGTCTCAACACATTGGCCATTGCGAAACACTGAGATACGATCTGCCAAAGCTTCGATTTCATGAAATCGATGAGAGATGAATAAGATGCTCGTCCCATTATCACGTTCTTCGCGCACACGTTTAAAGACTTTTTCAACCACACCTGAATTGAGCGCAGATGTTGCTTCATCGAGGATTAAAAGCCGCGGGCGCATCATGATAGCTTTAGCAATTTCTACTTGTTGACGAGCAGGCAAGGTTAAATCTGCCACGCGGGTCGAGAAATGGATGTTCTCTCCATCAATCTGATCCAATGCTTCACGGGCTACGGTCAGTGAATTAGAGTTGAGCCAGCCAAGGCCACTGCCACGTGCACTTAGCAGAAGATTTTCTTGAACAGTTAAATCAGGAACAAGAGATAGTTCTTGAAACATGCACACAAGGCCGGTTTCACGAGCCATTTTGGGCGATTTCAGATCAATCTTTTTACCCTCAAGGAAGATTTCTCCTTCTGTAGGTTTAAAAATACCCGATATGAGTTTCATAAGCGTGGATTTGCCTGCGCCATTTTCTCCCAATACCGCGTGAATTTCACCGGAACGACAAGAAAAATTGACATTATTAAGCGCTTTAGTGGCGCCGAAATGCTTTGAGATACCGCGCATCTCAAGAAAATGTTGTGCAGAGGTCATGGCTTTAATAAATAGGTCGACGATCTTGTGATCGTCGACCTCCAAATGTTCTTAGTTATTATCGGGTGTTTGAGCAAGAAGCTCATCTGGAGTGAATGGCGCAAAGCATTCCGCATAACCTGTACCTGTATTGAAAGACTTTGGCAGGTCAGGGAAGTAGTTTTCGCCAGATTTCAGATCAGCCGATTTAACTTGCGGAATCGGAAGAAAAATTGTTTGCGGTAGCTCTTGGCCTTGTAAGAGTTCTACAGCAGCTTCCAATGCGATTGCCGACATGGCAGGTGCTTGGCTTGCAGAAATACCGGGAATACTTAACTCGCTCATCAACATCCGAACTCCATTTTCGCCATCTACGCCCATCGGCACAATTGGGTGGCCAGCAGCTTGCATCGCATTAATCGTACCGGCGGAACCGTGCTGGGAAACAACTGCATCAAATGTGCCGTGTGTAGCAAGTGCATCTGCGACTACTTTTTGGCTTGTACCTGTGTCCCAATTACCAACAACTTCCACAATTTCAAGTCCATCAACTTTTTCAAAGACACTCATCATACCTAAGCGGCGATCGCGATCTGTTGAATTGCCAGGCAAGCCATTGACCATCAAAATTTTGCTTGCTTTGCCGCCAAGTTCGTCCATCACTGACTGTGCTTTAAGCGTGCCCAATGCCAACTGACTTTCGTTCACTTGTACGATTTTATCTGTATCTAGAACGTTATCAAATGGCACCAGAATTGTGCCTGCACGTTGAGCACGACGGATCACAGGTTCAAATGCAGTTGGATTTACGGCAATAAAGGTAATCGCGTCGTAACCAGCAGCAATAAAGTTGTCGATCGCTGCAATTTGGGCTGCGCTATCATTACCAACAGACACGACAGTGAATTCTTCAATTTTGTCTTTATTGTCTGCGCGGTTCGCCCATGCTTTGGCAGATTGGATGGCCTGAATGCGCCAATCATTACCTGCGAAACCATTCACAAAAGCTATTTTATATGGACCTTCTTTTGCATCATATGAAATTGTTGATGTCTCAGGCGCTGGTGCGAAGCATTCCGCCCGGTGGGTTTCAGCTGAAGCCGGCGCAGTTACTGCAAAACTAGCGAGTAGCACGGTAGATGCGAGTAGTATTTTTTTCATGGTATCCTCCCAGTGGATTAAACGTTTGTGTTTTGGTCAACCTCAGAATGTTAGTGCAAACATATTGAAGTCAGATAGATATGTTTACGCTAACATATTTGTTGCAAAATATATGTTTGTGCAAACATATGTCAAGGTGCTATAAGAATTTTATCAAAACATGCAAAAATATGAGCGGCCTAATTTTGGATAAAAGCAATAAAAATCAACATACTCCCCCCCCAACAATGCACGATGTTGCAAAAGTCGCAGGCGTCAGCCAGATGACGGTTTCACGTGTTATGCGAGGATCTGGCTATATTTCAGCAGATGTGTTGTCTAGAGTCGAAGACGCTGCAAAAAGCATTGGCTATGTACATAACCGTCTTGCGGGTGGAATGGCTAAATATGACAACCCACTCGTCGGAGTGGTTGTTCCTACTCTGCAAAACCGTGTTTTTACAGAAGTTTTATCGGGAATCAGTAATACTCTTGACAAAAATAACTTACGCCCTGTTTTTGGTGTATCTGAATATTCATTGAAACGAGAAGAAAAAATTGTATATGATTTATTATCTTGGCGACCGCAGGGTCTTATATTAGCGGGTCTCGAACATACAGATGGTTTGCGGCGGATTATTGAACAAACTGGCGTGCGAACTGCAGAAATTATGGATGTAGATGGCCCCACTCTCTCAGGTAGTTTTGGGATTTCGCAAAGGGAAGCCGGCGTGAACATGGCTGCACACCTTTTTTCAAAAGGTTATAGGCAGTTTGGGTATATTGCCGGATTGCATGGCTCTGATTTCAGGGCCGAAAAACGTTTCAATTCATTCAAAACATATATTCTAGATAATGGCGGAACGATTACTCAAACTCGAATATCCGATAAAGCTTTGTCCATGCAAGATGGTCGCTCTCTAACAGCTGAAATATTGGCACAAACACAAGCACCGGAGGCAATTTACTATTCAAACGATGACCTCGCAGCGGGTGGGTTAATGCACTGTCTTGCAAACGGATTATCTGTTCCCAACGATGTGGCGCTCGCTGGATTCAACGGTCTAAATTTTTTAGAAGCTCTTCCTTTGCAGATCACAACAACCAAAACTCCGCGATATGATATCGGCGTCGAAGCCGCTAATTGGATAGCTAACAAACAATCCAATAAAAATGAATTACTACAACACAAATTCGATACTGAACTGATAATCGGCCAAACAACTTAATAGATTGAATCCAAACGGATATTTGTTAGGCGACAGGTCTACAATTGGCACGAGGTTGAAGATTTTACGGCATGAGACAACTTCCGATTTTGAACGTAGTGCAGTCATGCATCAGCTCAATCTTCGCGTATGAAGTTGGCCCTGTTCGGAAGTTAACTCCCCAACAAACAAGCGACTATTTCTAACTATGAGCCGCAAGTGATGAGACGAAAGAACGAACGTACAAAACCAAAAACAAGCCGCATAATTAAACAAAACAGGTGGACCCAATACCCCTCTAACTAATCAGACAGCTAGTCTCAAATCATATGATGACGGACAATTAGCTGATTTAATTAATGTATTTCATACTATGTTAGCACTAAGCTAGCTTCTGAATCGGACTCGAGGAAACATTATCTTGCGCATGCCTGCTGCTGAACTCATGATCGAATAATCTATTGTGCTATTTAATAGGTATAATGATCTCATCGGTCTCACCTTCCGAACACGGTAATATTTCAACTCTCAATGTTGCAACTGATACAGCTTTAAGTGCCGGAACGCACCCACTCTCCATTTTCCAAATTAACTCAGATGTTTGTTCGAGTAATTGAAGCTTATATATTGAACCCGTGCCATAGACAGAATCTGTAGAAACATAGACTTCATTCGGATCATCACTCCAGATTATGCTACTCGCGGAGGCCGCCCAATTGTCGCCCTGCCAAACCCTATTCGTTAAAGAATATTCTCCCTGAAAAGGAGCACTCATCTTCACCAACATAACGGCAATGTTTGTTCCCAGCGCATCATCACAATATATGTCAACAGCAAACGGGCCATTGGGCTGCATGTGTCGACCCTGAGGACAATTAAATGCATCGCTCATGTCAATTATGTTCTGGTCCGATGCATGAGCGGTATTACCCACCAAAACAATAAAAGCTATAAGGAGATATAGGCAGAATATCAATGTATCTCGTTGTGACTGCGCTGCCATAAATCTATTCATAACTATCTCTCCAATTGCAAAATCATCTTGCGACGATCGCCCACTCTCCGTCAAACTTACCCCAGAATGTACCGGTATTCCAAGACAGTGTTCCACCATTCATTTCTGTCGTAACCTGAAATGGCGCACCGTCATCAGAGCTTAATACTTGGTATATCAGGCCATCCATGATTGGCTTAGCACTTAGCTTTTGAGACAAAAACGCATTTTTATCCGATAATAATTCTAACATGTGCTCTTTTACGCTTTCAATAGGAGCACCCTGCCGTTTGAAATTACGCAACATCGGAGCATGGACAGCCATTGCATATTCCATGTCACCATTTTTTACAGCTGTTTGGAACGCTTTTACCGCTTCCATCAAGCCAACATCATTTTCTGTTTGGGCATGGATGTATTCAGAAACAACAGGAGTATCATTAGTAAAAGTCAATTCCTTCACCTCAGACTTTCCCAAGGAAATTTCTTGCAATATCTTAGTTTCGAACTCACCTCTACACCCTTTTTCTAAGGAGAATGTGGAAGGATTTCCGCCTGCGTCGCCGCGATATTCGATTGTTACAGTGTTCTCACCTTCGACCAACCAGTCCAGCAATGGATATTGACCTACATCGCCTTCATCACCGTAATGAACGACGGCGCCGTTATGTAACATTGCAAACCCGCCCTCGGAGATCTCATACTTAACTGCATGGATAACATCACATGCACTTGCTGTTCCCGTTAACATCGCTAGAGCCACTCCACAAATTGTTAATTGATATTTCTTCATGACCTTTATCCTTCTTAAATTTCACCTTGGCAATAACTCGCCGATTTCAGAAAATAGGAAGGTTGTTTGTCAGAGTGACATCGGAAAATGTATCATATGTAACGAGTGTACTAACCAGTGTTACATCGGTGCTCAAATTAGATACAACTGATACATATCAGCACCTCATTACCAATCATATTGATACAAAACTCATCTAGTATCTCATTGAAGAATGGAACAAGGGCCATCAGCAATGAAAAACAACAGCCAAACACATTCAAAGTGGCGCAGACCAAGCTTTTTGAACTTAAGACCCTTGGGTGTTTGTGGTTTTTTACTGTTACTGGCAGGTTGCGAAAGCCCTCGCCCCGCATATCACTATGAAAAGATCAGCATAGCCAATCAGATTTTTTCTCTGTCTATAATATTTCAAACCGCAAGCAATAGGGAAATTCGTGGCGCCATTGAAAGCAGTGCGATTGAAGGAACAAAACTTTCAGGTTCTGGTCAAACTATAGAATTTAGATTCCATCCCTGGACACGAGACACTCCGACACCAAACGAAGTACGTATTTATGATGTGACAATTTCCGGGCCTAAGAATCTCTGGTCATTAAGGCCTATCAACAATGTAGGAGCCAATTGCGTCACGTTTACACTCAAGACCACTGAGAATAACTCCGAAGCCTACCAAATTCAAAAGATGTACCTACCTATATCGATGAGAGAGAACGTACAATTTTCCTTCAAGATAGACTTAACCACATCAGATGATGTTAAAACCCTCAACTTCCATCAAAAAACGGGGGTTTGGCCAACGGAAGGGTTTGCTTACCATTGGCGAAACTTCATTGGAATTTTTGGATTAAAATAGATGTCATCGCTTCAAAAAAAAGCCCAACAAGAGCAAAGCAATCTCCAACATGCGTTCGGATTTTCTATTGACGAACTCTTAAAAAACAAAGCTGGAAATATCTCGCAAGCGCAGCAACTACGACTAAAAAAATACATTAGGATCAAACGCACCGGCGGTCACGCAGCATCTGTTACATTCGGATTAATCGCAACAGGGTTTTCAGCCTTTGCCGCACTTAGCAACGTACAAGGCCTGGAACAGGCTCGTCCTTTTTTACTTGGATTCTCAGGATTCTTACTCCTTATTTTCAGCATAGTATTCTTATACTCAACATCTTTAAGACAACACCAAAAAAAGGTTACGGTTACGACACTAGAAGGGCCTGTTAAAACATGGTCAAAAGATATCAAAAATCGCTATCAGGTCGTCTTTGCAACAGCATATTATTATCAGTTTTACCGACGTGTATTTCAATTTGAATCAGAAGAACAATTTAGGGCAATTGAGATGGGTACATCATATAGGTTTTGTGTGATTAAGAATGGCCGTGTTCCGATTATTCTGTCTGTCGAAGTTCTGAAAGCTTAATACCAGCCCTGCAAATATGCCTGAACGATACAATTGAAACATATCGTGGCATCTTTCTGTTACATCGCACCGTTATTTTCTACTCATGGAAAGCATAGTGTTTTCCTCAATCAAAGGAGAGAAACGTGAAAATTTCAAAAATCATATCAACATCTGCAGCTCTAGTATTTGCTGCAACGGTATCAATAACAACAAGCTCGATAGCAAATGCGGATACATCGCGAATTAAGGCAAAGACTGTAATGAATGCGAAAATTGCTAAGAAGCGTGCACCTGTTCCGGCAGGCTTTGCAAACATGAAGGCAAGCAATAATAATACCGCCGCAATTCGTGATAACGTAGCGCATGCGTGGACTGCCGGTTGCTATGCCGAGTTTGGACCAAATGCTAAGTGGCCTGACGATGCGCTGTTGCAAAAATGTCTTGATACGTAAGCCACATTTTATGCTACTACCCAACCCGAACGCGGGAGCCGCTGTTTACTCAGTGGCTCCCGTTTTTACGTGCGAGGACTATTATATATACCCCACCATAGCCTTAGTAAGCGATACTGGTTTTAGAAATGGTAGGAGGAACCCTTGTTATAGGTAAGGAATAGAAAACCCGCATCTAAGTGATAAATACGGGTTTTTTTGCTTCGCAGACGCTGAGAGTTAGAACTTAAAGCTAGCCTTCAATTGCGCACCATGAATAGATGTATTCTCCGAAAAACGACCTTGGTATTTTGCACTAAAATTATATCCGTTCTCTGTAAAAAGCGTCGCACCAAGCTCGATATCACCAAACACTCGATCCAGCTCACCCCTTGCGTTGAATGATCCAGCACCCGCAGGTGCATCTAAGAAGCTAGCGGTTAAACTTGCCTCATCACCCGATATTGAAGTTATACCAAAGTCAGCAAATGCTCGAATTTTCGTCTCGTTCTCCAAAGCATATTCTCGACTGATTTCCAATGAGGGAGAGATCGAGAAATAGGTATTGCCGCTTCCAGATACGTCAAGATTTGCCGCACCTCCTCCCACCTCAATAACTCCGCTTCGGTTGAGGTGGGTAACAGCAAAATCAAGGGTTGGTTTAAATGACCAAGCATTCCTTTCAATCAAATAGGCTGCACGTAGCTGGCTGGAAACGAAACTTACATTAGGCGCTGAATTGGCAGTTAAATTCAATCCGCCAAATGTAATATTACGGGCCAAATCGTTTTGACTGACCCCACCTGATATACTTCCTGCAAAGAGCCAAGAATCGTGTTGATACTTAAGTGTTGCGCCAGCTTGAAACCTTCTGAAATCAGCGTGAGCCGCAGCATTTGTGTTTAAAAACCCACTTTCATAGCCCATGCCAAAGCCGAGATGCCAATTCGGTGCTAATGAGAACTGTGCTCCACTTGTTAGTCCAGTCAATTGTTCATCAAAACCAATATTATTCGCTGATTGGCTGCGGTTCAAAACACGGCCCTGAGGTTGTAGCCATGCACATTGCCCCTCCGAGATCACCGTAAATGACCTGCCAGACTGTTTGCAGCTAAGTAGAGAATTTGCGAAACTTAGTGATGAATGAAGCGATGCCTGTTCAAGATTGAAAAAACTCTCACCGCCCAACTGATCCAAAGCTTTAGCAATACTTTCTGAATCAGGAAGCCCTGTGAGACCACCTTGTACCTGGGTTAATTCGCCTCCACCCAATCCCAATACATTGTTCAAGTTAGCGGCTATATTCATTTGATTTGGATTGAGGCCGTCAATCAAAAAATCAACTGTCGTAGACACAACTACGTCATTTGCATTTGGATACAAAAGTTCAAAGCTTGTTACTGGACCATCCACAACACTCAACCCGCTGTCTGTGACACCGCCCGCCGCAGTCAAAATAGTAAAATCTTGCTGTATATCTGTAGGGTTAATTAGAGTGGGTCGAAGGATACCCGCTATATCTGCGCTGCCAGTTATGTCGACTAAATCACTTGTTGCGAGAGCGCCGTCAAGATCCGAAATTAATGTCCCAGCCGCAGTTTGAATAAAATCACCTGTTAGCGAGGTTGTTAAAATTGTTCCTTCGCCACCAGGAGAAACCGTTCCTGAATTTATCAAAAAATTTCCCATGCCGAGATCGGCGACAAGCCCTGTAGCAAATAAGCCACCGCTATGATTGTTAAATGTGTTCGCACCAGAACCTAACTTAACATCACCGATAACTGTGCCACTATTATTGATAACATCGTCACCATTTTGAGCTCTAATCGCCGTATTAAGTAGACTGAAAATCGAAGTCCCTTGAGATAAGTTAACCGTATTCGTAAGTCCAACTGAAGATTCAATGTCAATCCCATCGCTCAAGTTTGCGATTGCACCGCCGCTTACCGAACCTTCAAGAATGTTAATTGTACTGTTGCCAAGACCAAAGTTCAGCACAGATATTCCGTTTTCATCACCAATAATGGATCCATGAGTGTTTATCTCTATCGGGCCCCCAGTGCCTGTTGTTCTTGCTGAGATACCATTTTCATTGTAACCAATAACATTATTGGCCTTTATTGATAAGATGCCAGAGCCTAAATGAAGTGTATGAATACCGGTATTCCCAGCCTGTACGTTACCCGTTGTCTCAATTAAAATAGACGTACTTGAGGCAGAGTTTTCCACCTCAATACCATTAGTATTACCTGCAACATCCTCCGCTGAAATACGTATCTCACCGCCGTCACCATTTGCCAATATTCCAACTTGGCCGCCAATAGCTTCGTTTATATTTGTGATGACAATGTCACCACCGCTGGAAAATGCTCTGACTGCATCCCCGCCAAAACTACCAACTAGGCCAATCCCATCAATGAAGATGTTTCCTTTCGAACCGACTACGATGCCGTGACTCCCTCCAATCACACTGCCGGAACCTGCTCCCTGAACGGTAAAGTCAGCTCCGTTCGCAAGTATTTCACCACGTACGCCTTCCGCAAAGCCACTCCTGATATTTACATCATTGCCCAGATAGATAATTGTTTCACCCATATTGGCAAAAACATTTATACCTTCACCTGTGGTGCCAGTAATGTCGGCATTCACGTCGATGGTAAAATTACCAACACCAGTTGATTTTGCGTCAATGCCAGTAGTGGCCGTTATGCTGTTAGGTGCCGAAACGATGATTTCAGTATCACCATCAATTGTACTGGTAAAAATGCCGTGGTTGTTAGCTACAATAGGCGCTAAATTGACATCCAAAACAATGTCATTAGTTCCAACTGCGGAAACATCCACACCCGTTGTATCATTCGCATTAACTGTGCCTTCAGCAACAGTTGCGGCAGGCTGTGCAACTGCGAAAAAAGCTGGCACTAATGTGATAGTAGATACAGTTGTAAGCAGTGCTGCTTTAAGTACTTTAGAATGAACAGATTTATGGTTTTGATTTCTCATTTTTACATCCAAAATAATGCGGCCAATGTGGCCAATTTTCACTATTTTGGATATTCGACTACTGTATCAAAGCATTGTCGCTAACCGTATCAATTGTATCAATTTGCGTAGAAAAACCCCCGCCATTTTGGATTTGGAGCTGGGAATAGGTAACAAATACAATACATTTTTTTGAGAAAAAGGATTGCTACAGCAAAGATAGCTCAGTCAAAAATATACCCGAGCCCGCGTACAGTTCGAATTGTTTTCGGTTTTGACGGATTACTCTCAATTTTACGACGAATCCGAGAAATTCTAAGATCAATAGACCTATCAAATGGCTCCCACCCTTTATCATGAGCCTGCTCTAACAATTGATCTCGATTTAAAATGCGTCCACGGTTTTCTGCAAATACCTTGAGGAGACTGAATTCCATTGCGGTAAGGGCAATTTCTCCTCCAGCCTCGCCATAAAGCTTCGCCGCGTCCACATCCAACCGGCAAGACCCAAATGGAATTGTGCCCCTCAAAATTTGGACTTCTTCTTCCTGCCTATGAACAACTTTTTGTCGTCGAATATTTGTTTTAACTCGTGCTTCCAGTTCGCGCATGTCTACAGGTTTGCCAATATAATCATCCGCTCCCATTTCGAGACCAAGAATACGATCAACCACGCCTGTTGCCGCAGTTAGCATAAGAACAGGTACATCAGATTTAGAACGCAATTCTCTGAGTGCTGACAATCCATCAATACCTGGCATATTCACATCAAGGATAATAAGATCAGGTTCAGCATTATTGAGCTGCCCCAGCATTTCTTCAGCACTTGCCACGCAAGACACACCGTAGCCTCGTTCTTCAAGGTATTCCCCAACCATCTCTCTCACATGAAGCTCGTCGTCACATATTAGAATTTGGGTTAGCTTGCTGTTCACAATTGCTCCTCCGTTACGCTCGTATAGAGTGATCTTATTAATGATAACAATTCTTCTTTGATTATCGGTTTTTCAATATAGGGGCTATTGGTCTCTCGGATGAACTCAGCCACATCATCGCCCATAGTGTCGCCCGTAATGAACCCAACCTGTTTTACCAATTGAGGCGCAGTTTCCTGCAACGCATTCAGGAAACTCGCGCCACTCATCCCCGGCATCTTGTAGTCACTCAAAATGACATCGAACTCTTCTGCTTTAAGAAGACTTAAAGCATCCCGTGCACTTGTTAAGACTTTAACATCCATGCCGCATTCCTCAAGCAATTCGTAAATAAAATTTGCGACATTTTCCTCATCATCGATAATAAGGACCCTGCATATGCTATCACTATCTTCAATGATCTCAGTTTTACCACTTTCTAAATTCAGGGTTGAAGAAATGGGGAGATGAACAGAGAAAACACTTCCTCTTCCTAGTTCGGATTTTAGATCAAGGAACCCGCCGTGAGCATCTACAATTCGGTGAGAAAATGCCAAACCAATTCCGGTTCCAACACCCACGTCCTTTGTTGTAAAAAATGGTTCAAATATCCTTGCTTGAATATCTTCTGAAATACCTGCACCGTTATCACATATCTCAACAACCAAACGATCCGCATTGACATCATAGGAACTTCGTAAGACTAGTTCACCCTCTTGCCCCATCGAAGAGACGGCATGTTCCGCATTGACAATAAGATTTGTAAATACTTGAGTTAGTTGATCATCATCGCCGGAAACCGAAGGTAAATCATTATCAAGTTCTAATTTGACATTCGTCCCGTTAGCTCTCAGTCCGTAACCCGAGATATCTAGCGCCGACAAGACAATTTCATTTAGTGAGCAATTTTCGATGCGCGTGGGGCGTTGGCGCGCCATCGCTAAAAAAGTCTTTACAATTTTTGCACTACGCTCAGCAGCTTGATAAATTCTTTCAACTCGACGGCTCAACACGGGGTCATCTGTTTTACCTTCTAGCATTTGTGCATATCCCACTATAACAGTAAGGGGATTGTTTAACTCATGAGCAACTCCGGCTAGCAACTCACCCAACGCAGATAGCTTTTCATTTTGATGAGAAATTTCGCGCTGCTTTTCTAGTTCTTCCTGTGTCTTTTGCTGCTCTGTAATGTCAGAAAATGAAATCAAATAACCACCCAAACCTGTGGCGTTTGATGAACCCATAATTATACGACCATCATTCGTGTCAAAGGTGACTTTCTTCGCATAGTTTTTGATATAATCGACCAGCAGACCACTATATTGTTGAGCTGAGATTTCATCTGGTATCTTAAAAAATTGCACCTCTAGCAGTCTGTCCATGACCTCAGTTAGGCTATCACCAACTTGTGGGTTATTGCTGTCGGAGAAAAACATCTCAAACCACTGTTCATTCGCTATCACGAGTTTTAGATCCGCATCCCATAGAACAAGGCCTAAATCTAATGCCTGTATTGCCTCGTTAACGGCCGTCATGCTCTTAGCTTCGGATTCTAACTTGTCTGTTATATCGTCTACGGTAATAAGCCGACCGCCTAATGGTGTGACGCTAGATGTTCCCAACAATGTTCCGGTTTGTACCGGGATCTCAATACTAACAGCACCATCTAGGACTTGCTTAGTAATCAGGCGGATAAGTTCTTGCAATTTCATATCAGGAGGTGATTCAATCAATCCTTTCCCAACAGATAAATTCAACACATCATCAAATGACTTCCCATAAAGAGTTGGATCATCTGGCAAGCCGAACATCTGCAAAAAATTATCATTAAATAATGTCAAGCGCCCATCATCATCGAGAAGTGCAACGCCTTCATGCAATGTTTCCAATACATCATTGAACATTCCACGCACACGTTTCTCTGTTTGTCGTTTAATCGTAACATCATTAAGTGTTATGAAATATCCACCGAGTTCGGTTTTATGCGCAGAGCCTGAAACAATACGTCCATCGGCCAATTCAAGCTCATCATTCTTTGAATATTTTCGTGTGTTTTGGATCGTGAAATTAACAATGTCCTCTGTTGTTAGGCCATCTACTTTTTTAAAGTGGTTTGCATCTGCAAGCCGCCGAATTTGATCACCCAATTTCTCCCCAGGTTGTGGCGAGAGAACGGCTGACTTATCAAAATATTCCTCAACATAAAGTTTGTTCGAAAAAAGGAAGTTCATGTCGGCATCATAGAGCGCAATTGCCTGGTCCAAAGACTCTGCAACATCGTTCAACATTTTTCTGGAACCATCTTCCAACTTACTGCGATCCGTAATATCCAGAACAGTAATTAGATAGCCCCCCAAGCCAGTCTTATTTGAACAACACTCAATAATTCGTCCGTCAGCACGTTTAAGCTCCAAGCCTCTCCCGTAGGTTTTCACAAACTCCATCGTTTGCGAGACCAATTCCTTAAGCTTCATTTTTTCAGGAAGTAGAAACGTTTCTGATGCAAATACCATCGCGGCAATTTCCGCACCATCTTGTCCAACCTCCAAAGCTGGGTGGCTCTCGGAAAACACGAGATCAAGATACTGATCATTGCATAAAACAAATCGCATATCTTTATCGTAAAGAGCAAACCCCTCCTCCAAAGCGCCTATTGCATCTTTGAGAAATGGTAAAATCGAATGAGCATCGTCAGTCAACGAAAGTTCAATCTCTTTTTTCATTTATCTCCCCTCACTGTGCTTGGTCTTCCCGGAAACATCGCCGTTTGCATCGCCCCGCCTCAATGCGTACAAATTAAGCGTATCTGAATAACGTCACAGAATGTATCAATTGTATCAATTCCGCGCTGTTGACTTAACGAGATGATGCTCATTATTCCAGCAAAGACATTGGTTTAGTTATCGAGATTTTATAAAACTAAAAACAAATATCTGGCTAATAATCCTGCAGCCTCTTACGAAATTCAGATGTTGTTGCATCTACAAATTCCAAAAACGCTCGATTAAAGGCACTACGAGAAGCAAACCCATAACATCCCGCAACTTGAATTATTGAAAGAAATGTATCTGACAAGAGTTCGATTGCCTTGATCATTCGAAGCCGCGAGAGAGTTTGAGACCAAGTCATTCCCAGACACTCAACAAATTTTCTTTGCATGGTGCGTTCCGATAAATTTGTAGCTTTTGCGACCTCGGCAGCTCTCAACGCGCCTTCTAATCTGCCCTCGGTAAACCGTAATGCCTGCCGGACGGAAGGATCATCTGAATATGGTCGTCTTACGTCTGTTGACACGCTGATAAGGTTAGCACAGAGGTTCAACAGAGCGAGAAAGAAACCTTCCGCTTTAGACGGTTGCGGATCGTCTCTTCCCCAACCTTTACAATGCTGGATCATACTCCTGGCAAGATTTGACATCTAAAAAACAGCGGGGTGCTCTGGAAAATTCGCACAGAATCGTGGACGGAAAAGAACAGAACAACTCGTCACAGGCTTTGTGATATCAACAATTACCCTTGTGTTTGTAGGAACCCATGTCGCGAAGGAAGGTGGCAAAAGCCAGTTCTGGTCCCCCATCCTAATATTCAACGCGCCTTTAACCGCGTAAAGCAGGTAATCACGCTCAAAAATTGCATCCATAGGCGGACGTGGATCGATGTCCTGGAAAAAGCAATATGCAGCATGCCGTGATTCAATCATGTTTTAGACGCTATCAATTGTTGCGACGCGAGTCACTGGAAATGCCGTCATAAGCGGACGTAGATCCTGTCCAAGTTTTGCAAATACATCACTTGTCTTGTACGCATTAAAGGCATCCGTTGCCGCCCAATGTTGAAGAATGGCGATGCCGTCGCCTCCTATATCGCGGAACAATGCGTAATGTCCGCATCCATCCATCAGACGTATATCATCTGCTTGCGCATTAAAAAGACTAATGGCTTCATCCACATCATCTGGTGAGAATTTGGCTTCAACTGTGACTAATATCATCTCAAATTCCCTCCTTAAAGCCTCTCTGGATTTCCGGTTTGGATGCGATTAACCGTTCCACGTGGTTGTTGCAAAGCTACATCAACTACAGCGAACCCGACAGACTTACGCACAAGTTCAGTACAACTGTTTTGCGGTCCATTGTTCCAATCAATACAATATTGATCGCCATCAATTGACCATCTTCCCGCTAGCATGGGACCTGCTGGCAAATGGGCCTTCACCGTACCATCGGTGGCATAGTATATTGGGGCAATCCCTCCCTCTGGAGCTCCTGGCGCACCCTTTGGAATATCGACATAAAGAGTATTGCCTGTAATCAGCGCATCAAGTTGAGCTCCATTCATAGTGTCACCAGCATAAACAGTATTTGACGTAGCCATTATAGAAAATACAGCAAAAGTCAGTGAGATCGTTTGTATTTCATAAGAGAGTACCTTTCATCAACATTGCGCTTATAATTAGCCAATTACAAGTTGGCGATCTTACACATGTTCGCCAATCGCACGCCCTGAGCCGCCAATTTTCAGTTTTCTCTAATATGCACTAAACTAGCTTTTGAAGCGGACACGCGGAAAACAAACTAAACAACGTATGAGCCAACTTGTGAATGCGTATCGGCGAGACGGGGCAAGCGTGTGCGTTATCTAAAGAACCATTGCAATGTTGGAGTATTAATTTAGTTAAAATTCCGCCAAAGTTATGAGTGACGAACATAACAGGTCTTTGTCCAATACCATTTCCACAAAGTAGCTCTGTTGAGGGTTTAGCCAATTCATATATGTCCAGCTCACGATTAACCGACTTTTTAAATTTGCTGGCTGGGAAACCTAAAGTATAAACACCGACCATCTGGTTGCCCTCGGCCAACCATTCCGGCCAAAAACCACTCTTTGAAGTCCATGTTTTAGTCGCGTCCCCAGTTAAACCATGGACAAACACTACATCCAGTAATGAAGACTTGGGTTTTGAGATGGTTCTTAAGTTTACTTCTTCAGTCATTTTCTCCGCGAGTTAGATTTATTACCATGCCAGAATCATTTTAAAAATGCGGCCTAAAATAGTTACATAAATTATCAATCAACTTAACAGACAAAGGGGACGCAAGAAGAACTTCATCCTTTTATTCTTGATTTTCCTCGAGACCAAACAACAACCGAGCGAACCGTCTGACCGATGCTCAATGCCTATCTCGGTAACAGCCGTTATTTCGTTGTCCGGTGTGAGAGTCGGTAAGACTATCGGCATTTCAAGACGGACCGTGTATAATCACCAATTATCCTCTGCAAAAGTACCCAGCAAATTGGAACCAACTAATAAAAGATTGGGAAAGACAGATGAAGGTCCAGAAGGAAGAAAGACAACTGAAGATATAGGTGTGCAAAATTTCTGCCCTCGACCTTCATCTAGATTATGTCCGCTCAACATCTCAGCAGATAATGTAAAGGTGTTGGTAACTTAATAATCCAAACCATAATCTTTATCCAAAGCTCTGTTTATTTGTGGCATTTCTCTATCCACTTTCTGAAGCGCTCTATGAAGATGTAATTTACGATTACCTTCTGCGTCATGAACCTCAGCGCCTAAGTACCTATGGCTCAACGCGCGCTGATGATCAACATTTTCTGAGATGTGTTGAAATGCGTTACTCTCGCCCATCTCAAGACGACTCAGTTCCATTGGATGCAAAGTGTCCTTGATTATCTGATTCAAACTTTTCTCAACATCACTTTCAAGGGACCTACCTCGGTGGATTCGCCTTCCAATCAAACGAAGCTGCTTCTTCCGCGCTCGATGGGTCTCAAGTTCACGTTCTACCTGCCGATACGTTTGAAGAGCATTTCGATGCAGTTCGTCATATGCAGTTTTGGCGAGTTGCTCAACTTCACTTTGATCGCGAGGTTCGGTTCGGTCATCATAAGTTAGATTCTTCTAAATGTCCTCCAACTCATCCTGTCGCCAAGTATCGGCTAACTCCTGTGAGGCGGGCTCACCAGTTTCAAACCGGTTAACAAATTTGTCTGGCTCTATACCTGCTTCCTTGGCTAATTCCGCAACTTCACGATCAGCAATAAGTTTGGCATCCTTCTCAATATCATCCTCCACCTTGAGCCCTTGATAAAAACCATTGAGGTTTTCAAAGGTATGTCTTTGAAGTTCTGCAACATCTGGCATGAGTTCGGCGGTATCTGCTTTCATTTGAGACACATCCCTTTCAAAGCGTGATTTTGCTTCTCCATCTGGCAAAGATTTAATCTCATCATCGATCTCTTTAAGACCGTCGAGAAGTTCAAGTCGTCTGGACATGATAAACTCGCTTGCTTGGTTGATTTCGTTAAAGTTGAGAGGTCTGTTGTTTTGCTGATTACCGGGCATGACCTCGTGTCCGGCTAAGATTGTATCTGCTGTGATAGACATGATCTCTGATAGTTCTGGATATTTATCTTGAAGTTGAGCGGCCGCTGCGCCCATTTGATGAACATGCAGGATGACTGATGCTGCTGCTTTCAATGCTGTTTCTGGAATATGGGAGGGAGCTACCGGCTTCCTCCCATCTCTTACGGCATCGCGATATTCTGCATCAAGAACAGGTCTGTCTGTTAGGCCTCGAGCTAGTCTGTGAGATGCTTCAAGATAGATGCCTTCTCTTGCAGCCACTTCGACTTGAACTGCGCGAAACTCGTCATAATTAAACTGGCTTCGAAGTGAGACTTTCAGCCAATCGCCATGTTCCATACCGCGACGATTAACAACCACGTGCATATGCGGATGGGCGCGATCTGTGTGAAACGCAGTGTAATAGTCATACACATCACCATAATTTCCAGACGCAAACATCTCATCAGCCCAAGCCCGCCCTGCTTTGTAGGCCGCATTATGATCGGTATCATTTGGAAAGCTCACCACAAAATGAGTGGTCTTATCTGATTGTGTTTTCGTCTCACCAGACAAACCCCAGGATCGGATCAAATCTTCATGGGTCTTATCATCTAACTCGATGCCAAAATATCGCTCTGAACGTTCCAGCTTTGCATCCCCATCTTTGGAAAGATATGACATCTGATCACGCATAGCGCGCGCGCTTGAAGTGCCTCCCTTTTTGACAACTTTGACCATGGCTTGTGGTGAACGTTTAGCAACTGAGAAAGGCGAACGAAGTCGGCTTGTGTTTCCGCCTCCACCACCTTTGGCAAACCCTCCAGCATCGTTCTTCTTGAGAACCGAATACAGCAGTGACAAACGCATTGAATTGCTGAGATCAATTTCTCCCCAATGGTCACCCATGACGATATCAACCGGTCGAACGTTCTCACGTGTGCCAATTGCGTTTGCTATCAATTCTCGAACCTGATCGCTCATTCCGCCTCCAGCAAATCTTCAAATTTACGAAGACCATCCGAGCGCCGCTTGCCAACATTAACAACCTCCCTGAGAAGGTCTTCCAATCTCGCCAATTGAGCACCCAATTCCTTCCGATCTTCCATGAACGCGACATAGTCAGGACTAAGTGTTCTGTTTCCGGCCTTGGCAATTTGGTTGATGTTTTTTGAGACGCCACTTATCTGACGAGTGATGTCAAGGAGGCAATCAAGCGACCGATCCCCAAGTTCGAGATAGCCAGTTGTTTGGCGAACGAAGATGCGGACAGCTTTATTGGGTGTGACACCCTGAGCTTTGCAGAGCGTCTTGAAGGCCTCTTTTTCCTCCGGTCGCACTTTGGAACTAAGGTGAACGAAGCCAACATTGCTCTCACGTCATCCGGGTTTGATTGCTTCCACTGGCCATGCTTGCGTCCAGCTTTGCGCGCTTCACCCTTTAAACCTTCTGGCAAACCCAAAGAGCGCGTTTTCGTTTTTGTGGTGGTCTTGCTCAATAGTCTCGTTCCTTCGTCTCGCATCAAGAATTAGCCCTCGGGCGGCCACCGTCAGGTGGTGGGGGTACGTGCGACAAAGGTGTTACCTTTGTATATATCCTGCCACGTACCCTTCTCTAACCTTAGCGTTACTAGACGAGAGGGAGGTAACGTTTTCTCCTAATCCCACATTAGCAATTGTGCACACTCAAACCCTTGATATGCAAGGCGTTCGATACGTAGATATCCCAACAAATAGATAATCAGATTGGTCGATAAATAAATTTCTCGACTCTTCGATATTTGAACTTTTGAACTTTTGAACTTTTGAACTTTTGAACTTTTGAACTTTTGAACTTTTGAACTTTTGAACTTTTGAAAAAAGTACCTGTGAGCGAATAAGTCAACTGCTGAAAGCAAGCCATCGTATCATCAAGTACAACACCTTTCAAAGACCGTCGTTAACTGCTGGAAGATGATAAACCAGTATTTTGATACTTGATGGCGTCAGATTGCTAGATATATTCAACACTAAAGAAAGGAGTGCGAAAACCAATCGCACCCCTTTGATTTTCAATCTCACAAATTGCATTATTGGCTAATATTGTAAGAATAAACGTGACCATACAAAGCTTCGTGTAGGTGAGGGCTGCCGCGAAAATAGGTTTTGCAATAACCGCCGCCACCGTATTGATTACATAGGCGGATGGATGGTGTATGTCTGCCGTATCTTCCATTTCTATGAATTTTTACTGACTTGATTTTGTGACGCCAATTATGACCAACTCTATGTTTGGTACGATAATCAGATTCGCAGTAATGGTGGCCACGATAATTTGTACGCGAGTAGAAGCAAATTTTAAATGCTCTGTGGCCGTGGCCATAACCGCCACCATGATGGTTATTATGATGGCCGTAACCACCGGAATTACCGTAGTGGCCTCCCCCTGCAATTGCAGAAGATGAGGCTGTTAAAATTGTTGCTGTGGCCAATACCGCAGGCAAAATTGTATTTCGCATTTTCATGATTCTATTCCTAACTAAAAAAATTGATATTAAACATTAGATAAAAAGAAATTTCAGAAAGGACTCTAAACTCCCTCCAAAATCTGAAAAATTTCTACGCGCTAAAATGCGGCATTGCATGAGGATCGTGTGGGGATAGTATGAAGGTTTTTGGTCTGTACTAGATTCTACACGACATCAAACTGATTCCAGATGGAATGACTCAATCGTCACGTACACCAATTTACGTAAATCTCGGTTTAACTGATATTTATAAATGATAGCAAAAGAAGTGTATATCCTTGAGCATCATTCTACATTCCAGTCTATTGACCTTTGGAATAAGGAAATGCTTTCCAAATAATAGAGTAAGTTATTATTCTGAAAGCACCTTTGATAGAGGGCAGCTCGCGTTTTATAATACCTACAGATATATGACGGAAGTCAAAATGACTATCCTCAGTCCGTTGCATTCTTGCATTTATCCCAATGGTCGAAATCCAACTCAGTGCGAGCTAACGTGTTCTCTCTACCGAGTTATTTCATCTTTAGGAAAGAGCAACCAAAGCACAATGGCAACAATAAGTAAGGCCGGTATATCGCCAATCAAATGCCCTATCTCCATGTGATCGGTTACAACTTGCGATGCCATTATTCCAGCGTGAACCACACTTGAATATATCGTGAATGAAATCAAACTTTTATGGGTGTTAGGATCGACTGCCGCCTTGATCAAAAACCAACCCAATACAGCGTATATCCCACAAATCATCTGAAAATAATGTTCCCCTTGTCCGCCATGCCAGATCCAACCTGATGGCCAAACGATGCCCAGAGGATAGATTAAAAAACAAATAACCCCGAACAGAACAAGAGCTACTTTGAGCGTCTTAAATCGCATTTCATCCGTCATTGAGAACTCCACCTGTTAGTAACTTTGATTGCTGCTCAATTATAGAGATTGCTTGGGTAACCGTTGATTTTATAATTCCCGATGCAGACGTGATTTCCGAGACCAGACCGCAACTTTGACCCGCCCACATTGACATTGTTGTTATTTCTCCAGACATGGATTTATGCGGAGTTGCTGATTGATAAGCCGATATATTAACATCGCCACTACGGGTTACTGTTTCACCTGCTCTAAAGCGATGAATATTATCAGGGCAATCATCCTCAAACCACCGGTCAGTTAAGGCGCTTCGCAATACACGATGCGGTGCATTTGACCAACCCACATTAAAAAGATCTTTTGCATAGATTGTATCATTGTCATCAGCGGAAAGAATTTGCGCCACATAATCAGGGTGAGCGCATGTTTCAGCCGACGCTAGAAATCGCGTCCCCATTACAATGCCACTTGCCCCAAGAGCCATAGCAGCAGCGAGGCTACGTCCATCTGCCATTCCCCCAGCAGCTAGCACAGGGATTTCACCGGACACATCCGTAACCGATGGGATCAACGGCATGGAAGCAACCTTACCTCGAACGTGGCCTCCCGCCTCCCAACCTTGTGCTATTAGTACATCAACACCAGCGTCACACGCGCGTTTCGCTTCGTCAGAGCTCGAAACCGTTTGAATAACTTTAGCACCAGCAGAATGCACACGTTTGACATAAGGGCCTGCGTCTCCCCAAAAAAAATGCACAGCCCTAACCTCATGTTCCAAACACAATCCAAGACGTTTATCCTGTGAATTTTCAATACAAAGGTTTACTGCAAATGGTTTATCTGTTGCTTCTTGAGTTGATAGAAGTTGCTCATGAATAGTATCGGGATCACTCCAGGAAAGTGGTAAAATACCAAATCCACCCGCGTTACTAACTGCTGCTGCAAGTTCCGCTTCAACTGCACCTCCCATTGGAGCAAGTGCAATCGGATGATCTATCCCAAACATTTCAGTGAATCGTGTTTTCAGTGTGCTCATCACAAAGCTCCCTCAGGATACATGCGCGTTGCAGTAATAATACGATTAGGAATTGGTAGTTCGACTTGCCCATTCGTAACGAATGATTCAATTTTCTCCCGCAACAAAGCTTCGATCTTAGTTCGAATTTTAACCGGTTGAGCATTCAAAACTAAGGTAGCTCGAACTGTTGCAGCTTTCAAAAAGGTAACAAAACTATCTGGATGACACACAATTTTTGACGGAAACGTTCTGCATTGAATATGATCAAATCCGCTAGCTTTTAAAACTTGTCTGGCTACCTTTTCATCGGCAAGACGAAAGGCATCTGGGGCGCTTGGAATAACGACATCAGGGTCGACATTTCCAAGGATTGTTTTTAAAATCAATCCAAATCCATCTGATTGATCTGGCCCAACCCAGGTTGTGAATCCATAACGCCCACCGGTACGTAAAACCCGAGCAGCTTCACGAATTGCAAGCTCTGGATCGGCCAAATGGTAATGCCCAAAATTTGTAAGAACGACATCAAAACTATTATCTTCAAATGGCAACGCTTGAGCGTCGGCGGTTTTAAACTCACCATCAGCGATCAACTCACTTGCTATGCTAACCATATCAGGTGCGAAATCGATTCCACTGATCTTTGCGCCAAACTTTGCGGCAACGCGTGCAACAGCACCTGTTCCGCAGCAAACATCAAGAACCCGATCACAAGGTGCAATACCGGTCGCGGTTATCAATGCGGGAATAGTTTTACCTGTCATATGAAGGGTTGAATCGTCATATCCAGCAGCGCGCTCTTGCCAACCTTCAAATTCAAGTTTTTCAAATTTTTCATATGAAATTGTCATAATTTTCTCCTTCATATCTTCCACATCGAATGTTCGATTAGTCATTAAAAATGTATCGTGAAGCCGACTTGTAGGTTATGACTGCCTGCTGATGAGCCTACATAGGTACTTGTAGGTGTAACCAAATTTTTCATATTAAAATTGGGTATCGCTTTGTGCCTATATCCAAGATCAAGAAAGAGGTTGTTGCTCAGTGGAACAGTAACTCCAGCTCCAGCCTGCAGTGCAAGATTTGCCCCAGCTTTGCGAACGCCTTCAAAATCAAAAAGTACGATGTCAGAATCAATCCGTCCAACGCCGATACCGCCGCCGACATAAGGCTGTATGCGCCCGATTTTTGGCAAATCAATCCACCCATTCACAAATGCATAGGTAATTTCAAATCCACCAGATTTATCTGGTAATGGAGCAGAATTATAGCCAGCGCTGGATAGGTTATGCGCTGCACGGGAAAGTTCAGCTTCAAGCCTCAATCCATTCTCAAAACTCTTACCGAGAGTAAAACCATACACCCACCCGTTATCAAAGGAGTGATGGAATTCGTAATTTTCATCATATGAAAGTGTATTCATAAATGGTTGTAATGAACTATGCCCGACGAATACGCTTCCATACCAACCCGAAAATAGGTTTGATCTATCAGGGGTAGTTTCATCAGCCCAGCACGAAGTGGTTATCACCGCGCAAACTACGGCAGTCAAAACGGACAATTTATGCAACATTTTAATTTCCTTTAAGGCCATTTTTTGTGGTTGGAAAACAATCCCTCGCCACCTTTGTATTGCTGGTTTTCCTCCACATCTGTGGAGGAAAACATCTTAACTTTCAGAATCTCTTCCTTCAGTTGAATTAAACTTCAAGATCGACGTAGAAAGAGGCAGTTTGTTTGCTGTTGTGGGACTGCTTTTAAATAAAATAATTTTTACTGTTATGCAGCGGACAACGTTGTATCTTCAGGTGACCATTGAAACGGAGCAAAAGGTTCATCAAGTTGGATTTCAGTCAAACCCGCGACATGATTACTGAACATTTTCACATTGACACCTAAGACGACATCAAAGACTTGTTCACGATTATATCCCGCAGCTAAAAATTCCTCCAATTCCAACTGTGCATCACGACCCTTCGTTGAAACTAACGATTGGGCGAACTGGCGCAGTGCCTCCAAACGTCTATCAGCAAGCTTCTCCCCGGTCCGAATGGCGGTGATTTGAGACGAATTTAAGTCTTGAAAATGTGCGAAAGCGGTATGTCCAGCAACACAATATTCGCAGCTATTTACAACACTTGCCGCGACCTGAACGATCTCACGCTCGATTGGGCTAAGACTACTGTTCCCAAAAAGGGTGTTTAGAGTTGCAAAAGCTTCCAGTGCTTTTGCGTTTCCACCCAACACCCCGAATACGTTCGGGATAAACCCGATTTGATCTTCTAACGTTGCCAGGATGCTTGAACTCTTCGCATCATGAATTTTAAATTTCGACATTTTTCTCTCCATAAGATATCGCTTAACAAAGTTGCTTGGCTCAACGGCAGATAACTAGGTCATTGCCATCCAGCGAATACTGAACAAGCTGACTGATCAAAGATCACGCATCCCTCGAGAACCTGTGCAGAAAATATCTACATCCGGCACACATTACTTGAGGGCCTTCTGGGGATTTTTTGAGGATTGGGAGATACAACAATGCTATCAGGGACAATATATATTGTTCGTGCCTTAGCCATCATAAAGTTAAACGGGTATTAGAATTTTCTCGTTAGCTTTGCGAAGATAGAGGCGCTTTTTATGCCACCGCCAATAGTACCCTTGCTCGAAACATTAAGCGATGTTTTGTCGTTGAACTGATAATTCAAATCAGCACCGACATAACCAGAAACACGATTATCAAAGCCATTCGATACAGACTGCGTGATACCAACAAGCGTGATATTGGTGCTGCCAGCACCAACAGATGCTGTTCCCTGAACACCTGCTCGCCCGGTTACCTTAATGCGATCGAATTTCCTACTTGCAGATACTTCAGCCTTTGCGTCGAGCAAGCCGAGATTACGTTTTGCTAAAGCTGCGTTAGCATTTGATCCAGCTTCGTTTGATCCTTGAATAGATTCAAATGAATATCGTGCTTGAGCAAGAGGTGTAAACGTCCAACCGTTTGCTCCCTCAATATCTCTAGAGACAGTAATTTCAGGACTAAACCACCAGCTTGAATATTTAGACGTGGCCCAAGACTGACCAAGTGTTTGGCCATTTGTAAGAGCTAAGTTATCATTGACGAAACGACGGTTATCATTGTTCGTAAAGCCTGCGGATAGACCAAAGTTGAGATCGTAGTTCTCTCGCTTAAAATCACCATTTACATTGGCAAAGAAGCTTTGTGATTCATTGTCCAAAGACTGTGTCCAGCGTGAACTTGCATCGGCTTTTGAGTTTAAATAACCGGCCATTCCATTTAGACGGAACGTATTGCTGATCTGTCTGCTTGCACCAAAGGCGACACCACCACTGGCAATATCACGATCAAGCGTTGCGCCATTTCCATCAATGTTGGAAAAGCTACCAAACGCAGAAATCCAGATATCATCTTCCGATGATTTGCGGGCGGCAAGATCAGAGATCAATCCTGTTTTCCCTCCAAGCTGATCCAATGCAATAGCAAGGATTGTTGGATCATATGTTGCAAACCGACCTGTGCCTGCATCATAAAACCCTGGCACGTTACCTGAGACTTTCGGCGCTCCACCATCAAGATGTGTGGGATCGAATTTCCACAACACTGAATGAGATGCGCCAGTGGCGATGTTTAGCTCTGCTGTATCTGATCCATAGCCCGGGATATTAAATGCTCCCCCGATAAAGGACGGTGCATTCAGATTGAGTATCCCACCTGCTCCATAGAGCTCAATAGAGTTCCCTTCTGTCGATATAACTTTACCGGAATTTGATATGCTTGAATCTGGTCCTGAAACACGAATGCCAGCCGTTGCGCCTGTACCATCTACTATAATGGAACCGCTATTGATAATAGTTGCTTCTGTACCAGTACTCTCGACGCCATAAGAACCAGCTCCGTTTCCACCGACTGATACACTTCCAGCATTCTCAAAATTAAAGCCTGCGCCTGAGTTATAAACGCCTCTGGCCCCATCACCACTTGTTGATATCGAGCCGCTATTAAATGCGTCAACGCCCTCGCCCTGAGACCGTATACCGTTCGCACCTGCTCCAGAGGTTATGATTTCACCCAAATTACGAATATTGGCGTCAGAGGCCCCAAACGTTGCACTAATGCCGTTGCTATTGTCACCACTTATAAAAATTTGACCCGAACTCACCACGGTGGCGTCTTCTTTGCTGACTTCAATACCAGCACTCAAATTCCCAGCACTTCTGATCTCGCCAGTGTTTACAATTATGGAATTGCGGAAGAGCGAGGCAATACCAACCGAAGCCACTCCCGTTGTGGTAATATTACCTGTATTTACCGCAATCGAATTAACACCGTTAAGAACGATACCTAATGAAGAATCACCCCCAAGTAATATAGAACCTGAGTTTAAAATAGCAGCATCGTGGCCAGTTATTATGCCAACAGATTGATCACCACCGCTTAATGTTATCTCACCCGAATTGACAACACTTGCGCCACCACCACCGTAAGAGATTCCTCGGACTCTTTCACCAAAACCCTCAATTACTCCCGAGTTATTAACAACTGAATGGTTACCATCCATGCGGACGCCATTAGAATCTTCACCTTCAACAGATATTCTTCCGCTATTTACGATGTTAGCCCGGTCGCCAAAGCCATAAATGCCGGAGGCGTTAGCATCGTGGGTGAGAATTTCACCCGAATTGATCACTTTTGAATCTGCACCGAAGGATCGAATGCCGTGATTTCCATCAACATTTGTTTCGATGCGTCCTTCATTTGTAATCGTATTATTACCAATTGATGCCCGTACTCCATCCTCTCCGGTTACAATGATACTACCGTCACTCGTAATGAGAAGATTATCATTGCCATCCAGCACATTTGCGCCATTACCGTTGGTTGTTGTTGTCGCGGTATCAACAACAAAATCACTCGCGAATGAAGATACTGTCAAGGTAGCAACGCTTACCAAGGCAATGAGTGAAGTTCCACAAGCAAGTCGAACTGACAATCGAGATATTTGATTTCCCAAGCCATCAAACTTGGCCTTGGTACTTGATCTTAACTCATAGCCTGCACCTCTAGGTACATCATTTAGCAAATACTTAGCTTGCTGGTTGCTATGTGCAAAAATTCGGGAGTTGTGCTGTGTTGTCATTTTGTTTCAATCCTATTAGTCTCTCTTTGGATCGAATGCTTTTTTGTCATCGGCATTATCAAACTTTGTTGATCAGCCTTACAAAATATCCATCCTTTAAAATCTGAGAGAGTCCTACGTGTTGAAACACATCACTGCTTGAGGACTACCTGAGGATTGTATGGGGATTTAATATCTGCACGAAAATTCCCGCGACATCAGGCTGATTTCACAATGGAGTGCGTCTATCGTCACATTTCTAATTTCGCCTGTGACAATAATAAACGACAAACCCAGACAATCAGAATAGGTAAGAAATATGCACTCCTCATATATTCTTCATATACCCCTCAAGCATTATCAATCGGTCAGGTCTATTAACTCCACAAACGAGCTAACGCAGGTGCTATAGCTGCCTTTGGAGATGACGATGTCGCTGGTAAATATTTATGTAATTGAGGGTGTCTTTAGCGAAAGTGAGAAGACAAAAATGATCCAAAAAGTCACCGATGCGGTGATTGAAGTAAGCGGTGAACTAACACGCGGAATCACTTGGGTAAAAGTTCATGATATCCCTGATGGACAATGGGGTATCGCCGGAAATATAATTACAGCGAGCGACATGAAACAATTGAGAGACAATGAATATTAGATAACTCAGAGAGATATGAGTAAGATTAAGCTGAATTCTTCAATTGAAATTGGGGTGACGGACGATATGGAATAGTCCGACAACCCTTAATCGCACATCGGCGAAAGCCTCACTCATATGTGAGATCATATTCCATGAAAGTCAGCCAGTCTTCCATCTCGGCACTAAGGTCATAATAGGCTGGAATTGGGGTGAAGCCCATCTTCGCATATAATCCTCGAGCTTCTACTTGTTTTGGGCCAGTATCCAGTCGCATTTTCGAATATCCTAAATATTGCGCCTGAGAAATTGAGGCTTCAACCAATGCTTCTCCAATACCATGACCATGATAGACAGGATCGACATATAGACGCTTCATCTCACAAACGCCCTCGCCAAGATCACGAAGACCGACACATCCAGCGTAATCATTGCTAACCAATGCAAGCAAAAGAACGCCTTTTGGCGAGGCAAAATCACCAGGTAAATTCTTAAGTTCTGCGTCAAATTCATTCGGATCAAAATAACGGCGAACCAAATCAATATATTGATGATGGCGCTCAAAAAGCCACTCAACCAAATCTCGCATAAATCCACGCACGGCATCTAATTCTGCGGGATGTATGGCACGTATAACAGCTACGTTCGGCCTGGCACGAATCTTGTGAAGCGTATACATTCTAGTTTCCTTTTCATTCAGTATTTCAGCGTTCAAGACCCGTTTTTGACCTAAGGTTATTTCCTTAACGGGAGTTAACGCGTAAATTTTTCGTTTGGTCTAAGACCGGTACATAGCCGTTATGCAGCCATAGTTTTTTGCAACCGATTACAGATATGGTGAGCAATCGCCTGCGCATCTTCCTGTGCACCATGAATATGGGTCGATTTTCGAGTGCGCATATAAGGTAAACCAAGCGCGTATAATCCCGGTGCAACAACACCGCCATCGTGTACTAGGCGTCCCTTCCGATCGAACACGGGTAAATCTAACCAAGAAAAATCCGATAAAAATCCTGTTGCCCAAATAACTGTTCGAACGGAAGAACTACGCAATTTCAAACGAGATTGTTCTGGAACTCCTGTTGATGGGATTGCGCTCGTCATCGGGAATAACGTTGTGAGATTGGATTGCTCTAACCAATCATCTATTGAACGAAGTAAGCGCTCTAGCTTTAAGTCTGCAGCTTTACAGAGATTGCTTAAAGCACCGGAAAACAGAAAATCGTCGTCACGGATTGCAGACAATCTTCCTACAATTTCAACGCCTATTTTTTGCAGTGAATTGAGATCAATTGTCTCTCGCATGTCCGAACCAACAAGCGTCAGTGACGGGGTTCTTCGCACACGTTCAAGATCATCAACCTTATCATAAGGCTGAGAGAAAACGCCAATCAGATCCATCCATCCAAGTATATCCACGCCTCTGTAATCGCGAGGAAAACGTAGATGGTTTCCAACGGCAAGGGTGACCTGACGACCTGACTTCTGTATTTCCTGCGCCAATTGCATACCCGAAGCCGAGGCCCCAACAATCAATACATCACCATCCGGAAGATCAGTGGGTCGTTTATAATTTTGGGGAGTATATTGGACAATATCGTTGTGTAGGCTGGCAGCAAAACTTGGAATCTTGGGAACTCCGCACCCCCCGTTTGCCATGACAACATTATTACATACAATTGCACCATTATCGGTTTGCACCATATACCCGTTCCACCGCTCCCGAACTGACATTACATTCGTTTGACATTGGATTGGTGTGTCGTTGATTTTGGCAGCAGTAGTAAACTGGCTAATAAGTTCTGCATTTGTCATGAAGCCGTCGTGATCACGCCCTTGATAGGATAGACCTGCGAGACCATTCATCCAGTTAGGTGTAAGAAGCCGAAGTGAATCCCATCGCTCTTTTCGCCAACTATTAGCAACTTGCCCACGCTCTAGAACAACATGCTCAATTCCAGCGCTAGCTAATTCGTAGCTCATTGCGAGGCCGGATTGACCGGCCCCAATAACGACAGTTTCTCTAGTTTTCATCGCTCTCTCCATTCATTAATGAATGCTGTTTTTAACCTACAGTCACTTTGACATTGCCCGGGTTGGCGATGATATCGAAAACAGGAGATAGCTTTTGGGACTGTGCGACAACGGCCTCAACCTCTTCAATTGAAGCATCCGAATCAATGTCGAAACTCACACGAATGGCGTTAAAACCATTGCGGATTTCTGGATCCATTCCAAGAACACCGTAAACATTTAAATCGCCCTCAACACGTGCCGTCACCGCACGCAACTGAATTCCCCGGTGCTGGGCAACTGAGGCTACACCACCAGTTAAGCAACTCGCCAATGCAGCCAATACGATTTCAGTCGGCGTAGCGCCATCGTCTTCGGCAGCAAAACATTCAGGGTGATCCGCATCAATATTATAAGGTGTCTTATGAGTATGCTCTTCACCAAGACCAAAGAAACCGGTCATTGTTGAACGACTATGCATACCATTCAGCCACTTACACTCAGCACGCCAAGTAAAGTTCGCTGCTTGTGGCGCTGCAGTAAGCGCCTCACGAGCGCCTAACAAGGCATCTACATTTACACCATTATCAGCTGTTTTTGACTTTGTTTGTACATTCATATCCATCTCCAATATTGTTTAAGCGGTAATATCCGCGGAAACACACAACAGAACACCTGCTGGCGATGAAAAGGTTATGAAGTATTGCCAAATTTAAAGCTTGGCGAACTCTTGGAGAAGTTATGAAGAATCACATCAAGAGTAAAAAAGCATGAGAACACAGGATACTACAAATCATCGGAACGATTATTCTCCAGCGCAGACTCTAAAACAACAACAGCTTCTTCCAGTGACAGATGACTACCAATCCTCAAAAGCTCCTTTAACCGTTCAATCGGAAGGGCCTCACGCACCATTTTCACGGTTTGGTCATAGCCTGGGGCCATCGACCCTTTCTCACCCAGTCCACGCACTTTGGGGACAAGGCCAATAATTTTTGCAGACGCTTCTACTTCACCAACTTCCCATAATTCCATTGCGGCAAATCGAATTAAAGTTGGCAATTGCATCAAGTCTCCGGAGGCAACAGCCATCCGTAAATTTTGCGCAGACCTCTGAACTTTACTTGCAGCATCTTGCACGTCATCACGATCTTGAGCGCCAACACCGGAAGCCGTTATCTTGAACCAAGGCGCGTTGCAAGCGTCAGCTACGCGATCCAACTCATTACGTATTGCTGTACCAGATGCGGCGTCTCCAGTCATAAATTCATACGTCAGCATGGCCAGCAGAGCTCCACATTCACCTGACGGCCATCTATATTGATTAAGACGTCTGTCTAAGTCCTGAAACAAACCATCCAACATTTCATCGTTGGGATTAACCATCGTACGGCCTATGATCCGAAACGCAGCTGCAGTTGTTTGCCAAGCAATATCGTCACTTGCCTCAGCTTTAACCCAGGCCGCCTCAGCTGCAGCATGAACTCCTGCAAAATCCTCGCGCGCAAAAGCTTGATAAAATCGGAAATATGCTGTGGCAGTAGTCTCCCCTCCGCCTTTCACACTTGCTTCTAACAATTGCTCGGATTGTTCAAGTTCGCCAGCGCTCCAGCATCCCATGGCTCTGAGCAAATCAACTTGAGGCTGCCGATCTTCAGAAAGTCCGCAGGAGTTTACCCCTGACTCTAACCAAGAAAAACCCTCAATGCGCAATTGCCAAAGTAAGTGAATATGAAGTGCAAGTAGTGGGTCGATTGCAATTTTTGGCGAATTATTCTGACGCCCCCATTCTAATGCACGACCAACATCGCTCCATTCAGCCGTTAATTCATGAGACGCTGTAGTTTCTCCGGGGCCTCTCATTTTGTGAGCTAAATCGATTGTGTGGCCGGCGTACCATTCGGCGTGACACTGTGTAAGCTCAACAAGTCGAGTGTCGTCCAATTGGCGCATACAAAACTGTCGAATGGGTTCTAACAATTTAAAACGCGATGCCTCTTCTCCATCACTTGGCAAGAACGTAACCACGGACTGCTGCACCAATCGATGGATCGCCTCACGTGCTTGGAAAGGACCACACACTGCAATTGCCGCTTCCATTGTAAACGCACCTGCAAAAACCCCCAGTGACAACAAAACATTTCGTTCATTTTCTTTAAGGAGGTCAAACGACCACGTAATCGTGTCATCCATTCGCGAGTGACGCGCTGCAGAATGACGGCGGCGTGAGGCGAGGACTGAGAGCTGGTCGTCCAATGCTTCCAACAATTCCACCGGAGAATAGGATGCAAGACGAGGTGCGGCAAGCTCAATCGCAAGCGGCAGTCCTTCCAACCGTTTTGTGATTTTTCGTATAGTTTCCTTATTCTCGTCATTATCGACGAAATTCGATACTTCTGCGGCACGACTTTGAAACAAACGAACCGCAGGTGCATCAGCTGAACCAAAATCAAGTCCACCAATGCGTACTATATTCTCGCCAAGCACATCAAGTTCTTCGCGGCTCGTTGTCAAAAGCATGAGCGCAGGTAGCAACTGTATTAACTCATCTGTTAACCTTGCAACAGCGTCTATAACATGTTCACAATTATCCAAGATCAAGAGTGTCGGTGCTTCACCAATACGTTCAGCAATACGCGCCGCGTTAACAGGACCAGCCCCGGCGCTTCGGTCGAGCGTGCCAAGAATTACCGATTCAAGCTGAGCCTCGTTGGCCGTGGCTAATTCACAAAACCAAACCCCTCCAGAAAAATGATCCTGTGCCCATCGCCCAATTTCCATTGATAATGCCGATTTCCCAGCGCCACCTGGTCCGACAATTGAAACGAGTGCCTTTTCACGGACAAGGTTTTGAAGTTTTACAAACTCTTCATCTCGCCCCCAAAATGGCCCTTGCCGACGCGGTACATTAGAGACAGGCGGGATATTTACTTTTTGAACAGGCTTATTTGATGTAACTGTTCCCTGATCTGAGCTCTCCAACACCAAGGGGTCTTTCACAAACCTAAAACCACGACCAAAAACTGTTTTGATTGTATGCTGATCGCGTCCGTTGTCCCCAACAGCTTTCCGCGCAAATTTAATTGTTGTTGATACCGCGCTATCTGAAATAAAACGACCGTCCCAAACGGCGTTGATAAGCTCTTCTTTGCTGAGCATGCGATCTCTGTTTAGCACCATGTAAGTAAGAAGGTCGAACACTTTCGGTTCAATTATGATCTCGTTACCAGCATCAAAAAGCTCCCTTTTCTCAAGGTCTAGCTCAAATCCATCAAATTCAAATCTCATCGACTTCCCGCATTCTCTCAATTTACAGAGTACGTTTCTAAAGATAAAAACCATCAATGTACTATAGCATGAAACTAGGTAACATAACATCAAGTTTCAATAAAGTGGATCAGCTCTATCATACTGATTCAATCTAAATATTCACTCATAATTCGGACATTTTTATTGAATTGATGCCCTCCCTTTTCAGCAGTTCAAATCGCAATACTCCATATGTAATCCGCAATCTTATGGCAACGCCGGGCATCCGCCGCGATCAGAACAACACCGCCCCGCATATCTACCTTTCATCTAAGATTTAGATCAACCTTCCCCCCCACACTTTCCTCAGCTATTCCTCAAGCTACCTCCAAGCGTTTCGCATTTTTTCTTGGTAGCCTTAATCCATCAGGTCACATGGGAAAGGTCAATTGCTGACAATGCTTCCATGCCTGCGGCGAGTAATGCAGTTCGCACTTCAAGCCAAAAATTAAAACGCAAACAACCATAAATACACGATCACCAAGCTCGTGTTTTATAGCTGTTAACCAATACGGATAATAAAATGAAAAACACATCTAACTTCTTAAAAACACGCACAACCACTACTTTGATCGCTCTTCTTGCTACATGTGTAACTGTCGCAGCAGCACCGACAATGGACTACACACCAGGATCGACACCAGGACCAACTACCGCACCAGCTCCCTCTTCTACTGAACCCCGGCAACAGAATTCCGAGAGTAATCACTCTACTTTTAAAGTATGTTTTTATACCGAAAAAGATTTTGAAGGACGTTCATTTTGTAGAAGAGCACCTAGCCGTGTCGGCGTGTTAAACTCACGTCTACGGAATAATATCAGATCTATTAAAATTACAAATTCCTCAGGTGGGAAAATAGCAGGTCCAAACATCAAACTGAAACTATGTGATAACGTTTGGCGTAAAGGAAACTGTCAAATAATTGATTCCAGTCAACCAGATTTGAGTAACGTTTATTCAAGCGGTATTGTTTCGTATGCATTTGATGTACGTTCATAATCTAATGTCGGTAAGAATTACTCCGATCAATTACCGCCTCCAGACTGGCGGCGGTGATTGATATGGACAAGCCTACTCCCAGCAATTCAACAAACAAAATTTTTCTAAAACACTATATTTTCTATCTATGGGAAAATGGATTTGGCTGCGAGGTGTAAGAACTGATTTATTAAGGTTCAGCGCGCCAGGGGAAACTTATGAGCAAATTATACAAATTCGATAATTTCGAAATCGATACAACTACATACAAATTAAAATCTAATGGAGAATCTCTTCCTATTGAACCTTTGGTTTTTGATTTACTATTATTTTTAATTCAGAGATCAGGGAAAGTCGTAACACGCAATGAGTTAGTTGATAGAATTTGGGGTGGACGTATCATGTCGGACGGCACTATTTCAACAGCTATTAAAAGTGTACGCAAGGTCTTGGGGGATACAGGTGCCACGCAAAAATATATCCGAACCGTTAGAGGGCGTGGTTTCGAGTTCCTTGGAATTCTGGAAGCACAATCGAATGAAACGCCAATCGATGGGGAACATGGTGGAAAGTCCAAATACACACCAAGAGTTTGCATACGTTCCGATTACCAAGGCGATGATATGGCTGGTAAGGCATTAGCTAAAACACTTACAATCAGATTGCAGACTATACTGAGTCAGTTATCCAAAATTAGTATGACCGCCCCATTGTACCGCATAAATGAAATCAAAAACTTTGGTAGTATTCGAAATAAACAACGGATTGATCTCGTTTTGGATTTAAATATTTCGAGATCGAATGCTAAGCTCCGCGCAAATGTAATTTTAACGGAATCCAATAATCGTATCCAAGAGTGGGTTGAACATTTTGAAGTTTCAAATAATGTGGCGCCTCAGGAACTAATCCTACAGAAGATACTTGCACAAGCAAAACCAAAGATATTGGCAGCTGCGGAAAACCGAAACATATAATTTTTTAGGTTCGTTCTTTTAAGACTGACAGCCACAGTACTTATCTCTATTTTTCATCATACTTTTTTCGCTCAGGCTGGAGTTCTCTCACGTCTGACATTGACGAGTGATGTATCAATCATGTCTTTGAGGTGTGCAGCATAATGCCGTTCAATCATCTCTACACTTGTCCGGCAGTTTTTTGCTACTTGATAGATGTCTGCTCCTTCAAGCAGCCGAAAGCAGATATAGCTGTGACGCAAGCTATAGGCAGTTCTAGATTTACCGTGGCGGTCATATTTCAGGTCATTGTCGGTCAGAACATCATTGAACATTTTCTTGAACTCGTTGGGAAAGAGAAGATCAGTTTGTGTTGGTAGAGAACGTTCGGCGGCTCCCTCACTTTTAGTAGAACGAGTAGAGATATGCCTTTTCCTATCTCTTAGTCTTTCAAAAGGGCGCACGGCTCCGGGCATGGATTTGCAATAGCCTACACCACGCTTGCCTCACACTTCGATTTCAAGGATTTGTTCTCCAGAATAATCGTCATCGACCACTTCGATATCTCTAAACTGTAGATGTTTGACTTCATCTGGTCGCAAACCAGTATTTGCCATAAACAGAACAAAGTCATGCAGCTGCTCTGCATACCACGTATATCGAGGATTTTCGGGCTCTATCGCATTCTGTCGGGTCGCTTGATAAAGCTGTTTGTACTCATTCGGCGTGAACCATGGACGATGCTCTATCTTACTTTGACGACGATATGGATCTGATAAATCAGGGAGATGCTCAATCCAATTATGAAGTTGAGTGGTTTTAAGAACCATATTCAAGGTCACAATCTCATTATGAATGGTATTTCGGGCTGGAGGCTTCCAATTAGGTTTATCTTTGTCGTCCTCCAAATCATTCTTTGGCTCGGTCATCCGGCTTGCTCTATATTCCTAAACGGTACCGGAGTTGATATCCTTCACAGCCTTCTTTCCAAAGAAGGGCAATAAATGAAGTCTAATTCGGTCTTTATGGCCTTGTACCCATTTGGGACTACGTCTCCCTTGAGTAACGGCTTCATATTCGTCTTCGAACTTAGTAGCTGCCTTCGCAAAAGTTGGCCCGGAATGAAGTTCTCCATACCGGCCTTTATCTCTAAGCGTTAAATACCAATCTTCAGCAAAATCTTTGGCATGCCCAAGACTTTCGGTTTTGGTTGTTGCTCGTCGTTTTTTGCCGTTCATAAAACTAGAACATTGCCAATATGGGCTATTAGGCCGTTGATAAAGACGGACCTTTCCGCCCAGAATGGTATGTATTTCACTTTTCATGGCACATTTTCCTTTGCGCCACATATGTGCCAGCGTGTCAGAATGCAAAAAGCCCGTCAAATTGACGGGCTAATTGGGCAAGTTATGTGCCATAGCTCTCATACGTTACTAGGGTAACGTATTGTTGCTGTTGGTTTATTTCTACATCTGGTTGTGTAGTATCTCTATTTTGTAGGAGTTTTTAAGAAGGCTCTCGATCATTGGCTCTACCAATAATCTGCCGCGCTAAGTTCGGTTTACTTAGCTAAGATGATGACTTTATATCGTTGATAAAAAGCTTTGGTTGCGGGAGAGCGCCCACTGCGTTACCTGCGTGATGAATTTTCTAGCTGCAATGCCTTGCAGGATAAGGCTTTGCAGCAATCCGATGATAATTCGGATTCTTGTGATCTGTTCAGGAATTTGAACATGACAAAAAAACGAAACACACAAACAAAACCATTTTCAATGCGCTTAACTTTTGAAGAACGCGCCAATTTGGAATCCCGTGCGGGGAAAAAGTCATTGGCTGAATTCGTTCGATCAAAGCTTTTCAACAAGGATGAAATTGAAAATCGCAAAGAGAAATACAAAGGCAGAACTGAGTGCGCCAAAATTCTAGGGCTGCTTGGTCGGTCTGAGATTGCGAAAAATCTGAATGAACTTTCTCGAGCTGCAAAATCTGGATCATTGATTGTATCGCCAGATACACAAGTGATGCTCGATCAATCTATTGCCGATATCCATATTATGAGAAACGCCCTACTCAATGAATTGGGTGTCCAGTCTGGACGTAAGCAATGATCTTAAAAGCATCGCAACGTGGGGGTGCTCGGCAACTTGCTAATCATTTGACCAATGAAGAAGACAATCAACATGTCGAGCTTTACGACCTTAGAGGGTTTATTGCGGATGACTTAGATGGTGCGTTAGTGGAGGTAATGTCGCAAAGTTTGTTGCAGGTTAAGTTAGCCCTATCTGTAGACGCAATTATTCAGCGAATGCAGCAAATTGTTGGAATGTTGTTTGGTTGGTTCTGCCGAACTGATGTTTCCGGATCATATGTGCTATCTCAATTCCCTGCAGCGTTGCTGAAGCTGAATAGAACGATTTGAAACTCATCATGGGGCGTGTCAGTTTTTTGATAAACGGTGATCCTGCTCCATAATGTTGTTCAGATATTTCACTTGCAAAATCTTGATCAACGAGCTTTCTTTCGTGAATTTCAACATTACATTGGTCCATTGTAACCCAGCCAAATTGGCACCACTTTTGTCGATGACTACCTTGTCCGGCACATCGTTATTATCAATGGCTTGTTTAAAGAAGCGCCGAGCGCGCCTTTGCATCACGTTGCTCAGACAGCATGAAACCTAAGGCTTTACCATGTTTATCAACAGCACGATAATAATAACTCCACTCGCTGCCCTCTCATTGATATAAGTTTCGTCTGTTACCTGGCAGGGCATTGCATGGCAATGTCCCGAGAAGGCATTCGCCAAGACTGATTTCATCTTGATTTTCGTTTCTGCGCATCAGATGCGATCATCTGTGAGTATTTTATCACCCATCTATTTAGTGTCGCATGATCAACTTCCACACCACGTTCGGTCATGATTTCTTCCAAGTCACGATAAGAAACAGCATATCGAACATAAAAATATACCGCACCTAAAATCACATCTTTGGGATAGTGGCTGCCTTTGAAATTGATCATGAAGTCATCTTTGCCTGATAGTATTGATGACAGATCAAATACGTTCGAAAGATTGACAATGGTTATATAATGCTAAACTTTGCGACAGAACCCTGGTAATTCGCGTTAGTTGCGAAGTAGTGCATGGGAAAAGAGAAGTGCCATCAAGAACCAACAACACCCATCTAGGCATAAATCACTTCAATTGATGCATCATAGAGCTTTTTTCGAATACTCGCGGGCATATCACTATCTGTGATCACAATATCGACCGATGATAATGGGAACGCTTTTGCTGGACCACTTTTGTTCCATTTACTTGAATCAACGAGAAGGATAACTTGCCTTCCAAGTTGCATCATTCGTCTTTTGGTTAGCGCAACATCAGAAACTATATCGACGACGTCAAAAGCATCATCGATATGATGTGCACTAACAAATACTTTATGCGCAACGAAGTCCTCAAAATCCTTACCACCGAAACCGCCCATCGTACTGACTGTTTGCATATCAACCTTCCCCCCCACCATGTGGACTTCCATTCCGGTCCGGCTCATTAATTGCTGGGCAATATTCATTGAATTTGTTGCAATGACAATATTCGACGCAGGTGGCATATGTAGCGCGAGTTGCATCATAGTCGACCCACCATCAAACACTAATGTTTGATTGTCTTCAATCAGTTCTGCCGCTGCTCTCGCAATGCGTCGCTTGGCTTGAAAGTTAACTTCCATCCGCTCATGGAAAAGCGCAGCAGGTGATTCCACAGTTGGCGCTTTTGCGCCGCCATGAATTCGTTCAAGTTGGCGGCGGTCGGCCAATACATCTAGGTCAGCACGAATCGTAACCTCCGAGACCTGAAATTTAACAGCTAGAGCCCGGGTCGTTTCGATTCCCGACATTTGGATCTCTCTGAGAATTTGTGTTCTTCGCTGTTCTGTAAGCATGTAACCTCCCTACAGTTATCTTAACGCGTTCCTGAATTGGCAAATCTACTTTACTTCTATAACCGGGTTTCTTTGCGTAACCAAAACATAGTGAACATAAGAATTTGCCGATGCTAACTGAGATTTAGGCATGATCTTGCTTGAAACACAAGAATACACAAGTAATATTTTGTGTAATAGTATGTCTAACAATATTTGAAAATTTATATAGAGTAGGAATATCAATGGGCTTAGGAACATCAATACGGTTGTCGAGATTGTTTTCACACAAATCTGGAAATCTATTTGGCGCCGCGGTGGACCACTTCGTCGGTTACGGAGATGTCCGCCAAGGGGGGTTGGCCAATCTGCCAAGCGCAATCGAGAAAATCATGCGCGAGACGCCAGACAGCATGACAACTCAAGTAGGTACGGCACGTCATATCTGGCCACAATATGCAGGGAAATCTGCATTGATCATTCAAGCCGGCTGCTGGGTGCCTGATGACCGGATCAGTCAACTTGTATCCTCTCCAGAGGCAGCTGTCCGCTATGGTGCCGATGCTCTTGCGGTTGCAATTCCGGTGCGAGGAGAAACTGAAGGTGGCTACATTCAATGGTTGGCGGATTCAGTCGAGGCGGCAGCTAAATTTGAGATGCCAATCGTCGCTCATATATATCCACGCGACTATACTGATGGCGTAAAGATTGTTTTTACTCCTGAAGAGATTGCTTATGCAGTGCGAATTGGGATTGAAACTGGGGTCGATGTCATCAAGGTTGGATATCCCGGCGATTTTGAAGCATTCAAGAGTATTATTTCATCCTGCCCTGTTCCGATCGTTATCGCTGGCGGACCAAAAACAGAAACTCTTCATGGAGCTCTTGCTCAAACTTACGATGCAATGCGCGCAGGGGCTAAGGGTGCAGTGGTTGGTCGAAATCTATGGGGCGCGCCAGATCCTTCAAAGGCTGCGAAGGCCTTCAAAGCGGTCATTCATGATGGGTTTGATGCTGATGCGGCCCTTGATGCAGCCGGTCTGAAGTAAACACAATAGCGCGGCTGCAAATTGCCGTGCTATTCGATTTCCTCATAGAGGGGGTCACTTCGGTAGTTTCTACAGGTTTACATCAGGCGAGGCAAAGGACTGATAAAAATTAACAAAATGGGAAATGGGAGTATCCTGAAATGAGACAAATTTCGACGTTGATCTGATTGCGGCAATCTTTGGCGTATTCACAATACAACAACCAAACTTTACTTAACTTTCCAGGGAGGAAAACATGAAAAAAATGCTACTAACAAGCGCTGCTGCTCTGATGTGCGCAAGTGCTACAACTGCGATTGCTGAAGATACAGTGGTCACTTACCGTTCATGGAGCCCTGTAGTTCAGACGCTCAACAAAATGGTTGCCGCGACTGAAGCTGCAAATCCGGGCATTAAAATTGAAGTAAAAACCTTCAACTACAATGAATATATTGTAGACCTTCAGACACGGGCAAATAGCGGAGACCTGCCTGACATTGTAGGCCTTGAGCCGGGCGCCTTAACACAACAATACCGCAACTTCCTTAGCCCTGTACAGCAATGTGCACAAACAACTTGGGGTGACGATTGGCAATCAAAGTTCTTTCCTTTGGCCATCGAACAAGCACGTTTGGGTAACCCTGAAGGAGATGAAAACTTTTATGGTCTTCCTGTCCTGACGCAAACCATCAACATGTGGTATACGGTGCCTGTTCTTAAAGAAATGGGCATGGAACCGCCGACAACTTATGATGAGCTGAAAACATTTGCGGAAAAGGCTCGCAGCATGGGCTTTGCTCCGATTATGATTGGCGCTAGCGATGGTTGGATTCGACGCGATGTCTTCATGCAAATCATTCATAATATTGCACCTGGTTTAATCTATAAGGCTGCAGCAGGCGAAGCTTCGTTTAACGATCCTGCATTTGTTGAAGCTTTCCAAGTTTGGAAGAACCTATTTGACGACAAAATCTTCCAAGTAGGCGCATTGGGCTTATCTCACTACCCGGGCGCTGTTGAAGTGATTGAAAGTGGACGGGCTGCAACTTTCCCTATGGGAGCTTGGTGGAACCAGCAAGCTGCCGGCGAGAACCCAACCCCACTCTCAAAGAACTTGTCTGGCTACGCGCCGTTCAAATTCCCAGACGTAACAGGCAACGGTGCACCTGATGACTTCCTAGGTGGGATTGACGTCATGATTGGCATATCTACAGACGTTGATGACTACGATGCAGCTTGTAAAGTGATGACCGACTGGATTGGTGGTGCTGGTGCGCAAGCCCTCATCAACACTTTCAACGACCTGCCAGCTTTTGTAGGTCTGACACCGGAAAAATTCGGGAGTAAAAATCAAGAGGCCGTCTGGAACAAGTTTACCGAAGAAATGCTTCCGACTGTGAAATATGCCCGCCAGCTTGCCTCTCCTGCAGTGAAACAAACGCTTGAAGATGCGCTTGCCGCAGTAGCTGCCGGGGATAAAACACCTGTTGAAGGTGCTGCTATGGTACAAGCTGGTTACGACAGCGAACAGTAACTAACAATTATCCGGGCGCATGCAATTTGCGCCCGGCAATACATAATATGAGGTCTCGGATGAAGAGTTTTACAGATTTAAAGAAACATCAAGGACTGTTGTTCGTAGCGCCAGCTCTGTTTCTGTTTGGTATATTTGTATTCTATCCGGCATTTTACATTTTCTATGCAGGGATGACTGAATGGGATGGAATTAACCCCGGAACATTTATTGGCTTTACAAACTATAAAAAAATATTTGTGTCCGATACCGCATTTTGGCTCGCGATCCGAAATGCAGTATATTGGGCACCACTTACTATTTTGCCGCAAATGATATTAGGTTTCGTGATCGCTTTTCTGCTTGAAATTCGCTCGCAACTGGTGACTTGGTTTAGAGCAATTTTTTATATTCCTGCAATCGTCTCACCGGTTGTCGTTGGGATTGTATGGCAACGCATCTATAATCCATTCGGCGGCCTTTTGTCTGACGTTGGCCGGGCCACTGGTATAGACTTTCTATCATATCCATTTCTCGCCGATACTTCTACCGCAATTTTCGCTGTTATTCTCGTCAACGTCTGGCAATGGATGGGTTTCTCTATGCTTCTCTACATTGCCGGCATGCAAACCGTTTCTAAAGATGTGTTGGAAGCTGCGCGACTTGATGGCATCAAACTTTGGCAGGTCGCAATGTATATTGTATGGCCGATACTCAAGCATGTTCACCTAACATTAATGCTATTGGGCGTGATCGGCACTATGCAAACTTTCCCGCTAATTTTTGTCATGACTAAAGGTGGGCCGAACCATGCCACGGAAATGCTTCCCAACTACATATTTCAGCAAGGATTCTTGCTGCAAAACATGGGTTATGCATCTGCATTATCAGTGATTCTTCTCATTTTATCTTTAGCGCTAAGTATTTTTCAAGTGAAGGTCTTAGGTGCCAAATTCGCGATAGGAGGAAAGGCATGATCCACGCTCAACGCCTTACGCGATACATTGCTAATGGATTCTTAAGCGGATTGGCGCTTGTATGGCTCGCACCGGTCGCAATAATGTTGGCCATCGCGTTTGCTCCCCCAGACAATAGATCAACGAAGTTCGGAGGGTTGGTGCTTAACGATATCAGTACAAAGAACTTTGAAATCGTATTAGAAGATGCCCCGATTTTTCAACACCTATTCAACAGTCTTTTCATCACACTCGCGTCCGTTGTATTTGTGATATTGTTTGGATCAATGGCTGCCTATGCTTTCGCTCGCATGAAAATTCGCGGGAAAAACGTATTGTTCTTCTTGCTGATTACAACCCTAATGTTACCTGTTCCGACACTGATTGTGCCGATATTTCAAATCAATAAGTCTCTTGGTTTGCTAGACAGCTACTTTGGCCTCATCTTGCCTTACACTGCTCTCGGGCTGCCATTTGCCATTATCGTTTTGCGTGGTTTTTTTGAAGCCCTTCCTAAATCCCTTGAAGAGGCTGCAACGATTGACGGCGTTCCACAATACAAGTTTTTTTGGTTCATTGCGCTCCCTTTGAGCTGGCCTGCACTGACTGTGGTTGTCATCTTTCAGTTCATGACAAGCTTCAATGAATTTGTTCTAGCGTTGGTGACTATGGATTCCGATCATCTCAAACCGCTAAGTTTGGTTCCGCTCATCTATAGTGGTCAGTTTTTTACCCAACCAGGAGCAATGTTTGCCACGCTGACGATTATTACAGTGCCTGTTATCGTCGTCTATGTCGTCATGCAACGATTTATGATTGGTGGGCTGACAGCTGGTGCAGAAAAGGGCTGAAAATGGATGAATACGACGCACTTTCAACTGCGTTGCTAGATTTTGGTTTCGGACAATGAATTACAAGTTGGCTGTCTACACGCACCAAACCATTATTCTGGATCATTCACTAAGCCTATAAATCAATTTGAACGCTAGGAGAGTACGTAAATGTCGAATATATCACTCAAGAATGTCAACAAATACTTTGGGACATTGCAGGTGATCCATGATGTTAACCTGGAGATTGCAGACGGTGAATTTATAGTTTTCGTTGGCCCGTCAGGGTGTGGCAAGTCAACTCTACTTCGCATGATATCTGGACTTGAAGGTGTAACTTCAGGGATTATCAGCATCGCTGATGAAGACGTTACACATGTGGATCCGGCCAAGCGCAACATTGCGATGGTGTTCCAGTCCTACGCTTTATACCCTCACTTTTCTGTCGAAAAAAACTTGAACTTTGCACTCAGAATGGCGGGCGAGCCAAGTGAGGAAGTCGTACGAAAGGTTAAAACTGTTTCTGAGCTACTTCAGCTTGGTGAACTAATGGGACGTAAACCCGCGCAACTTTCAGGTGGGCAGCGTCAACGTGTTGCGATTGGTCGCGCGCTTGTACGTTCACCTAAGGTTTTCTTGTTTGACGAACCACTATCAAATCTGGATGCCGAACTAAGAGTTCAGATGCGTGTCGAGATCGCGCAATTACAAGAAGATATCGGTATTACGTCAGTCTATGTGACCCACGACCAGGTCGAAGCAATGACCCTTGCAGATCGAATAGTTGTTTTGAATGCCGGTGCAATCGAGCAGGTTGGCAAACCGTTAGAGCTTTATGACAATCCGAACAATCTGTTTGTTGCCAACTTTATTGGATCGCCAAGCATCAATCTACTAAATGTTGATGTCGTGGGAAGTAAGGGGAATAAGATTACAGTGAGCCTGCCAGGTGGTGGGAACCTGTCGATCAAAACACAGAATGGGCTTCCTTCAGGTTTAAAGAGCATTGTCTTCGGAATTCGCCCAGAGCATCTTGAAATCACCAACAATAGCGACGGAATTCCGGTAACCGTGAACTATGCTGAACATCTGGGCGGAGTTTCGTATATTTATGGAAAACTTTCATCTGGCGAGAATATTACAGTTGAAAGCCCGCTCGGGCGCGAAGCCCACAAAGGTGGCGGATTGATGGTCAGCATTCCAACTGAAAAAATACTTTTATTCCAACCCGACGGCCCACGAATCCGTTAGATTGCATCATGGTTCTTACCCAATATTCCTGTGGATATTGCCAAGTTGCTTCAGATCTCCGCATCTTGTAGTCAATTGCGATGAATAATTTTGCAGTCTTGCCCAGCATCAAGGGCTTCCGTTTTCCGCGAGCGATCAAAACATAGAGAACGTAAGAATGAACAAGTAGTAAATTAAAAATAGATCAGATTTCGCTTAAAACGCAAGAATACATAAAGCATCTTTTGTGTAATAGTATCTGAAAACGATCTTTGGGGTGAGGATGCTGGGGGATAAAAAATAGTTGGCACATCTATCGAGATTATTATCTTGATAGTTGCAATCAACGAGATGCAGCTATCTGACAGTAAATCTACGATATATTTTTGATATTTCGGGCGAACGTATAACCTAACTGAAATTAATATTATGAAATGAAAACAAATGGAAAATGGTTTGATTTTTACCGGTCGAAGAATTCTGGTTACAGGAGCCACGGGAGGTATCGGCAGTGCGGTTGTGCGCGAATTGGTCCAGCACGGCGCTACTGTACTCGCCCATGGCCGAAATACTGATACCCTTGAAGCACTGGCGACAGAAACAGGTTGCGAGACAATTACATTCAACATTGAAGAGGAAGATAGCGTCGCCTCTGCGTTGAATGGGATAGAGATTTGGGGCGTGGTAAATTCGGCAGGGTTTGGTGGAGAGATAGCCACACCCATGAGTACTGATATAGAGGTGTTTGATCGCGTAATTTCAGTTAACACGCGAGGAGCACTTCTGGTAACAAAGTATGCAACAACCTCGATGGTGGCTGCGGGCAAAGGTGGTGCGATCGTAAATATTTCTAGTCAAGCCGCGCTTATCGCGCTTTGGGGGCATATTTCATATGCCGCATCAAAAGCGGCGCTTGATAGTATTACGCGGTCATCTTCGTTGGAATTGGGGCAGTACGGTATTCGCGTGAACAGCGTGAACCCGACTGTTGTGCTAACAGACATTTCCCGCGACCACTGGACCCAACCGCATATTGCCGGGCCATTTCTAGATCGGATGCCGCTTGGGCGATGGGCGACACCTGAAGAGGTTGCCCGCCCGATCACATTTCTCTTATCGGACTGGGCTTCAATGATTACAGGTGTCACCCTTCCGATCGATGGTGGATTTACTATTGTATAGATTTAGATTTGAGAGCCATTGATGTCACTGGAACCGAAAACCTTGGATGAACAATCTTGGCGTGCGCGGTATATGCGGACAGCGAATAACTTAAAGCAATGTGTAGTTGACGCGCCTATTGCCTTATGTCTTTCCAATGCTTGCGTTGACGCGGTTTGCCGCCTTATGGATTTGGATAAGGCTGTAACAAGCTCAAGTCCATCAGGTGCTCGAGATCTGTTTGATAAATTGCAGCGGCGCGCCATCGCTGGTCGTGGTGGGGAACTACGCTGCACTTGGAAAGGTGGGCCCGAATGGCTGCGTGAACGCCTCTCATTAAATAGGTCTATTGGAGGAACCGGCCCGCAAGCAGCTGCGGCGCTTGCGGCTATTGGGGTTCCAAATTTGGTCGCTCTTGGGAACCGAAATGAAGTTCTTCTTTCAACATTGCCTGCAAACGTGAACATTGCTGTCGGAAATAAATTATTTGAGGGTCGGCACGTCGAACCCACGACATCGCAAATGCCAGAAATTTTTATTTTTGAGTTTTCTGCCGGTGAAACAATTGCTGGCACAGCCTTGCCACGGTCTTCTAGGGTAATTGTGCGGTTCGATGACCCTGGACTTGAGCGTGATCCCGAATTTGATACTTATTCGAACAAAATTGCGGGTAATGCAGCAGCATTGATTGGTGGCTTAGGCAGCGTTCCAAGTCATCGCATTGATGCTGAATTGTCCTACCTGAAAGGTCTTGTAGAGACTTGGCGTACCAATGGGCTACGTTGGCTACACCTTGAGCTCGGTGGATACGAAGATAAGGCTACACTTGATGCTGTTCTTAAGGCGGTAGGCGGTATAGCCACTTCGCTGGGAATGAGTGCATCTGAATTTCCCGATGTTGCTTATGGGAGAACGGCCACGCCAGAACATATGGTCGAGGTGGCGCAACAGCTAGGCGTTGAACGTCTTTGCGTCCATGCTGATGATTGGGCTTCAAGTGTCACACGCCGATCTGCCGAAACGGAAACCGAGGCGCTTATTACCGGAAGTCTTCTTTCTGCAGTGCGAGCGGCGCACGGAACAGTGGTTTCGGAGGTTAAGGTTCCTGAAAAATCACGTTTTACTGAAACGCCCTATACCAGTAGTCGCCTCGAGGGTGAGTGGAACTATATTAGTGTTGCAACACCATATCTAATTCAACCTGTTGCTACAATAGGCCTTGGTGATACGTTCTCGGCTGGCTGCATATTGGTTTTAGGGCAAGAAAAAGTATAGTAACTTTTTGACGAAGGTAAGGATAAACAGATGTATATCGAAAAATTCAGGCTTGATGGCCGCAAAGCTGTTATTACGGGTGGTGGACGGGGTATAGGCTTTGCCGCCACTCAAGCTTTAGCAGAGGCAGGTGCAAGCCTTACGATAACGGATGTCGATTCAGCACTTCTTGATGAAGCCAAGCGTGCATTAAGCGAACTAGGTTATTCAGTATCAACTGCCGTGATGGACGTGACAGATTCCCAAAGCGTTTCTACCGTCACCGAACAAATTACAACTCAAATGGGAGGCGTGGATATCCTTGTTGCGAACGCAGGGATTGCATGGCCCGATACACCAAGCGAGGATATGGCCGATGACGTATGGCATCGGGTACTTGATGTCAATCTGAACGGAAGCTTTTGGACGTGTCGTGAATTTGGGCGCAGGATGCTGCAGGCAAAGGGGGGGAACATTGTTACTCTTGGTTCAATCTCGGGTCTTATTTCAAATAAACCACAGAGACAAACCCAGTATAACGCGGCTAAGGCTGGGGTGCATCATATGACAAAATCGCTGGCAGCTGAGTGGGCCGAAAGGGGGGTTCGAGTAAATTCAATTGCTCCAACATACGTTGACACGGAGATGTCTCGCGGCGGGTTTGATGATGAAACGCTTTTTCCGATTTGGATGGATAACACGCCAATGCGGCGCGTCGCTTTACCCGATGAAGTCGCATCTACAATTCTTTTCCTTGTTTCAGATGCTTCCAGTGCGATTACTGGCGCAGTATTGCCAGTAGATTGTGGTTATACACTCTGGTAATGGTAATGTCGCAAAGTTTGTTGCAGGTTAAGTTGGTTCTGTCGCAAAGTTTAGCATTATATAACCATTGTCAATCTTTCGAACGTATTTGATCTGTCATCAATACTATCAAGGCAAAGATGACTTCATGATCAATTTCAAAGGCAGCCACTATCCCAAAGATGTGATTTTATATGCGGTATATTTTTATGTTCGATATGCTGTTTCTTATCGTGATTTGGAAGTTGATCATGCGACACTAAATAGATGGGTGATAAAATACTCACAGATGATCGCATCTGAAGCGCAGAAACGAAAATCA
>NZ_JBFNGQ010000013.1:0-117403 GCF_040784015.1 Lentilitoribacter sp. EG35
CACTTGCTAAATTTAACTCAATCTCACGTAATAAACGCAAAACGTCTTCATCCGAATAACGCTTCCGGGCCATAAGTACACTCCTCAAATCTCTTAGAGTTTTACAAATTTAATGGCCTAATTATAGGGGGCAAGGACAATTCCAATGGCATATCTACCTCGAACGTAATCTGATCAAAGCTCGCAATTGCAGCTCGCAGTCCCAGATTTCTCAAATCTGCATTATCACTTTTTAAAGCCAGGCGTACACATATTCGATTAATTGAAGCGTCATTTGTCTCAAGAGCTGCTTCCAAGTATGCCAAACGCAAGTCAGGGTCTGGATGGTTGCATTGTTCGCGCCAATTTTTCAATTCGCCCGCTCGTTCTTCTGCAGATTGCGAGAAAGCCGCATAAGATTGAATAAAAAATGCAAGTACTAAGCCAAATACAAAAACAACGTGTTTCACTATTTTACCCTTCAGTTTAAATCAAATCGCTGCAAACCTACATTATACAATTATTACTTATTGTCTATCTATCCGCGTGCCAAAGAATAGTGCAGATGTAGTATGGCCTCTAGCTCTAAGCTTCAAATTATTTTTACAACGAGAAGTTCTGCTTTTTAACGGCACAAAACCACCCCAAATACCCCGCTCCAAAAAAGCGTAAGGGTAGGTGACTGTGCTAGAACTGTGCTAAATTCAAAAACACAGTTTCCTAAAGCATTGAAATCATTGATCTCAAAATCGCTAAAACCGGACTGTGCTAAGACTGTGCTAGCAAATACTGGGGTACGTGAGTTTATTAAGTGATTATATAAGTTATTGTAATTGTTGAAGAAAATTGGAGCGGGTGAAGCGATTCGAACGCTCGACCCTAACCTTGGCAAGGTTATGCTCTACCCCTGAGCTACACCCGCTCAACATCGTATTCTGAGGTATTATGAATACGTGTGTCACTGAAGACCTGCGCTATATGGCGCAAGATGAAATGAATTGCAACAATAAAATGAAGATAAATCGCAACTCTTTGAAAATCTTATGATGTGTCACTTATTTCACCTTTGTACATATGAGTTTCGGTGCCAATTCTTGTGTGAATTGCGCTATCTATCTGTTTATCCGGTGAATTGAGGGAGTCTATTTGGCCATTCTTCTCGGCTTTAAAAAACATGTATGTATGAATATATATAAGATGTTACTTTGATATAGTGGGATGATTGATGCCGCACTTCTGATCGGGTGTGCAAAAAAATGATCTGTGGTATCTATCATCGTCAAGTATAGTTGACCGAGTTAATTCGATCGGCGAACGCATTAATGCAGTTTCGATGTAGCAGAGTAATGAAATGCTGAGTGAAGATAGATTATTTCCAATTGATAACGAACAGCGGATAATTGCGCGTGAAATTTTTTCACAAATTGAAAAGCTGCCTCTGATCTGCCCTCATGGGCATACTGAGCCCTCCTGGTTTTCAGAAAATGACTTATTCCCCGATCCCACGAAGTTGTTGATCATTCCTGATCACTATATTTTGCGGATGTTGGTCTCACAAGGTCTATCATATTCAGATCTCGGCATCGAACCCAAAGATGATTCCTTCTATACGACAGATAGCCGTAAGATCTGGAAACTCTTTGCTAAGCATTATTATTTATTTCGTGGAACACCTTCACGGCTCTGGTTGGATTATACCTTTGAAAAACTTTTCGGAATTGAAAAGCGGCTTGATGCAGAAACCGCTGACGAAATCTATGATCTTATATCTGAAAAGATCAGGTCGGATGAGTTTCGACCGCGCGCATTATATGATCAATTCAACATCGAAATTATTGCTACAACTGACGCCTGCACAGATGACTTGAAGTATCACAAGAAGATTGTTGAGGATGGTTGGCAAGGCTTGGTTGTGCCGACTTACCGGCCTGATGCTGCAATTGACCCGAATCATAGCGAGTTTATGAGCAGTGTTGCAAAACTTGGTGAGCTGACGGGTGAGGATACATATAGCTGGCAGGGTTATTTAAATGCGCATCGCACTCGTCGATCATATTTTAAATCACTCGGTGCGACAGCGACAGATCATGGTTTTACAACGGCTCAAACCGCGGACTTAAGCACGACAGAGGCTGAAATATTATTTGCGAAAATTATGAGCGAGCAGGGAACAACATCGGATCATGATCTTTTCTGTGCGCAGATGCTCACAGAAATGGCCTCTATGAGCATTGATGATGGTTTAGTCATGCAGTTGCATTGTGGATCGCACCGGAATCACAATAATTGGGTATTCGATCAATATGGTCGCGACAAGGGCTTTGATATCCCTGCACAAACTGAATATGTGTCTGCACTCCAACCATTGTTGAATAAGTTCGGGATGGAGAAAAACCTTTCAATTATCCTCTTCACTTTAGATGAAACAGTATATGCGCGTGAATTTGCTCCCCTTGCTGGGGCTTATCCATGTTTAAAACTTGGCCCAGCTTGGTGGTTTCATGATAGCCCTGAAGGAATGATGCGCTTTCGTCAATTTACAACAGAAACAGCAGGGTTTTACAATAGTGTCGGCTTTAATGACGATACGCGTGCCTTCCCTTCAATCCCAGCGCGGCATGATGTTGCGCGGCGCGTGGATGCTAGTTTCTTATCAGGGCAAGTTGCACAACATATACTGGACATTGATGAAGCCATCGAGGTTGCTATTGATCTGACATATCGATTGCCTAAGTCCGCCTATAACTTTAAATTTTGAAGAAAGTAGTCTGTTGATAAATGGCAAATATTGATGAAATCCCCTACGTTCCTGATAGGCATGGTGTTAGTATTGTACATATAGGTATTGGTGCTTTTCATCGAGCTCATCAGGCGGTTTACACGGATGATGTTTTGTCCAAAACTGGTGGTGATTGGCGTATATTGGGTGTTAGTTTGCAGAGTAGGCACATTGCCGATGCGTTGAATGCTCAAGATGGGGTTTATTCTCTTGTTCTGCGAGATCAAGATGGTCAACCGAATATTCGAAAGATTGGTTCAATTTCCGGCGTTGTTGCGGCAAGTCGAGATACAGCACCAATCATAGAAGCTTTTTCCTCACCGTGTACGCATATTGTCAGCATAACTGTTACTGAAAAAGCCTATGGTATATTGCGGGATAAAAGCGGTATTGATCCTCAGCATCCAAGTATCGCAAATGATTTGGCTAATCCGGAACAACCAGTTGGCGTTATTGGCATGTTGGCCAAGGGGTTGAAATTGAGGCGAGATCTGGGGCTGCGCTCATTTACGGTGCTGTGTTGTGATAATTTGCCTGATAATGGTGACATGGTGCGTGTGGGTGTTTTAGATTTTGCCAGACGTGTAGATCCGATGCTTGGTGTGTGGATTGCAGAAAATACTTGTTTCCCGAATACGATGGTGGACCGCATAACGCCTGCGACAACGCCAGAATTGATTGCTGAAGTGAGCGGCATTCTTGGTCAAGAGGATAAAACACCAGTAGAAACTGAAGCGTTTACGCAATGGGTTATTGAAGATAATTTCTGCGGCCCTCGTCCGCCATGGGAAGATGCAGGTGCACTTCTTGTTGATGATGTTGCACCATATGAGAACATGAAGTTACGGATGCTAAATGGCGCGCACTCAATGCTTGCATATTTGGGGTATGTGCAGGGATGTATTTATGTGCGCGATGTCATGAGACGCAAACAACTTGCAACTTTGGTTGATATGCATATGCAGGCTGCCGCAAGAACATTGGACCCGTTGGAGGAGATAAATTTTGATGATTATCGTTCTCAGTTGATTGAGCGATTTGAAAACCCCAATATAGCTCATCAGACCTACCAAATAGCGATGGATGGTACGCAGAAACTCCCACAGAGAATTTTTGCACCTGCGGTTTCGTGTTTGGACAAAGGTCTATCGGTTGATTGCTTTGCACTCGCTACAGCGGCCTGGATGCGGTATTGTTTAGGACAGATGCCAGATGGTTCGAAATATGAATTGCAAGATCCGAAGGTAACTGAGATCGCGGAAGCTGTATCAAGCGCTGGAAGTAGTGCTTCTAAAATCTATCAAAATCTAAGTGAGCTATCTGATTTTATGCCAACTAAGCTTGCCGATAGTAACCAATTTTCAGAAAGAACAATAAAATTTCTCAATCTTTTGATTGTTGGGAAAATTGAAGATATTACAAATTTGATGTCTGAAATTTAATAATGAGAAAGTATTCCATGAAACCGTTGAAGATTGCCTGTATCGGTGAAGCAATGATTGAATTGTCGCTTGATGAAAGCGGACGCCAAGCCGGTATCGGTTTTGCCGGAGACGCGTTGAATACGGCGATATATTTAAAACGGTGTTTATCACCAGACCACCAGGTATATTTCAATTCTCGCCTTGGGCAGGATAATTTTTCTTCTGTGATGATTGAATATATAGAAGCCGAGAACATTGATTGTAGCTTTGTTTCAAAGCACGAAAGTCGTTCACCGGGTATTTACGCCATTTCAAAAGATCATACGGGTGATCGAGTATTTTCCTATTGGCGGGAAAATTCCGCAGCTCGCACACTGTTTTCTACAGAGCAAGGTGATGCTGATTTTACGTCTCTTGAAGGGATGGATGTCGTTTACCTAAGTGCAATTACATTTGCCATTTTGCCAGTTAATATTGTTATGTCACTGTTGGATTGGATTGAGGAATCTAGGAAAAAAGGTGTGCGTTTTGCTTTTGATTCCAACTACCGCCCGCATCTTTGGTCGGATAAAAAGATCGCGCAACAAGTTGTTACGCGTGCATGGAAGCTTTGCGATATCGGATTGCCTTCCATCGATGATGAAATGGCCCTATTTGCAGATGATTGTGAAGCTGCTGCTCTTGAACGTCTTTCTTCTTACGCTGCCCCGTTAATGGCTGTTAAGCGAGGGGCTAGTGGTCCTCTTGCGATACTGAGTGGTCAGCAGCAATCCAGCGAAGCGGTATTTAACAAAGCAACCAAAATTGTAGATACGACATCTGCTGGCGATAGTTTTAATGGTGCATTTTTGGCGGCAATTCTCGAGCGGAAGTCAATTGATGAAGCTTTGCTTGCTGGACATAATATTGCCTTGAATGTTATCGCCCACCAAGGTGCTATTATTCCAAAATAGGTGAGTGAAGATAAATGCAGAAGACCAAAGATGATTTGCTGGAAATACTAGACGATCTGGGTATCTCTTATACAAATTATGATCATGAACCAGTTTTTACCGTTGAGGAATCTAATTCGCTTTGCTCTGATATCCCTGGAGGGCATACAAAGAACCTTTTTCTAAAGGATAAAAAAGACAATTTTTTTTTAGTCGTTTTAGAAGAGCATGCAGATGTGGATTTGAAGAAAATTCACACTCTGATTGACGCGCGGAGCCGTGTTTCATTTGGCAAGCCTGATAAATTGTTAGAGTATCTGGGTGTTATCCCTGGTTCTGTCACGGCATTTGCTGTCATGAATGATACTAATCATCGGGTAAATATGGTTATAGACAAACCTTTGCTGGAGCATGAAATTATCAATTGTCACCCCTTGCAGAATGATGCAACGACGTCAATTCACAGAGATGATCTTATTCGCTTTGCAAAACATTTTGGGCATGACCCTTTAATTTTGAAAATTTCACAATAAATCTATATCAAGTCGATTATATGAGATAATACCTTCGCAGAGCGTGATCTGATACGATTTTGGATGATCAATGCTGATAGTAGCGCAAATAGATGAGTAGATATAATGAGTGATAACGATAATCCATACGCACATAATGATGGTAGCCAATATCAGGGATCGGTCTCTTATGGCGGCGGTAGCGTGAATGTGGGGGCGACACCAACTAGCCCTGCGCCATCTCAGCCAGCGCCAAGTGGTGAACTTATTATTGACACAACAACCAATGATTTTGCACGTGATGTGGTTCAAGCTTCTGCGCAGATGCCTATCATTGTGGATTTTTGGGCCCCTTGGTGTGGGCCATGTAAACAGCTTACCCCATTACTTGAAAACGCTGTTAAAAAAGCTGCTGGTGCTGTTCGGCTTGTAAAGCTTGATATTGAGAAATATCCGGAAATTGCCAGTCAGATGGGAATTCAATCAATTCCAGCTGTGGCAGCATATGTCGGTGGTCAACCAGTTGATGGTTTTATGGGTATGGTACCTGAAAGCAAGATCAATGAGATGATCACAAAGCTTGCTGCATCTTCACCGCAAGCGCAAATGCAGGAACGCATTGAACAAATGCTAGAGGCTGGCGAAGCTGCGTTGAGCGGTGGCGATATAGAGCAAGCTGCACAGGCATTTTCCATTGTTATGCAGGAAGATAAGGGTAATCCTCGTGCGATTGCTGGTATTGTTGACTGTATGATCGAAAGTCGCAAACTCGATCAAGCTGCAGAATTGTTGGACCGCCTGCCAGAGGATGCAAAAACAGAGCCGACAATCGCCGGTGCTATAAAGCGTGTTTCAATGGCAAAAGAAGTTTCTGATCTTGGTGATCCTGATGAGCTGCAAGCAAGGCTCGCTGCAGATGAAAATGATCATGAAGCACGTGTGGATCTGGCAAAAATTTATAATGCCATGGGCGATAAAGATAGGGCTGTCGACGAGTTGATCGCTATCATGAAGCGTGATCGCGAGTGGAACGATGATGGCGCACGTAAAGTGTTACTCGATTTTTTTGAAGCGTGGGGTCCTGCCGACCCTGCAAGCGCATCTGGTCGGCGCAAATTGTCGTCGGTCTTATTTTCATAAGCTAAGCTCTCAGGCAGTTTTTCCGATTTGGTGTTTGATTAGTTCGTTCAATATTGGCATCATGTTATTCTAAGAAAAGGATATGTCATGCAAGTAGGAAATATGCATTATCGGAGCGAAGAAGACCTGCCAAATGAGGCACGTCTTTTCCCGTTATCTGGTGCCTTCTTATTACCAGGTAGTGTCCTGCCACTAAATATTTTTGAGCCGCGGTATCTTGAACTGTTTGACGATGCGCTTGCCGGAGATAGGTTGGTCGCGGTGGTTCAGACAAACTATGTAACAGAAGATGCAAAACCCGTGGATGATCTTTGCAATGTAGGAACGTTGGGGCGCATAATTTCATTGGCTGAATCTGGTGATGGTCGGTATGTGGTTTCTGTTGCAGGGATTTGTCGTTTTCGCATAAAAGAAGAAAAGGCTGTGAAGAAGCCTTATCGAGTGGCAAAAATCTGTCCTTTTGTAAAAGACCTGGCCGAACCTTCCTCTGAGGCTGACGAATATAGACCTCAGCTACTTGCTCATTTTATGACCTATATAGAAAGCAATGATATTGAAATTGATACTGATGATTATAAGCAATTGAGAGTGCCTGATTTAGTCAATATTCTTTCAAGCCTTGTTCCGTTTGATATTGCCGAAAAGCAAGCGCTTCTTGAAGCTGATTATAAAACGCGCGTGGAAACTTTAGTTGCGCTTTTGGATATGGGGTATTCGTCGGATGATGATGAAACTCCGCAGACAGTACAATAGGGATTGCTATGGTCGATTTAGTATCAAAAGCGCCCGATATTGATCCAAAATTACTTCAGCTTTTAGTCTGCCCGCTTACGAAAGGGCCTTTAACTTACGATAAAGAAGCCCAAGAGCTCATCTCAGAAAAAGCAATGTTAGCTTTTCCAATTAAAGATTGCGTTCCGATTATGCTCGTCTCAGAAGCACGGAAGATAACTGAGTAAATTCAGTTAAATTATTGACTTTACTAAATAGGTTGACCCTTAAGTAGTTTGGGACCTTCTTCGCCCTGCAAGCCCGCAGCTTGTTCGATGAAATATGACTTTAGCTTTGGCATCCGCTCCACAAGGCCAAGGCCAAAGTCTCTAAGATGGCGTAGCGGGGTGATGTCATTTGAGAACATACGGTTGAGTACATCCGTTGTGACGCCCATTTGAACCGTATCAAAACGTCGCCACAGCTGGTAGCGCTCAAGAACATCCAGTGCGCCTATATCCATCCCGAGGCGATCTGCTTCCACAATAGTCTGTGCCAAAGCAGCAGCGCCTTTGAAACCAAGATTAAGACCTTGGCCTGCGATAGGGTGGATACCATGAGCAGCGTCGCCAACAAGCGCCACTCGATCTTGCACATATTCGCGCGCTAACGTGAGACCTAATGGGAAGGCTCGTCGCCCCCCCTCTTGTTTAATAGTACCAAGTCTGTGCCCAAAACGGCGCTCGAGTTCCATTTCAAAAACAAGATCATCGCCATTGACCAATTTCTCCGCATTTTCTTCTGTTTCTGTCCAAACTAAAGAAGATCGATTGCCTTTTAGCGGTAATATTGCAAATGGTCCGCTCGGTAGAAAGTGCTCTTCTGCTTGTCCGTTATGTGGGCGTTCATGGGCTACGGTTGTCACAATGCCTGATTGCCCATATTGCCAGCTCATGGTTCGGATTTTTGCCATCGATCTAATGTTGGATCGCGCTCCGTCTGCTGCAATAAGCAATTTGGCTGTCACAATATCTCCTGATTTCAGGGTCACATTGACTGATGCGGCACTTTTTTCAAAGCCCGTTACCGGGCAGGATTGCCGGATTGTGATATCCAGTTCATCGGCCAAAGATCGAAGTGCCGAGATCATTGATTTGTTTGGAATCATATGTGCAAACGGGCGTCCTTCACCGTTGCCATCTTCCACTGCGCCATCGAAATTTAGAAAGATCGGTCGTATGGGGTCATTTACGTCAGAATCCGTAACGATCATTTTATTTATAGGTTGCGCGTCAGGTTTGATGTCGTCCCAAGCACCCAATGCAACAAGCATGTTTTCCGCTGCTACCGCAATTGCTGATGCACGTTGATCGTTCTTCCAGACATTTTTAGGGGCAGCGTCAACAACCATAATATTAAGGTGGGTGGCGGCCTTTTTAATAGCAACCGCAGTTGCCAAGCCAACATATCCAGCGCCCGCGATTAATATATCTACCTGATGTTTTGTCATTTTCTAAACCCCTAATCAGTCACACTGCAATTGATTAATGGCATAACTATAGCGTAAAGCCATTTAACTTCGAAATGAATTTATGGATGCATAATGTCGCGCAAATTGCATGAGAGTGTTGCCAAGCTTTTAAACAGTCTTGAATTGACGGAGGTGGGCGAAGACAGGTTTGTCGTGCATTCTCCTGATTTTGGTCGTCTTCGTATATTTGGTGGACAGTTTTTAGCTCAAGCTGTGGCCGCCGCGCAAAAGACAGTTGCGGTTTCAAGACATGTTCATTCTTTCCATAGCTACTTCTTAAGAGCGGGAAATCCCGAATTGCCGCTTGAGATTCAGGTCACACGGGTGCGGGATGGAGCAAGTTTTTCCATGCGAAGTGTTGAGGTTTATCAGAATGACTTGCTTGTGTTTACAATGCAGTTGTCGTTTCATTTACCGCGTGATGGCTTTTGCCATCAAAATGTTATGCCCCATGTACCAATGCCGGAAGATATTGACTTTGAAGCATTTTTATCATCGAAGGATGCTAAATCTTGTGCTGGATTCGTGGCTTATGCAACAAAAGAGCGGCCGTTTGATTTTAGGCCTACATCTTTTGAAAGATATATGGGCGAGAGTGAAAAGCGGCCTCAGCAATCGATCTGGCTACGTTTAAAGCAACCAATGAATGAGCCATTGGATCAAGCCTTAAGTGCCGCGATTTTAGCTTATGCATCTGATACTCTATTTATAGATACCGCACTTATGCCGCACGGTGTGAGCATATTTGAAGGGGTTGCGCATAGTGTAAGTTTGGATCAGGCTGTGTGGTTTCACCATCCATTAATTCTTGATGATTGGATATTGTTTGACATGCATAGTCCCATAAGCTCTGGTGGCCGCGGTATGGCGCAAGGTTCTTTTTTCACACGTGATGGCACACTTGTTGCGACTGTTGCGCAAGAAGGTCTGATTCGAAAACGGTCACATGCATAATTCTTAATCGCCAGCACAAATTTGCCTAAAAAATATGCAAATTAAATTTGCATAAAAAATAATCATTTTGTGTGATTTTTTTACATAACTCATATTTTATTTAACAAAATCAAATAGATAAAAATTACCCATCAAACTGGCACGGAACTTGAATCCTTTAGTTTAGCTGCAGGCGCTTGTGCTTCGCAGAACTGAGGGACGGTAAAACGTCATGTTCAAACAAAGGATGGGAAACGATATGAAAATCGTTATGGCCATAATAAAGCCGTTCAAATTAGATGAAGTGCGTGAAGCTCTTACAGACATCGGAATTCAAGGTTTAACTGTAACCGAAGTCAAAGGTTACGGACGTCAAAAGGGGCACACAGAAATTTATCGCGGCACCGAGTATGCCGTTAGTTTCTTGCCAAAATTAAAAATCGAAATTGCGGTTGCCTCTGATGCGGTTGATGGCGCGATTGAAGCAATTACATCAGCTGCCAAAACCGGACAGATCGGTGATGGCAAAATCTTCTCATATTCAATTGATCAGGCCGTACGTATCCGTACAGGCGAAACAGACGCTGAAGCTCTGTAAGGTAATTAGGAGTATTATGATAATGAAAATGTTTAACGCAAAGTCGTTCATCGCGACATCGCTGACAGGGTTGGCTTTAAGTGCAACGCCTGTTCTTGCCCAGGAATCTGAGTTTGCCACGAAAGCAGAGACTGCCTACATCTTCAATACGCTACTTTTCCTTGTGGGTGGCTTCTTGGTCATGTTCATGGCAGCTGGTTTTGCTATGCTAGAAGCAGGTCTTGTTCGATCTAAAAATGTTTCAATGCAATGTCTGAAAAACATCGCACTCTATTCAATCGCCGGTATTATGTATTGGGCTATTGGCTATAATGTAATGTATGTCGGTGTTGATGGTGGGTACTTCGGATCCGTTGCATTCTCATATGGATTTGACCCAGTTGGCGGCAATGCGCTTGAAACTGGTTATTCAACAGCTTCTGACTGGTTCTTCCAGATGGTATTTGTTGCAACGACAGCATCTATTGTTTCTGGGGCTGTTGCCGAACGTATTAAAGTTTGGCCATTTATGATCTTCACAGCGATCCTTACGGGTATTTTATATCCAATAACTGGTGCTTGGACATGGGGCGCTGGTTGGTTATCAGGAGCTGGATTTTCCGATTTTGCGGGTTCAACAATCGTCCACTCAGTCGGCGGTTGGGCAGCTCTAACTGGTGCAATTATTCTGGGTGCGCGTAAGGGCAAATATGTTGACGGTCGCACGGTTCCAATGCCAGGTTCCTCCATTCCACTTGCAACATTGGGTACATTTATTCTTTGGCTTGGTTGGTTCGGCTTCAATGGTGCGTCTCAGCTTGCTATGGGTACAATTGCCGATGCATCTGATGTGTCACGTATTTTTGCCAATACGAATTTGGCCGCTACGGGTGGTGTGGTCGCAACAGTGATCTTAACTCAGCTAATGTATAAGAAGATCGATGTAACGATGGCACTTAACGGTGCGCTTGCTGGTCTGGTTTCAATCACAGCCGAGCCACTTGCGCCATCAGGTGGCGCATCAATTTTGATCGGCGCCGTCGGCGGTGCGATTGTGGTCTTTGCAGTGCCAATGCTTGATAAGTTAAAAATTGATGATGTTGTCGGCGCTATCCCTGTTCACTTGCTTGCAGGTATTTGGGGAACTCTGATTGTTCCTGCCACAAATTCAGATGCAAGCTATGGTACACAGGTTATGGGTATTGCTGCGATGGGTGCATTTACGGTAATTACATCAGCAGCCGTTTGGTATGTTTTGAAAAAAACTGTCGGTATTCGCGCATCTGATGAAGACGAGATGATGGGTATGGATAAAGCTGAAGTTGGTATCGAAGCTTATCCTGAATTCTCAAATAGATAAGCCTTCCTCAAAAGAAGGTTTGCCTCCTTCCTAATCTATCGCGAACCTTCTTCAATATAAAGGGGCCTACTCAAATGGGCCCCTTTTGTATATTAAGATCATATGTTTTTGAGATTAGCGATCGCGCCACTTGCCAGCACGTTGGCCGACAAATAACCAATAAATAAACCCACCTATTATCGCACTAACTGTGTAAATTGCGGCCCTGTTAAAATCGATAATTTCTGTTCCAAAAGCAAAAAGAGCAACAATACTTATTATGGCTGCTGAAACGAGATAGACAATCCAGTCGCGGATCGCCTTAATTTCAAAAATCAGAATAACGATGAATGCCGGAGTAAATGCGATCTGTGCGAATTTTGCGCTAAGGCCGGTCAACATAATCGTAAGCGATATTCCAAGTTCAACGCTTCCATATGTTTCAAAATCATCTTGTCTAATCAAGCCTGATAAAAAAGCATAAGCGGTCGCAGCTGCGATGCAGGCTGCTGTGAAGCCGAATGTGATAGTAACAAATCTTAGAAATATTCGTATTAACTGGCTCAAAATGTAATCTCGAAAAAGTTAGGCTTCGCCATGGCCAGAAATCATCATGGCTTCAAGTGCAGCGCGTTCTGTTTTACGTAGGCGTTCGGATTCTGATTTCAACTGGCCGCATGCAGCTAGGATATCACGTCCACGAGGCGTGCGGATTGGGGAGGCATAACCGGCTTGATTGATGAAATCAGCAAACTTTTCAATTTGCTCCCAGTCGGAACATTCATATTGTGAGCCGGGCCAAGGGTTGAATGGAATAAGATTAATTTTAGCAGGGATGTTTTTCAAAAGCATGACGAGTTCTTTTGCGTCCTGTAAACTGTCATTTACCCCTTTTAGCATTACATATTCAAATGTAATACGCCTCGCATTATTTGCGCCCTTATATGTGCGGCAAGCTTCCATAAGGTCCTTTATCGGGTATTTTTTATTGATAGGTACTAACTCGTCACGCAGTTCATCGCGTGTCGCATGGAGCGATATTGCCAGCATGACACCGATTTCTTCACCCGTGCGATATATTTCTGGCACCACGCCGGATGTTGAGAGGGTAACGCGTCGTCTTGAGAGCGCGATACCTTCACCGTCGATAGCAATCAAGAGCGCCTTTTTAACATTCTCAAAGTTATAAAGCGGCTCACCCATTCCCATCATAACAATGTTGGATACTTTCCGTTCTCCGGTTGGTATAAAACCGCCCACCGGCGTGTCTTTATTTGGGAAGTCTCCTAATCGATCCTTTGCCACAAGCAACTGAGCTAGAATTTCACCAGATGTTAAATTACGGACAAGCTTTTGTGTGCCTGTATGGCAGAAGGTGCATGTGAGTGTGCAACCGACTTGGCTGGAAATACAAAGAGTACCGCGATCATCTTCGGGGATGTAAACAGTCTCGACTTCAACAGGTTTGCCTGCACCGCCGGATGGAAAGCGCATCAACCATTTTCGTGTGCCATCATTTGAGATTTGTTCTTCAATAATTTCCGGGCGTGAAATATCAAAGTTCTCTGCCAATAACCCGCGCAGATCTTTCGAGACATTTTGCATATCGGAAAAATCTGAGACGCCTCGAATATAAAGCCAATGCCAAATCTGCGTTGCGCGCATGCGCAATTGTTTATCTGCAATGCCAATGCTGGCGAGCTTTTCTTTCAATTCATCGCGCGACAAACCTATAAGACTTGGTTTGTTGTTTTGAAACGTATTCGTGCGCTCTGCCAGATTGCGACGTTTGTCTTTATCTTGAAGATCAATTGAAATTGCCATGATCTCGTCATTCCTTGTTCTGGCCTTATATGAAGGCCTCATTTGAGGATTTTGACAAGCCAATAACACCAAAAGTGACATTCGTCACTTTGTTAATGAAAATTGATTGTTTTATATGAAGCGTTATAAACCTTAACAAAGTCTATTTGCAGTCGGCAATGTTCTTTAGGGCTGCCGATATGCCGGACAAGGAGAAGCTGTAATCACGTTGAGCACCATTGCGAGATGAGATCACTTGAATAGATGCAGTGCTGCCTGCTCGAAGTGCGCCTACAACAGCAGCTTCTTGTGCAACATTTTCTAGGTGTGCAACTTTTCCTCGTGTATAGAATGTATAACTCTTATCGCCAATTGTCATTGCGACTTTAGAGCCTTCCTTCATTTTGTAACTCATCATGACTTGCGGTTCATAAGTCGTGGTTTGCCCTTTACGCTGAGCTACTAAAATATAATTTTGACCATGAGAAAGCGTTTTACCATTTTCTGATAATGGAGCTGCTGTCTTGTGCGGCGTCAATACATAACATAATTTACCCTGTGATGACTGATACGAATATGCACCCCAATCATTAAATTCATTAATAATAGCAGGGGCTTGAGCAAAAGCTGTTACCGTCGTAGCAGATGTCAATAATAAAGCTAATGCAATCTTCTTGCCGAACATGATGAAAGTTTCTCCAATTATACGCGTCTTTGAATTCAAATCATTTGTTATAAATTCAAACAAATTTTGGTGCTCATAAAATGTCGCCGAAGCTTATATTGCCTTGGTGTGGTTACTAAACCGTCAACATTTTCGCCAAATTTTAAATATTTGTGGTTTTCATGTGATTTCAAATGATTAGAGTCGTTTGGCACTTCTCATAGTGCAATAATTAGGCAATAATTTGTCCAGTATCGATCAGGGTCAAATAAGACATTGTCTGATAGGGCCTAATCACGAATAAAGTAATTGCGTTTTAGGATAATAATTAATGAGCAAAAATCTGCACGCACGGTTTGCAGAACTTACTCGAGCTATCGCCACTGATCGTGATCAGAAAGCGTTTGCGGAACTATTTAATTATTTTTCTCCACGAATTAAATCCTACTTTCTTCAACTGGGTGCTAATCCAGAGCAAGCAGAAGACATGTCACAAGATGTAATGTCGGTTTTGTGGCATAAGGCGCATTTATTTGATTCGAGTAAATCATCATTATCAACTTGGCTTTTTCGTGTGGCTAGAAATCGGCGTATTGACCTTCTGCGGCGTGATAAATCTGCTTTGATCGATATTCACGATCCTATTTTTATCCCATCCGAACCTACGCCGCCGGATGAGGTTCTGGAAGAAGATCAACGCGATAGCAATGTTCGAAGAGCATTAGCTCTTTTGCATGATAAACATGCCGACATTATTAGAATGTCATTCTTTTTAGGACTTTCCCATAGTCAAATTTCAGAAAAATCCGGTTTGCCTTTGGGAACGGTAAAATCAAGAATTCGTGTTGCATTTCAAAAACTTAAAGAGACCCTGGAAGATGATGGCGTTACGGAAGTATCAGACTAGTGTACTTCTTCGTTGTCTGTTTTGAACTTGGCAAGTGCTTTTTTCGCAGCTGCTCTTTGTCCATCTGTGATGTGGTTTTGCAGCATAGATAATGCTGTTGTAACTACAGCTAAATCGTCTCCAAAACCAATCCCCGCAATGAAATCTGGAATAAGGTCGATAGGCAAAATAAAATAGGCAAGTGCAGCGAGTAATACACCTTTAACATGGCTTGGCGTTTGCTTATCAAGTGCGCAATAATACGCTGCAACTATATCTTCAGCAAAGGGAAATTGGGCTATGGCCTTTCTTAATGTAGGCCAAAATTTTGTGCGTACTTTTGCTTCTTGCCGCGATTGCTGGTCATCGCTAGCTGGCTTAAGGATTGCTTCAATTTCCTTGTTGCTGATGGTTTTTTTCTCCATAAATTAGACTTGGTATTGAGGGGAGGGTTTTTCAATAGCTACGATGGCTTTAACTGATGACGAGGAATTTGAATGAAAGTGCTGTTTATTTGTATGGGAAATATTTGTCGTTCACCGATGGCGGAGGGGCTGTTTAGGAACTTGATTTCCAACGAAAATTTGCCAGATCAGATTGTTGTTGATTCGGCAGGAACTGGCGCGTGGCATGAAGGTGATCCGCCAGATGGACGCGCGATTGCCAAAATGGCACAGAAGGGAATTGATATTTCAAAGCAAGTATCAAGGCCACTAAACGAACTGGATTTTGATTATTTTGATCTCCTGTTTGTTATGGACAACGATAATTTGAGGAACACAAAAGCGCGCGCGCCAGATCACCATCATCACAAAATCCACCTGTTTATGGATTACAGTTTGGGTGAGAACACAGATATTCCAGATCCTTATTATGACCTAGGAGATGGATTTGAGGTTGTTTATAATATGCTTCTGGAGGCTTGTATGTCTTCGCTAGGCAAACTGAAATCATAGTATGTCGGATTTAGTAGGTAGCTTTCTTCAACAACATAAGGACCGCCACCTTTAGAGCTGCGAGAAGACATAACAACGAATTTTGCAACTTTAAATGAATTTGATTTAAAATTTGCACGTCCGCCTAAATACTCGCTGATTTGAACGGGGTCTGCTCTGCGAAGCCTTGCAAGAGTTACATGCGGTGTGAATTTTCGAGAGTCCGGTGCTATGCCTATCCTTGCACATATGCGTTCGATCGCAGCCTGTAGATCAAATATTTCTGGTGGATTATTTGTACCTGCCCAGAGGGATCGAACTTTTCGTTTCGAACCAAAGGCATTAACGCCGGAGAGTCCTAAGTCAAATTCAGGAGAACTTATACGATCTAACTCGCTTAACAATTCATCTCCGGTTCGACCATCGACATCGCCGATAAAGCGGAGTGTGAGATGATAGTTTTCGACATCTATCCATCGAGCCCCCATAAGTCCGCCACGTAAAAGGGAAAGGCTTAGAGCCACTTCATGCGGAATTTGCAGAGCAACAAACAATCTCGGCATAGCCTAACTCCTTACGACAAAGAAAGAATCAAACAACTATTTGGTAGAGAATCATGGAGTGCCTTAATACGCAAGCCATAGATTGTATCTTGTCACAAGATAGACTTAATCAGTGATTGATCTTAGAAAACCCTCAACGGATGGAAGCGTTCTTTCAACAAGCAAGGCAATACCTTTAGGGTTTGGATGAATGCCATCCTCGATATTAAGTGCTTCGACACCTGCAACGCCATCTAAGAAAAATGGATAGCGATTTACTTGGTACTTTTCCGCGATTTCGGGGTAGATCGGATTAAATGCCGCTTCGTAATCGCTGCCCATGTTTGGCGGGGCAAGCATACCCATCAGAAGAACTTCGATATTGCGTTCTTTCAAACGGGCTATCATCTTGTCAATGTTTTTACGTGTGATATCAGCAGGCAGGCCTCTAAGCGCATCATTTGCACCAAGTCCTAGGATAACAGCATCCGTGCCATCGGGGATAGACCAATCAAGCCGTGACAACCCGCCCGATGTTGTATCACCAGAAACGGATGCATTGGACATGATGATATCATATCCTTTTGCAGTCAAAGCATCAGCTAATTTTAGCGGATATGCCTCACCTTGTGGCAGTTGATAACCGGCCATTAAACTATCGCCAAATGCAACGATATTTATTGGTTCAGCTTTTGCTGGCAAGCTGGTAAACAGCAATATTACAAGTAAATTGTAAAGTATTGTAAACTTATCTTTGAATCTCATAGTCCAATTCCTATCTAGGATCGTACTTATTATCAATGCTATAGCGCTCTGGGAGTGCTCCCTGTCTCTATATAGGATGTAAAAACCGTGTCGCAAACTCTCATCGAATTAAAAAATGCTGATCTTACTCTTGGGAGTGAAGCTTCATCTGTTCATGTGCTTAAGAAAATGAGCCTGACATTGAATGCTGGTGAAAGTGCGGGCATCGTCGGGCCATCTGGTTCGGGCAAGTCAACATTGCTGATGGTTTTGGCGGGACTTGAACGGCTCGATAGTGGCGAAGTAAATATTGCAGGTTCGGCAATTCACAATATGAGCGAAGATGAGGCCGCGGCCTTCCGTGGTAGAAATATTGGCATTGTATTCCAATCATTCCATCTCATTCCTAATATGACAGCGCTTGAAAATGTAGCTGTTCCGTTAGAGCTTGCCGGCGAAAAGCAAGCGTTTAAAAAGGCTGAACAAGAATTAATTTCCGTTGGTCTTGGTGAGCGCATGACCCATTATCCATCAGAACTATCCGGTGGTGAGCAACAGCGTGTTGCGATTGCAAGAGCGTTGGCACCATCGCCGAAGTTACTTATTGCGGACGAACCGACCGGTAATCTTGATGGTGATACCGGCACACAGATCACAGATCTGCTATTTGCCAAACAAGCAGAACGGAACATGACATTGGTTTTGGTAACGCATGATCCTTCTCTTGCTGAAAAATGCGATCGTCAAATTGCTGTTCGTTCAGGTGAGATTGAAGCTTCATCTGATAAAAACCTAGTTGAGGCTTAAATCGTTGGAAACATCATTTCAAAACCTTGGGCCGTTTCAGAAAATTCAACTTGCGATCCGTTTTGCGTTTCGCGAAATGCGTGGAGGGTTAGGCGGGTTTTACATTTTCCTAGCTTGTGTCGCATTGGGTGCCGCTGCTATATCGGGTGTAAATTCTGTTTCGCGTTCAATCAATCAATCTATTACGGCAGAAGGTCAATCCATACTTGGTGCTGATGTTCGCTTTGAGTTGAATAATCGGGTTGCCAATGATGATGAACTGGCGTTCTTAAATTCGCTGGGTGATCTAACAATAGGCTCAGGATTGCGTTCTATGGCAAGAATGCCCGATGCTTCTGACCAGACTTTAGTAGAACTCCGTTCGGTAGATAAAGCCTATCCGATGTTTGGTGAGCTTGAAACTGAGCCTGCTCTTGAAACAACCAAGGCTTTTGCTGAAATTGATGGTGTTTTTGGCGCTATAGTTGCGCCCATTATGCTTGATCGATTAAATGTAGAAGTCGGTGATCAGTTGTTGTTAGGCGATATCGCCGTTGAGATTCGGGCAACAATTTTGGCGGAGCCTGATGCACTGTCTGAAGGCTTTGGTTTTGCGCCGCGCATGATGGTGTCTGATAAAGCATTGGATGCTGCGGGGCTTATTCGTGTTGGCAGTTTGGTGGAACATTCATATCGAATTGATATGAAGGGTGAGCCAACGCTTTCGGACCTTCAAAATGTTCGTGAGTTGGCAAAAACAGAACACCCCGATGCTGGTTGGTCTGTGAGAACAAGCCGTAATGCGGCGCCCGCATTGACTGCTAACATTGAACGGTTTTCACAATTTCTGACACTTGTTGGGTTGACCGTTTTGGTTGTTGGCGGTGTCGGTGTTGCAAATGCAGTGCGAGCATTTTTGGATTCAAAACGAGGTGTGATTGCAACTTTTAAATGCTTGGGCGCATCTGCGCGGTTTGTATTTATTATCTACCTCGTGCAAGTATTTTTAATTGCGCTGATTGGTGTTGCAATTGGTATTGTTGTTGGTGCGGCTATTCCTTTTGTCACATCATCGCTTTTATCTGCAGCCCTTTCTATCACTGTCTCCGCATCAGTTTATTTGGATGTATTGCTGCTTGCTGCGGCCTTTGGTCTGATATCCGCATTGACATTTGCCGTGTTGCCACTTGGCAATGCTGGAAATGTTCCGGCAACTGCATTGTTCCGTCAATGGAGTTTGGGGCAAACGGGTTGGCCAAAACCAATCTATTCTATATTGGCCATTGCTCTGGCGTTGCTTTTAAGTTGGTTGGTTATCTCGACGTCCGATAATGATCAGATCACGATCATTTTCCTAGGCGCGGTGGTATTCTCGTTTGTTGTTTTGCGCTTTGTGTCTATATTGGTTCAGTGGCTTGCCAAACGTAGCCCACAGGTTAGGTCAACGCCCTTGCGATTGGCGCTTGGTAATATCCATCGCCCTGGTGCACTTACTTCATCCGTAGTTATGTCGCTTGGCCTCGGGCTTACGTTACTTGTAGCTCTTGCATTGATTGATGGGAATTTGCGTCGTGAGCTTGCAGGCAATTTACCTGAGCGTGCGCCGAATTTTTTCTTTGTGGATATTCAGTCAGATGAGATTGAGGCTTTTGATCAAGTTATCGCTGATGTTGCTCCTGATGGGAAACTTGTAAAAGTTCCGATGTTACGGGGGCGTATTCTGGAATTGAACGGCACTGATATTCGCGAAATGACTATTCCACCAGAGGCAAGGTGGGTTACGCGTGGGGATCGTGGAATTACCTATTCTCCGATCCAACCGGAAGGTTCTGTGCTTTCTGAAGGTGAGTGGTGGGATAAGGACTATGCAGGTGAACCATTGGTATCCTTTACCGCAGAAGAGGCCGGTGAAATTGGTCTCGAAATAGGTGATACTGTTACGGTTAATGTACTCGGTCGAACGATAACCGCCAGAATTGCCAATTTCCGTGTTGTGGAATGGGAATCGTTATCGATCAATTTTGTGATGGTGTTTTCGCCAAATACATTTGCTGGTGCGCCTCATTCATGGTTGGCAACGTTGCTTGATGGGGAAGCCTCGGCTCAGAAAGAGGGAGAGGTATTAAATGCTATTACGCGAAATTTCCCAACGGTTACGAGTGTTCGGGTGAAAGATGCATTGGAAATTGCAGAACGCCTGGTTGGTCAGATTGCATTGGCTATTCGTGCCGCGGCGGCGGTTGCATTAATCGCGTCAGTGTTGGTGCTTGCAGGGGCCTTAGCTGCTGGAAACCGTGCAAGGCGGCACGATTCTGTTGTTTTGAAAACACTGGGTGCGACGCGCGGCACACTTATTAAAGCCTTTAGTTTTGAATATGTGATTCTTGGTCTTTCAACAGCCATTTTTGCTTTGGCATCAGGTGGTATCGCGGCTTGGTATGTTACCAGCCAAATTATGTCGCTGCCATATAGCTTCCTACCAGATGTTGCCATTGCAACCCTTATTGCCGCGCTTGTGCTCACTGTTGGCATCGGATTAATAGGAACTTGGCGTGTGTTGGGACAAAAAGCAGCGCCAATTTTACGAGAATTGTGATATTTTTTCATATCAATAGTTTTTTACTATTAATCATATTGGTAATATCAATCGGATTCTTTGACAAAAAACTTGTTGTTTCATAAAAAAGTACCATATTAGAGGTAAGTAAAACTTTCAGTGGGGATTGGCCTCACTGATGGCTATTTTTTAAAGAGGAACAAATGGCTGAATATAGAAACTCGCGTCTTAATACGGCGACTGCATCAACGCAGGAAGCAGACTATGTAGATCAGGGTCTGCGCAGCTATATGCTGAGTGTTTACAATTACATGGGCATTGGCTTGGGTATTACCGGTCTTGCATCATATGCGACATCACAGATTGCACTGTCTAACCCAGCGGTTTTTCAAGCATTATACAACAGCCCATTGAAATGGGTTATTATGTTTGCGCCACTTGGTTTTGTATTTTTCCTTGGAGCACGCTTGAATAAAATGAGTGTATCTGCTGCGCAAACAACCTTCTGGGCGTTTGCTGCGATCATGGGCGTGTCGATCTCCTACATCTTTTTGGTGTTTACAGGTGCTTCGATCATCCAAACGTTCTTTGTGACAGCCGCTTCTTTCGGAGCGCTATCGCTCTATGGTTATACGACTAAGAAAGACCTTTCAGGCATGGGTTCATTCCTGATCATGGGTGTATTTGGTCTTATTCTTGCTTCGATTGTAAACATCTTTTTACAATCAAGTGCATTGCAATTTGCTGTATCAGCCTTGGGTGTGTTGATCTTTGCAGGTTTGACTGCATATGACACGCAGCGCATTAAGGAGATGTATTATGAAGGTGATGGCGAAGCAACAATGGGCCGTAAGGCAATCATGGGTGCTTTGAGCCTTTATCTAAACTTCATTAATATGTTCATGTTCTTGTTGCAATTCCTAGGTAATAGAGAATAGAAGCTTTTAAAAGTTTATTTAAAAGGCGGCTTTTGAGCCGCCTTTTTTGTTGGAGTTGATAATATGAGTTTCATTATTCGCGATGCTGTAATTGAAGATGTTCCTAAAATCACGACTGTTTATGGAGAGGCTGTTGATCATGGTACGGCTACTTACGAGCTAACCGCGCCTGATCTTGATGAGATGATGCGTCGTTTTGAAAGCATGAGTTCCAATAGTTTTCCTTATCTCGTTGCTGAGGATGGTGATCAGTTTTTGGGCTATGCCTATGCAGGACCGTTTCGTTCGCGTCCTGCATATCGATGGGCAGTGGAAGATTCTATCTATCTTGCTCCTGAAGCGAGGGGGAGGGGCGTAGGTTACAAGTTACTCGTAACGCTTATCGAGCGATCTGAGGCGCTTGGATTTCGCCAAATGATAGCGATCATTGGAGGAGGTGAAGCGGCTTCAATTGCTGTGCATAAAAAAGCCGGATTTCATGATGCTGGATCAATGAAGGCTACGGGTTACAAACATGGCAAATGGCTTGATACGACTATTATGCAAATTGATATTGGCGAAGGAGCAAGTTCTGACCCTGATATGAATGCCTATCCTGGAAATCTGTTTTCAGGTTGATCTGTATCAAGGTTGACAAGTCTATTATTGTATAATTTCTTACGTAAGATAACGATGTGAGGAAACAAAGATGTATAAACAAGTTCTTGTTGCTTTTGATTTAGCTCATACCGAGCACGGTCTTGATATTTTAAAACGCGGACAGCAGCTATGTGATTCTGACGGGCAACTCACCATGATATATGTGGGTGAAGAAATTCCAGGCTATATGGAATATGCAATCCCTCAAGATGTAATTGATGAGAGCTTGGAAGATGCGAGGACGGAGCTTAAGAAAATCGCAACAAGCAACAATGTTGAAGCTAATGTTGTCGTCTTAAGAGGGCGCCCACATGTTAAGATTTTGGAATGCGCGAAGGATTTGAAGGCTGACCTAATTCTCGTAGCGTCACATAGTCCGGGTATCCAAGATTTTCTTATTGGTTCAACAGCTGCGAGAGTGGTTCGTCACTCGCAATGTACAGTGCTTGTTGATAGAAGCTAATATTTCACTTAACGACTTTGACTTTATCGAGGACTTTAAGAACTTGTGCTAATTCGTGACCGCGTTTGAGCACAAGTCCATTTGCGTTGATGACGCTAAATGCGCCCTGTTTACGCGCTCGTTTTGGATCTTTTTCGATTGTAAAAAGTGGTGTTTCACTTGATTGCTTGTAAATCGAAAAAACTGCCTTCTCCCTCATGTGATCGATTGCATAATCACGCCATGCGCCTGTGCCCACATTTCGTGAGTAAACTTGTAATATGCGATCTAACTCAGTTCGATGAAATGTGACAGGTAAGGGGTCTTTTTGCTTCTTGTATGATGCAAGATCGACAACACTATTTGAATTGTTAAAGATACCTGACGCACCATCTGTCATTCATGCTCTCCCCTATATAGGTATTTTGTCAGAGTCGGTGCAAAAATCAAGCGTCAGATTTATCTATGTAGTTGGTGAAATCGTTAATGAGCATGAAAAGTTCTTTCTGAGCTTCTGGGGAGGTTAGTATTTTCCTGATTTCATCAGGTGTTTTTGACATGAGAGGAAACCTTGCAAATATATCGCGATTGAAGCGCGACGAAACAGTACTTAATACCAAGCGGAGTGAGGCTAGCATGTCGTCCCCTCTGTGGGATGCATGAACGAGTATGATGGGCTTGGCAATAATGGCTTCGCGCGAAACGAGCCAATCGATTGCATTTTTTAGCCCACCAGGAATGGCACGAACATATTCTGGGCTTGCGATAATAATTCCATCACTATTAGAGACATTGTCTATAAAGTCTGTAACGTTTTTTGGCGTTTGCTGCTCTTCCTTGTCAGGTGAGAAGATAGGTAAACTATCAATCTCATGAGATATGTTCATTGAAACACCTTCTGGCACGATACTTTTGATTTGTATCAAAAGCGCCAAATTGGTAGATTTCCGGCGGGCACTGCCAGATATTGCAAGAATCTTCATAAGTTAAAAAATATCATTGTGAGACGCCTTTACAAGATTTATTTACAAGTTTAACGATCCTCACGGTGGTGAAATAAAGAGTCACCATACTTTATATTTTGCCACATTTCGGTCACAATATTGCCGCGACCCGAACGCAATTGAAACGCAAACTCCGGTTGTTGTTTGGATAAAAGCAGTTTTGAGAGGTTGGTCAATCAGCCCCCCAGCCCTCCGACCTCTTGTTAACTGCCCGCCTTATTCACAAGCAACTCCGCCTCAAGGCCGGCCTTTAGTAAAAAGGTCGGTCTTTTTTTGAAATCAGCTTTTATAACTTGCCGCCCCTAAAATTGAACCGGGGGTGCCTTCTTTGGTTATCGTTTGAAGCAAGATTGCTGCGCCACCCTTCTTTGCTTTTTGCACGACAGATGCTGGAAGTTTAAGATTTTGTGCGGAACCATTCCACATGCCGATGGTCTGGATATCTGTTACGCTGTGATGGTAGGTAATTTTCTCACCTGTATTTTCACCACGTTTGATGTCGACGACATTTTCATTGTCGAAATAAACAGCAACGATATTAGCTTTTCCACTTCCGGTACCAATGGAAATATTAAGTTCATCGCCATTTGCTGAGATTGAAAGTGGAATGGCTAAACCTTGCTCAGTTGCATCGAAGGTGGAGACACGTGCCTTAATGCCTTTGTAATTACTGCCTACTAGGTGGTCGCGTCCATTGATGATGGCCTGTGGTGTGTAAACGCCTCGGCGTTTTAAAGTGTCTGCGTAGCGGTACTGGCGTGTCGTAGACGCTTTTGAGGAAAGCGTATCCTTCCAGCCAAGGTAGTCCCAATAATCAACGTGATAGGAAAGGGCAATGATTTTTCCTTCTTCAATAAGTTTTGAGAGCGCTTTGTCCGCAGGCGGGCAAGACGAGCAGCCTTGGGACGTAAACAGTTCTACAACACCAATGGGATTATTAATTTTTTCACCAGCGTGAGAGCCGTTAGTCATAGTTCCGCTAATGGCAATAGTTAGGCCAAATGCGAATGCGATAGAATGTAGTTTATTTTTCATCAATTGTTCCGCCTAGGGTTACGCGATAGTGGGTTCACCATATGTACATGTGCTGTCAGCCCCCCGCAGCTTCTAGGTTTTATAGCTCAAAACCCTGGTCAAGTTGAAATCACGTTGGTGTGAGGAGCTATTTAATTGGAAATAGGCATAAAAAAACCGGAGCATTGCCCCGGTTTTTCGATTTATGTTGCAATGTTTACGATGCTAAATCGCGCAACACAGTGTGCAGGATACCGCCATTGTTGATGTAATCAACTTCATCAAGTGTATCGACACGGCAGATAAGTGGTACATCTTTTGTTGAACCATCTGCATAGGTGACAACGGCTGTTTTCTTAGAGCGGGGTTCAATCGACGTTAGGCCTTCAATTGAAACTGTTTCATCCCCTTGTAGGTTTAGGCTTTCCCATGAAGTGCCTTCTTCCAGGCAGAATGGGATGACGCCCATACCAACAAGGTTAGAACGGTGAATACGCTCGAATGATTGGGTGATAACTGCGCGTACACCTAGAAGGTTTGTACCTTTGGCTGCCCAGTCACGTGATGAACCATTACCATATTCAACACCACCGAAGATAACCAATGGGCGGCCTTCTTCTTTATAACGCATAGCAGCATCAAAGATTGAAACCTCTTCGCGTGATGGGTAGTGAACTGTGTAACCACCTTCACGACCGTTTGGCCCAAGCATATGGTTACGAAGACGGATATTGGCGAATGTGCCGCGCATCATAACTTCGTGGTTACCACGACGTGTACCGTATTGATTAAAGTCTGCAACGCCAACACCATTATCCATCAAATATTCACCAGCAGGTGACTGTGCTTTGATAGAGCCAGCTGGAGAGATGTGATCGGTTGTGATCTTATCGCCCAAAAGGCCAAGTACGCGCGCATCTTTGATGTCAGATGTGCCACCGGGTTCCTTACCCATGCCAACAAAGTATGGCGGGTTTTGAACGTAAGTTGATTTATCATCCCAAGCATATGTGTTGCCATCTGGAATTTTCACTGATTGCCAGTTTTCGTCACCTTTAAACACGTCAGCGTATTTTGCAGCAAAAAGCTCACGCGTGACGTACTTCATGACGAATTCTTGGATTTCTTTATTTGACGGCCAGATGTCTTTGAGGAAAACATCATTACCATCTTTGTCTTGGCCAAGAGGTTCTGTCGTAAGGTCTTTTTGGACTGAGCCTGCAAGAGCATACGCAACAACAAGTGGAGGTGAAGCCAGGTAGTTTGCTTGTACGTCCGGTGATACGCGACCCTCAAAGTTACGGTTGCCAGAAAGGACCCCAGCAGCGATCAGACCTTTGTCGTTAATCGTTTTGGAGATAGGCGCGTTCAATGGACCGGAGTTACCGATACATGTTGTGCAACCAAAACCAACGAGATTAAAGCCGATTTGATCAAGATAAGTTTGAAGGCCAGCAGCTTCAAGATATTCAGCCACGACTTGAGAACCTGGTGCCAATGATGTTTTTACCCAAGGTTTGGATGTGATGCCTTTTGCAACAGCATTACGAGCCATCAAACCAGCGGCAATCAAAACAGAAGGGTTCGATGTGTTGGTACAAGATGTGATGGCAGCAATTGCAACATCACCGTGACCAAGGTCATAGTCTTCACCTTCAACATCATAACGGTTACTCAGCTGATCAGGTTTTTTGTATTCATCTGCAAGTGCTTTGGCAAAACCTTCTGAAATATTTTCAAGAGGAATACGGCCTTCGGGGCGTTTTGGTCCAGCCATGGAAGGCACAACATCGCCAAGATCCAGTTCAATCGTATCCGTAAAGACGATGTTTGAACCATCGTTATCGCGCCACATGCCTTGTGCTTTGGAATATTCTTCAACAAGTTCGATGCGATCTTCTTCACGGCCTGACAATGTTAGGTAGTTGATAGTTTCTCCATCAACTGGGAAGAAGCCGCAAGTTGCGCCATATTCTGGACCCATATTGCCGATTGTTGCGCGGTCGGCCAATGAAAGTGAGTTAAGCCCTTCACCAAAGAATTCAACAAATTTGCCGACAACGCCTTTTTGGCGAAGCATCTGCACAATCGTTAGAACGATATCTGTTGCTGTGATACCTTCTTTAGCTGAGCCAGTTAGCTTAAAGCCTATAACTTCAGGGAGCAACATTGAGATCGGTTGACCAAGCATAGCCGCTTCGGCCTCAATACCACCAACACCCCAACCAAGAACGCCAAGGCCATTGATCATTGTTGTGTGGCTATCTGTACCAACACATGTGTCAGGATAAGCAACGGTTGTTCCGTCTTCTTCTTTAGTCCAAACGGTCTGACCCAAATATTCAACGTTTACTTGGTGACAGATGCCAGTTCCGGGAGGTACAACACGGAAGTTTTGGAAAGCTTGCTGACCCCATTTCAAGAAGCGATAGCGTTCGCCATTACGCGCATATTCAAGTTCAACATTCTGATCGAAAGCAGTTGGCGTACCAAATTTATCGACAATCACAGAGTGATCGATGACAAGATCAACAGGAACAAGCGGGTTAATTTTTTCGGCATCACCACCAAGATTCACCATCGCATCACGCATTGCAGCCAAATCTACAACAGCAGGAACACCAGTGAAATCTTGCATGAGAACACGGGCAGGGCGATAGGCTATTTCGTTGCCGCCTTTACCTTTGTTATCGAGCCAACCTGCTACATTTTCAATGTCTTGTTTTGTAACTGTCCGACCATCTTCATTGCGAAGAAGGTTTTCGAGGATTACTTTCATTGAAAATGGAAGGTTGGAAACGCCTGCAAGGCCGTTTTCTTCTGCTGTTTTAAGATTATAGTAGGTGTATTCTTTGCCTGCTGCAGTCAAAGTAGTGCGACAATTAAAGCTATCGAGTGATTTTGCCATGTGTTAGCCACTTCCCTTATATTTAAGCCGAATTCTGGAAGCGCGGGCTAACCTTATTGCATTTCAATAAAGTTAAAGCGGAAACGACCCTTCCGCTATCCGCTTAAGGTCTTTATAACCTCATTCGGCATTTGCTGATATTTCGCTGATCGTTAGCGTTATGAGCGCCTTATAGCAGTTTGTGGGTAGTACGCTAGTAGGTAATACGGGTTTAAATCGATTTTTTCAAAGCAGTGGTGTTTTGGGCAGTATGAATTTTGTATTGGGCTATGTGAATTTTGATAAGGTTGTGAGATGACGATGCGAGTTATTGCGGAAAATTTGGCCATTCGGCGTGGTGAAGACCTTATTTTTAATGATGTCTCCTTCGAATTGGGTGAGGGTGATGCATTGACAATCACCGGTCCCAATGGCGTTGGTAAATCTACGCTTTTGCGAGGTCTTGCTGGTCTTTTGTCATTTGAAACTGGGTCATTCAGTGTGGATGTTGGTCGTATGAGCGAAAAAGAGCTCCACGAATATTGTCACTATATCGGGCATGAAAATGCTATGAAGTCAGAGCTGACTGTTCTTGATAATATGCGCTTCTGGCAAGAGCAAATGGGTGTGTCTGAAATCTCCCTCTCTCCGGTCGAAGCTGTTGAGGCCTTTGGTCTTTCCCATACGTTAGATTTACCATTTGGCTTTTTGTCCCAGGGGCAGCGGCGGCGCATTGCATTGACAAAACTATTTGTCTCGCACCGACCAATATGGTTGTTGGATGAACCAACAGCGGCACTCGATAAAGGATCAAGTCAGATATTTGATAAGCTTGTTGATAAGTTTATTCAATCCGGCGGCATTGTTATTGCGGCAACACATGTACCGCTTGGTTTTAAACAATCTAAAATACTTGAGATGATGCCTCCAAAGTTCGAAGAGGCAGCGTTTTAATGTCTCTGTTCTGGCGCGATGTAAAGTTAGGGCTTCAATCGAGCGGGGGTGCACTGCTTGGCGTCTTGTTTTTTCTTGCCGTAATTGCTGTCGTTCCTTTTGCAATTGGCCCGGATTTAAATCTGCTAGCACGTATAGGGCCTGCGATGCTCTGGATTGGCGCATTGCTTGCGAGCCTTCTTGGTCTTGATCGTCTGTTTCAGCTCGAACGTGATGATGGTTCGCTTGATATTTTAATGATGCAAGAAACGCCTCTGGTCCTGACGGTTTTCATCAAATGTTTTGCCCATTGGTTCGCAACAGGCCTTCCGCTCGTTATCGCGGCACCTTTGCTGGGGCTTTTTATGAATATGGATCTCACCGCAATTGGGGCAGTCACGCTTACATTACTGGTCGGAACTCCGGCCATCACCTTTATTGGTTCTGTGGGCGCAGCTGTCGCTGTGAGCTTGCCGCGGGGCGGATTGTTGGTTTCGGTGCTTGTTTTACCGCTAACAATTCCAGTGTTGATTTTTGGCGTCAGTGCCGCATACGCGGCGGTTACGGAGCCCGACCCGTTTTTGCCACCATTTTTAATATTATGTGCAATTAGTTTGTTTTTTGCGGTGATTGGCCCGGTAGCTTCCGCTGCGGCACTTCGCGCGTCTACTGATTGATTGCAGTTTTTAACGCTAGAGTTTAAATGTCAGACATGAATACGCAAAATAGTTCACAAGACGAGATAAAGACAAAGAAAATGTCCTGGTTTAGCCAACTGGCAAACCCGACAAGATTTTTAGATCTTTCGAGCAAAGTTTTGCCGACATTATGGGTTGTAGCGATCATTACAATGATGCTTGGACTTTATATGGCATTTTCAGCACCGGAAGATTATCAGCAAGGCAAGACGGTACAGATCATGTTTATTCATGTGCCTGCTGCTTGGCTATCCATGATGTGCTATACGATCATGGCTATTTCTTCTATCGGCACACTTGTTTGGAAGCACCCGCTTGCCGATGTGGCTGCCAAAGCTGCTGCGCCACTTGGTGCAAGTTTTACAATTCTGGCTTTGATTACTGGCTCATTGTGGGGTAAGCCGATGTGGGGTGCCTGGTGGGTTTGGGATGCGCGACTGACGTCCGTTTTTGTATTGCTTTTAATGTATCTTGGATTGATCGCATTAACACGAGCGATGGATGATCCAAGTCGCTCTGCAAAAGTTACAGCGATTATTACTATAGTCGGATGGATCAATATTCCGATCATTAAATTTTCTGTTGAATGGTGGAACACGTTGCACCAGCCCGCAAGCGTCATACGTCTTGATGGGCCAACAATTCATCCAAGTTTGCTTTATCCATTGTTAGTGATGGCGCTTGCATTCACGTTGTTGTTTTTTGCTATTCACATCATGGCTATGCGAAATGAAATCCTACGTCGTCGTGTCCGTTCCATGCGCCGCATGGCAGCGCGAGCAAATTAGGATGCAGTTTAGGGAATTGATTTGATGAGCCACGAAGCTTTTGTTTATACATCTTACGGAATAACGGCACTAACCGTTGTTGGTATGGTGCTTTGGGTTATTCTTGATGGTCGTGCGCGCCGTCGCGAACTCGCGAGTCTGGATGCTGCTGGCATTAAACGTCGTTCAGAGCAGAGTTGAGGCATTTCGGTGAGTAAAGACGAGCAAAAAAGGCCTCGGACATTTGCACAGAAGGTAGCTCTGTTTCTGCCGTTGATCATATTTGGATCTCTTGCAACTTTCTTCTTGTTGCAATTAACATCAGGTCGAAATGCTCAAGATTTACCTTCGGTGTTAATCGGTAAACAAGCGCCATCACTTTCAATGCAGGCGCTTGAAGGATCCGGCCTGCCTGCACTCAATGATGCTGCGATTTCTGGCAAGTTAACGTTGGTCAATGTTTGGGCTTCATGGTGCGTTCCATGTCGCCAGGAACACCCGTTTTTATTGGAATTATCTAAAGACAAACGCGTTCAGATTGTTGGCTTGAACTATAAAGATAAAAATGAAAATGCACTCAAGTTTCTAAATGAACTTGGTAATCCATATACTGCCATTGGTGTAGACCCCAATGGTGCCGCTGCTATCGACTGGGGTGTCTATGGCGTACCAGAAACGTTCTTGATCTCGCCAAGCGGTATAATTCTTTATAAGCATATAGGCCCTATTGACGCTCGTGGATTTGAGGAAAAGATCCTGCCTGCAATTGAAGCGACACAATATGTTTATACTGTATCTTCTTCCTCTTCAGGCAATTCGTGATCTTTCCAAAGTTTCATTTGGAACATCATGAAGATAAAAGTTAGCGGCATGTTGCCCCAAACTTTGAAGGCAACCCAGAAGTCGGTTGAAAAATTACGCCAAACGACTTCATTAATTGCAGCTAAGGCAAAAAAGAAACAACCCCAGCGGAATGTAAGCTTACGCCAGCCTTCTTCATCGATTTTAAAGGCGGCTTCAAACGCGTATTTTAGAAGCGATTTTCCAAACATAAGCCCGATCAACAGCACCGAGCCAAAGAGTGTATTCACGATTGTCGGCTTTAACTTAATGAACGTATCATTATGTAAATATATTGTAAGACCGCCGAAAACCAAGACAACAACCCCTGTTACCAAAGGCATTATTGGAAGTGAACGGGTTAAGGCCCATGAAACGGACAAGGATATGAACGTTGCGACCATAAAAAGGGCAGTGGCAATAAAAATTGGTTCACCCAAATCTGCAAGAATTGGATATTTGACCGCTAGTTTTTTACCTTGTGAATTTGCAAAGAAAAATACGACCAATGGACCTAGGTCTAAAGCCATTTTTAAATAGGGATTTATGTTCGGCTTTGTGGCAGCGTTACTCATTTAAGACCTTTTGGAAGCGAATTATCTATATACTTGTACGTCAGATAAGCTTGGTTTGGATTGTTTGCAAGGATAATGATCGAAACTGTAAATTACTATCTGGTTAAGTTAACACGCTCATATACTTCATTTGTGTCGCTCTTATGTCCCTGGACTTTCATGATTTTATTCTATTCGTGGTCCCGCAAGTGCCTCGGCAAAATCCTTGGCTGCAAAAGGTTCAAGATCATCAACGCCTTCGCCAACGCCTATGAAATATACTGGGAGTTTATGCTTTGCGGATATTGCGACTAAAATACCCCCACGGGCTGTACCATCAAGCTTGGTCATGACAAGACCATTTACACCCGCAACATTGCGGAAAATTTCCACTTGGCTGAGCGCATTTTGTCCTGTCGTGGCATCGAGTGTTTGTAAAACGGTATGCGGTGCATCTGGATCATGCTTATTTAAGACACGTACGATTTTTTCAAGCTCGTCCATAAGCTCTGTCTTATTCTGCAAACGACCAGCTGTATCAATGATTAACACATCAGATCCAGCTTCTTTTGCTTGCTCAAATGCATCATAGGCAAGGCCAGCCGCATCTGCGCCTAATTTTGAAGAAACAACTGGGGAGTTGGTACGCTCACCCCATATTTTAAGCTGCTCGATAGCGGCGGCGCGAAATGTATCGCCAGCTGCAAGCATAACATTCAACCCGCCTTCGGTTAGTTTGGCTGTTAACTTGCCGATTGTTGTTGTCTTACCAGTACCATTTACACCGACCACCAGAATCACATGCGGTTTGTGAGACAAATCTAACTCTAGCGGTTGTGCTACGGGCTCAAGAACTTTTTCAATTTCGGATGCCATGATGGATGTTACATCTTCAGTGCTGACTTCTTTGCCATACCGCGTGGATGCAAGTGTGTCCGTAACACGCATCGCTGTTTCCAACCCAAGATCAGATTGAATAAGTATATCTTCCAAGTCTTGCAGCGTGTCGTCATCCAGTTTACGCTTTAAGAAGATGCCCGTGATTTGATCGGACAATTGGCTTGAAGTGCGTGAAAGCCCTTTGCGCAGGCGCTTAAACCAACTTTCTTTTTCTTCGGGTTCTGTTGGTTCAACCTGTGGAGAAACCTCTTCCACAATTGACACTTTATCAGAAACTGCGACTTTTTTCTCTGGCTCTGGCTCTGGCTCTGGCTCTGGCTCTGGCTCTGGCTCTGGCTCTGGCTCTGGCTCTGGCTCTGGCTCTGGCTCTGGCTCTGGCTCTGGCTCTGGCTCTGGCTCTGGCTCTGGTCCTCTCGACGCCTCCTGCGGCGGCATCTGCCGGACTTCATCGGTGACTTCGTCTCCGATTAGCTCAGTCTTTGGACTATCAACTAATTCTTTGTCGGTTTGTTCCGTCTTTAGACTGTCCGTGGCGGCATCATCGTTTTGTTCTGTTTTTGGGCTTTCGGTCGCTAAAACCTCTGTCTCTTCAACATCCGTGGCGATCTGTTCAGAATTATTTGTGGAAACGGCTTTTGTTGGTTTTTTGGAAGATTGCTTTGTACTTTTGATTGATGATTGTTCGGCATCGGCATCGGCATCGGCATCGGCATCGGCATCGGCATCGGCATCGGCATCGGCATCGGCATCGGCATCGGCATCGGCATCGGCATCGGGCGTGGCGGTTTCTTCAGGCTCAATAGCTTCGCCAGATGTTGAACTTACATCTGAAATGTCTTCGTAAACATCTATTGTTTCTGCTTTGCTAGGCGGTAACTCAGAGTCTAAAATACCAGATGAGTCGTTGTCCTCTGGCTCTGAAGCTACGTTTGCAATTGGTTCTTCAATTACAATTTCTGTGTTTTCTTTAACAGAAGGTGCCTCTGGTTGCGCTGATGCCTTAACCTTGATGACTTCATGTGTTTGAACTGCTTCTTCGATTTTATTTTCTGGCGATTTATCGAGTGGTTTTTCCTCGACTTGTTTTTTGCCAAAAGAGAAGACTTTTTTGATAAAGCCCATTGCCATGGATTATGCCCCGCCTAAATTCGCTGCTGACAATCTTGCCTGCAATTGTTTGCCATTGTGGCCTTCAATTTTTGCTTTGACAATCGCGCCTGTTGTTAAAGTCTTGTCTTTGATTGGATTTTCACCCAAAAATTCGACAAGTGTAAAATTGTCAGTGCGCCCTATGCCTGATTTTTCAATCAATACTTTAAGCTCTCCACCCCGATGAGCCATTTTGTTCAAATGTCGTTGATAAGCGCTTTCACCCTTTACTCGCAATTTGGCCGCGCGCTGTTTTATCAAAGTGCGATCAAGCTGGGGCATGCGCGCAGCGGGTGTCCCTTCGCGCGGACTAAATGGGAACACGTGTAATAGCGCGATGTCACATTCATCAATCAAGCTCAGGCTTTGATTAAACATGTCATCCGTTTCGGTGGGGAAGCCTGCGATAATATCTGCACCGAAACTGACATCGGGGCGTAAAGCACGCACCTTATTGCAAAATTCGATGGCATCTTCTCGTAAATGGCGTCGTTTCATGCGTTTCAAAATCATGTCATCACCATGTTGTAGTGATAAATGAAGATGCGGCATGAAACGTTTTTCATTGGCAAGCAAATCAAATAAATCATCATCGGCTTCAATTGAGTCGATAGATGAAAGACGCAAACGCTCTAGGTCTGGCACTTGTTTTAAGATTGATTTGGCAAGCATTCCAAGAGAAGGTTTTCCCGGTAAGTCAGCGCCATAACTTGTGGCGTCAACGCCCGTAAGAACAATTTCGCGATAGCCATTATTCCGCAGTTCTTTAACTTGATCTACAACCGCTCCCATTGGAACCGAACGGGAGTTTCCGCGACCATAGGGAATTATGCAAAATGTACAGCGGTGATCGCAACCGTTTTGAACTTGTACAAATGCGCGTGTGTGACCCTCGATAGCATCAACCATTTGTGGGGCGTTTTCGCTGACTTCGAAAATGTCGTTGACGCGCACTTTTTCAAAATTATTAATCCCAAATTCGGGTAGCGCGCGATAAGATTGAGCCTTGAGTTTGTCATCATTGCCGATAACAAGATCAACCTCGTCCATGTTGCCAAACGTTTCTGCTTCGGTTTGTGCTGCACAACCAGATACGATGATGCGTGCATCTGGGTTTTCTCGTCGTGCTTTGCGAATGGCCTGCTTAGCTTGGCGCACAGCTTCGCCCGTTACCGCACAGGTGTTAACCAGTACGGCATTTTCAAGTCCCGCTTTATCAGCCTCACGCTTCATTACTTCGGTTTCATAAGTGTTGAGGCGGCAGCCAAATGTGAGAGTTTTTAGTGTTTCATTATCGGGCATATTCGCTATATGGCGTAAGTTACCCCAAATTGCCAGTCATGCTTGCCAATTCCCATCAAATTCGCTTATCTTGCGCTGAACAAATTCTGAGGAGTATAATACTATGAACGTCAAATTCATTGCCGCAACTATCGTTCTAGCGTGCGCAAGTTCAGCGGCATTGGCCTCTCCTCCGCCAGATTTTACCTGCGATGTTCCCGCAGGTACTATTCTTGATCGCGATGGTTATAGGTTGGGCGAAGTACTCCATGTTTATGGTGAAAAGCTTGCGCTAGAAACTTATGGTGATTTGGCTGATCAGTTGCCGCTAACCGATAGTCACGGTGCAATTAATTATTATAGCAAAGATGGCGTGCGGGTTGCTGTTTCTCCCGATAGTGCGCAGATTGAACTGGCAAGTGGTCAAGTTATTCCCTGCACGAAGCATGTTGATGATGGGCTTATGGAGGGTGCTGACGGCATGTCTCATGGGTCGACTGTGCGGCAGGCTGCAGATTTAAACGGTACAAAAATTGATAAATTACCTGAGGGTGAACCCGTTTTTATCCGGGAGAATGCGGGTAATAATTATCAAGGTTATGACTGGTTTTTGGTAGAATATAGCGAAGGCTTAAAGGGGTATGTTTGGGGCGGTACGCTTTGCTCAGTTGGCTTTAAAGTACCCGGTATTGCAAACGAATGTGGCAAGCCATTCTAACTTATTTGTCTACTAAGTATGAAGAACATTAGTATCCGTAATGTAGCAGATTGATCTGCCATATTATTTATCACTTTCGTCTCGCACCCAATCACCTGTTTGCGGATCAAGCATGCCTGACCATTCCCATTCTGTGGGGCCAGTCATGAATATGTGATTGTTATCTTTCCATTCGAGGGAAAGGTCACCACCGGGCATATGGACAAGAACATTGCGATCTGTGCGCTCCGTGCGGGCGGCGCTTACAGCGCCAGCGCACGCAGCTGAGCCACAAGCTTGAGTTAGTCCCACACCGCGTTCCCATGTGCGCATTGTCAATTCATTTTCAGCGGACACTTGTGCGATCGAGATATTTGCCTTTTCTGGAAAAATCGGGTGATTTTCTAAAAGTGGGCCGAAAAGTTCCAGATCATAAGACCAAACATCATTTTTCACCCAAAAGACCGCATGAGGATTACCCATCGACATGGCCGATGGTGAGTGTAAGACGGGTGCATCAATAGGGCCGATTTGCAGTTCTATTTTTGTTGTATCGGCAAATTCCTCTGCAAGTGGAATTTTATCCCAATCGAAGACAGGTTTACCCATATCAACACAGATATAGTTCTCACGAATTTCGCGTGCATTTAAAGTGCCAGCAAGGGTTTGAAAGGTGAATGTATCCCGATCAGTTTCAGCGGTAAGTGCTGAAACTACACAGCGGGTGCCATTGCCGCAGGCTTGAGCTTCTGAACCGTCATTATTGAGGATCATAATATAGTTATCTGTGCCGTTTACACGTGGATCGTGAATAGCCATAATCTGATCGAACTTGGTCTCGGTTTGACTGGCTAGCTTTACGGCAGCCTCTGGCGTTACAGGGGCTGATTGCCCCCGCATATCAACAACGAGAATTTCATTGCCGGCGCCGTTCATACGCGCAAATGGAACTTGGTTGGTCATTATCTGAGATCCTGTTCTAACCGACATATATGTCAGCTCGCGATGTTCTCCAAATATTTTTTTCATGTGACGTAAATTTATGGCGCAAGTTTCGCATAGCGTTAGATTGCTATGTTTTCTGCCAGAGCAAAAAACGCGATAATATTATGATTACACCGCTTCAATCAGCATCAATGTTGCTTTCTGAATGGGCAAAAGCTGCCGAACAGCAAGCAACTGGAAAGTCACAATCGGTTATTGATTCAATTCAAGTTCCGAAAGACCTCTTCAGCATTCATAATGTCACGCCAACCGAGATGAAGGTGGGGTTGTATAATCGTGTGGGCGAAGCGCTTGGCCTCGATACCAAGAATATGGACGCCGATTTCGGTGTGGAAGTGAGGCAGGCGTTTGAAGATTTAAAATTGCAACCGTCTGGTTCAGAGCGTTTGGAAGAAATTTCTCGTAACCTCGATCTCGATGAACTTGGTTTAACGTTTAGTCAGCTTACATCAGCAATTGAAGACCCTGACGGGGAAGAGGCAAAGTTGCTTCAACAACAATTGCAAATGTGGCTTGATAAGGTGGATGAGGATCTTCGGGCGCAAAGTGAAGTAAGCCGTGAGACGGTTTCGCCAGTTGTTCTAGATGATGCCGGACTTTACAGCACGCGTTAGGTTGATTGTTTTATTTATAAAATATCCCAAACTTCCCCCGGTCGCATAGGGCGGAAAAGATCATTGTCTATGTTTTCCAGTTCCAGTGCTTCCTTTAGATGTTTCACTGGTTGCTCAATGCTTTCATTGGTGAGGTTAAATGTGCCAAAGTGATGGCCAGCGGCGCGTTTGGCATTGCAAAGTTTAAAGCCTTTTGCTGCTTCAAACGGGTTTTGGTGCTGATCTTTCATAAACCAGCGTGGCTCATAAGCGCCAATAGGCAATATGGCTAGGTCGAACGCGCCATGTTTTTCCGATGCTGCGCGATAGTTGATCCCATCATGAAATCCAGTATCCCCGATGTGATATATTTTGGTTTTGGCATGCTCAATCACAAAAGCTGCCCAAAGCGCCATGCGGCGATCCCGTGTACCGCGAGCTGACCAATGATGGCAGGGCTCGAAGTGAAATTTGGTCTCTTCGAATTCAATGACATCATCCCAGTCTCCTGTCTTAATGTTCATATCCTGGATTTTATTGTGAATGATGGTATCATTGCCAAGTGGTGTGACGAGCAGTGGTGCGTGCGCTTCATGTAGGCGTTTTAAAGTCGCTAGATCCATGTGGTCATAGTGATTGTGCGTGATGAGAACGATATCGATTTGAGGCAAATCATCAAAATCGATACCAGGTTTGTTACGACGTTTTGGACCCATAAAAGAAAATGGACTTGTGCGCTCTGACCAAACTGGATCAGTTAAGATATTTAACCCACCCATTTGGATGAAAAAGCTTGCATGCCCAACCATCGTGAGCCGTAACGTATCTTCCGGCAATTTTGCGTCGGGTTTTGCATTTTTATAGGGGCTTTCCGCATGTTCCGGCCATGGTTGATTTGTCTTGTCGCCAAAACGCCATTTCAGTAGGTGTCGAAACCCTAATGGCGCTGCGCCATCGGGGTTAAAGAAATATGTGCCATCGAAGTGATTACTTCTCGGCCCTGAATAATAAGGGTTTTTTGGCATGAAATGTTATCTTTCTCTTTTGAGCATTCTTTATGATGTTATTTCATACGTTTTAAAAGGGCGAGTTGGACGGTATTTCTTGACTTTTTTATCAAACTTCTATTTAAGCGGCCTATATTCAAGCGAAGAGTTACAACTCCGAGCCGCCTATTGGGACCCGCAAAGGTATAAAGAGCGCCCAAAGGTCAACATCCGACAGCGCGATGCGCCCTCGGATGTGTTTTTGGTTTGGGCCGCGTTCATTGGGCCGGTTTTGGGGTTGTAAATTTTGGTTTGAATGACGATTTTCCAAAATAGGTTTGGAAAAATAGGAATTTTGATATGTTTGACAATCTTCAGGATCGACTAGGCTCCATTTTAAATGGTCTTACTGGCCGTGGTGCACTATCGGATAAAGACGTTTCTGCAGCATTGCGCGAGGTGCGCCGTGCGTTGCTTGAGGCCGATGTTGCGCTTGATGTTGTGAAAGATTTTATCGAAAAAGTTCGCGAAAAATCTGTTGGCGCTGAAATTCTGAAATCTATCAAACCTGGTCAAATGGTCGTTAAGATCGTGCATGACGAGCTTGTCGAGATGCTGGGTTCTGAAGGTGTTTCGATTGATTTGAATGCGGCTGCACCTGTCGTGATTATGATGGTGGGTTTGCAAGGGTCTGGTAAAACAACGACATCGGGCAAGATAGCTGCACGTTTAACAACACGTGATCGCAAAAAAGTTCTGATGGCATCGCTCGATACGCGCCGTCCGGCTGCACAAGAGCAGCTTCGTCAGCTTGGTGTGCAAACAGAAGTAGACACGCTTCCGGTTATTGAAGGACAATCTCCGACAGATATCGCCGCTCGTGCAGTGCAAGCCGCAAAACTTGGTGGCCATGATGTCGTCATTCTTGATACAGCTGGCCGGACAAGCATTGATGAGCCTTTGATGCAGGAAATGGCTGATATTAAAGCCAAGTCCAACCCACATGAAATTCTTCTTGTTGCCGATTCTCTCACTGGTCAGGATGCGGTTAACCTTGCACGCAATTTTGATGAGCGAGTGGGCATCACTGGTCTTGTTTTAACGCGAATGGATGGTGACGGTCGCGGTGGCGCCGCGCTTTCTATGCGTGCTGTGACAGGTAAACCTATCAAGCTTATTGGTGTTGGCGAGAAGATGGATGCTCTTGAAGAGTTCCATCCAAAACGGATTGCCGATCGCATTTTAGGTATGGGCGATATTGTTTCGCTGGTTGAAAAAGCAGCCGAAACCATTGATGCCGAAAAAGCCGAGGCTATGGCCAAGCGCATGAAGGCTGGCAAGTTCGATATGAATGATCTTGCCGACCAGCTTAACCAGATGAAATCTATGGGTGGCATGGGCGGTATCATGGGTATGATGCCGGGCATGGGCAAGATGAAAGATAAAATGGCATCTGCTGGTATGGATGACAGTGTGTTTAATCGCCAACTTGCCATTATTTCATCCATGACAAAAAAAGAACGAACCAATCCAGAGCTTTTGAAAAATAGCCGTAAGAAACGTATTGCTGCTGGTTCTGGCACGTCTGCTGCTGAAATCAACAAATTGCTTAAGATGCATCGCGGTATGGGCGACATGATGAAAGCCATGGGCGGCAAAAAAGGCGGCGGAATGATGAAGCAGGCGCTTGGTGCTCTTGGTGGTAAAATGGGCATGGGTGGTGGCATGCCCGGCGGTATGCCAGGAATGGGCGGCATGCCGGACCTTTCCAATATGGACCCAAAACAACTTGAAGCGTTGCAAAAGCAGGCTCAAGCCGCTGGTTTAGGCGGCGGTAAAGGTGGTTTGCCCGGTCTTGGTGGCGGTGGCCTGCCTGGGCTACCGGGCTTGCCAAAGGGTAAGAAGTAACCATGGCGACCACCTTCACTATTCCAACAATCGAGACGGAACGTCTTATCCTGCGTGCTTGGCGTGAGGATGATCTGGATAATTTCGTCGATTTTTGGGCAGATGCAGAACAGACTAAATATGTTGGCGGGACCCGACAACGAACAGAGATTTGGCGGGCCATGTCTGGTGCTAATGGCGGTTGGTCAATGCGTGGCTGCGGTATGATGGCTGTGGAATCGAAAGAAACTGGTGAGCTGGTTGGTAATGCTGGGTTGCATTTTCCTGAAGGGTGGCCTGAGCGCGAAGTTGGCTGGATTATTTTACCCCAGCACCAACGTAAGGGGTATGCGTCGGAAGCAGCGATTGGTGCTTTAAAATATGCCTATCTGGATCTTGGTTGGCAGTCTGCTGTTAGTCTGATTGATAAGGGAAACATTGCCTCAGAGGGTGTTGCTAAGAAGCTTGGTGCACATATGGAGCAAAAAGATGTTTCTGTTACTGATTTCGTATCAAATATATGGCGTCATTTGCCACCGGAAGAATTTCTTGCAGCTTATGGTGGGCAGGGGCATTCATAATGGTGGCAGTTTCACTCGATATTCCAGTTGTTGAGACAGAGCGTCTTATTTTGCGTGGCCTTGAGGAGCGTGATTTCGACATGCTGTCCGCAGTTTATGCGGACGAAGAGACAGCTAAATTTGTTGGCGGGGTTATGCCTGAATATTCTTCATGGCGCGTGTTAACTGGCATTCTTGGCCATTGGGTCTTACGTGGGTTTGGTATGTTTAATGTTGAGGAAAAAGCCACAGGCCAGAGCATTGGTTTTTGTGGTCCTTGGCGGCCCCATGGTTTTCCAGACAATGAGATTGCTTATGCATTTATGAAACAGGCGCAAGGCAAAGGCTATGCGACTGAAGCTGCAACGGCGGCGTTAAGGTTTTCATATACAAAACTTGGTTGGACGACAGCTATCAGTCAAATTAATCCGCTCAATCATGCATCGCAGAAAGTCGCTGAAAAGCTTGGCGCGTTTAATGAGCAACAAAATGTTGTCGTGAACGACAAGACAATAGATATTTGGCGACACTTGCCACCCAAAGAATTTATGGAGCGTTATGCATGAGTGAACAAACTCCTATGGATGAGCTTCTGGAGCTTCGAGCATCAATTGATAATTTTGATGCTGCTCTTGTGCATATTCTCGCAGAACGTTTTCGCGTGACCAAACAAGTTGGTCAGTTGAAAGCACAACACGAATTCCCTCCTTCTGATCCGAAAAGAGAGGGTGAACAGATCGAGAGGCTAAGACGTTTGGCAGAACGCTCGAACCTTGACCCCGATTTCGCTGAAAAATTTCTTGAATTTATTATCAAGGAAGTCATTCAGCACCACAAAAAAGCGCGTGGGTAATTCACGCATAACTAACTTTTAGTGTGTGGACAAATCCACGCATGGCGTCATTTAGAAAAGGAAATAAAAATGGCAACTAAACTACGTTTGGCCCGCGGTGGCTCAAAAAAGCGTCCTTATTATCACATCGTAGTCGCAGATGTGCGCTCACCACGTGATGGTCGTTTCATCGAGCAGGTTGGTCATTGGAATCCAATGCTTGGTAAAGATGATGAAAACCGTGTTGGTCTTAAAGAGGACCGTATCAAACATTGGCTTGGCCAAGGTGCACAGCCAACAGACCGTGTTCTTCGTTTCCTATCAGAAGCTGGCATTCTAGAACGTGCACCACGCAACAATCCAAATAAAGCAAAATTGGGCACAAAAGCTCAAGAGCGTCTTGATGAAGCCGCTGCAAAAGCTGAAGAAGCAGCCGAAGCTGCAAAGGCTGCTGAAGAAGAAGCAAAGGCAGCAGCTGCTGCGGCTGCCGAAGCACCAGCTGAAGAAGCAGCATCTGAATAAGCATTTCGCTTTTAAAGATTTAATGAGGGGTGGTTTATTGCAAACCACCCTTTGTTGTTTTTGTAATATGGGCTATTGCAATAGCGAACCTGAATTTGGAGTGAATAATGATTGATACAGCTACCCTCATTACTTATTTAATTGTTGTGTCTGGATTTGCCTTCATTCCAGGGCCGGCGACGTTATTGATTGCGGCAAGGGCATCTACGTCGGGTATGAAAGTTGCACTTTCAACAAGCTTGGGTATTGCGGTGGGTGATTTTGCTCATACTGTTTTTGCTGTATTTGGAATATCTGCCATTATTATGGCGTCAGTTACGGCATTCACAATTGTGAAGTTGTTAGGTGCTGCCTATCTGATTTACATTGGTCTCAAAGCAATATTTGGTAAATCAAAGTTACAGATTGGTGGCGAGAAGATTGAAATTGGGTTGCGCGCTGCATTCCATCAAGGGGTGATCTCTGAAATACTTAACCCAAAAACAGCACTGTTTTTTCTGGCATTTTTACCACAATTTATAAAGCCGGAAAATGGTTCTGTTGCCATGCAGGTTTTTATTTTGAGCGTCATACTGATTGTAATATGCGCCCTGAGCAATTTGGTTTATGCCTATACAGCAGGCGGTTTGGGCAGTTATTTACGCAAAAATCCACATGTCGTAAAATGGCAAAATAGATTCTTAGGTGGCGTGTTTTGCAGTCTTGGACTTAGCATCGCGTTGCAACAGAGATAAGAAAGATAGAAAGCGTGGAACTTAAAAACCCAATTTTGCTTGGAACGATTGGCCGTGCGCAGGGCGTGCGTGGTGAAGTTCGTGTAAAATCGCATACGCAAAATCCGGTAGCTTTGGCGGATTATGGTGTGTTGTTTGATGCACTTGGTCGCCGTTTTGAGGTGCTTGATATTCGCAAACATAAAACCGTCGTAGTCGTGCGTTTTTTGGGCATTAATGATCGCACGGCCGCCGAAGGTTTGAACGGTATTGATTTGTTTGTGGATCGCGCAAATTTGTCTGATGATGATCTTGAGGATGACGAGTTCTACTATACGGATCTCGAAGGTCTGGATGTTTTGGATGCAGACGGCAAAAATTGGGGCACAATCCAAGCTATTTTTGATTTTGGTGGCGGTGATTTAATTGAAATTCGTGCTAAAGGTCAAAAGCCCGTTCTTATTCCATTTACCACTGATGCTGTGCCTGAGGTGGATATTAAAGCAGGTCGTGTTGTCATTGATCCAGAAGCTGCGGGTCTTTTAGATGATACAAGTGAAGACGACGAAGACGATTTCGATGAGGGCGGCGATTAATGGGTTTTAATGCCTCAATTCTTACGCTCTATCCAGATATGTTCCCGGGACATCTTGAATACTCGATGGCTGGCCGAGCAATTGAACGAGGGGATCTTAATATTGAGGCAATTAACATTCGAAATTATGCACTTGATAAACATCACACTGTAGATGATACGCCTTCTGGCGGCGGGGCAGGAATGGTGCTGAAGGCTGATGTTCTGGCCCGTGCTATTGATGCATTGCCTGATGATAATCGACCGCGTTTGCTGATGTCTCCTCGAGGGGAAACATTGACGCAGCAGCGTGTTCGAGAGCTGTCTTCTGGTGAAGGTGTGGTGATTGTTTGTGGCCGATTTGAAGGTGTTGATCAGCGTGTAATTGATGGTCGTGAATTAGAGGAAGTTTCAATTGGCGATTACATCTTGTCAGGTGGTGAACCTGCCGCATTGACCCTTTTAGATGCGATCACGCGATTATTGCCGGGCGTAATGGGAAACGTAGAATCTGGCACTTATGAGAGTTTTGAAAATAACCTTCTGGAGCATCCGCATTATACGCGTCCGCAAGAGTTTGAAGGGCAAATGATCCCTGAGGTTTTGTTATCTGGTAATCACAAACTGATTGCTGATTGGCGGCATAAAAGGTCTATGGAATTAACGACAAAGCGTCGTCCTGATCTCTTAACTCGCATCAATGATAAAAAAGACCAAAAATAGAGCGGAAATTCCAAATTATGGGATGACAAAAGCCCTTTAATGCTGTAATGCACCGCCAACTCGAAGAATAAACGAGCGCAGGCCTTAAAAAATCAAATGGCCGCAACCACTAAAGATAATGCTTGGTGAACCCGCTGCTGCTTGAAAAAGCATAGCTTTAAGGCAAGAAGACCTTAAGCGAGAGTTAGCGCTCTGACCGCAAAAAGAACGAAAGGTTATACCGATGCATATCATCGAGCAGCTCGACGCTGAACAAAAAGCAAAGATTGAAGCAAAACGTACTCTTCCAGAATTTTCACCAGGTGACACTGTTCGTGTTATGGTGCGTGTGACTGAGGGTACGCGTACACGCCTACAGGCTTATGAAGGCGTTTGTATCGCACGTGCAGGTGCTGGTTTGAACGAGAATTTCACTGTTCGTAAGATTTCTTACGGTGAGGGTGTGGAACGTGTGTTCCCAATCTATTCTCCACTTGTTGAAGAAGTCATTGTTGTTCGTCGTGGTAAAGTTCGTCGTGCGAAGCTTTATTATCTTCGCGGTCGTCGTGGTAAATCTGCGCGTATCGTTGAAAATACAGGCGTACGCACTCGTAAACTTAACGATGATGAGCGTGCAGCTATTGTGGCTGAAAAAGCGCGTATCGAAGCTGAAAAAGTTGCAGCAGCTCAAGCTCTTGCAGCGGAGAAAGCAGCTGAAGATGCAGCTGCAGCAAAAGCAGCTGAAGAAGCTGCGGCAGCGGAAGCAAAAACTGAAGAATAGACTAATCTTCAAAATCAGATTTTTGAGAAGCGCTGGCAAATTGCCGGCGCTTTTTTGTTTTAGGGCTGTTCTATTAATGGGGTGAAAAGACGAGTATTTCGTTGAGGTATTTCCCATCTTCTATCTCAAAGTAAGTTTGCCCGTCTTTTATAAATCCATTCCTGAGATAGAACTTTACAGCTCGTTCATTTTCGGTGTTAACAGCAAGCCACGGCTGCGCATGGCCTTGTTCCAGACAATGCTCAATTCCAGCTTTTAGAAGATGTAACCCCACATGCTTGCTTTGATGGCGTGGCTGAACATAAAGTGTTGTTATCTCGCATGGTGAAGCGCTGATACTCGTACATGTTTTATCTGCACTTAATCTGATAAAACCGTCAATTCCGTTGGAATTTTCTGAGACAAGAATTGTTTCGTTCGTACTCATCAATACCATCTCAAACTTTTCCTTGGTGAACTCTTTGAGCGCATAATTTGCAAAGGTCTCATTGATACCATTCCGCAGATAAGTGTTGATCCATACTTCGGTTGAGAGCACTGCAATTGCAGCCGCATCTGAGTTTTTAGCTTGTCTTATTTGCACCTAAATTCCAATTTTGTTCTGGCTGATTAATTAGTAGTTTTCGTTTATGCATTTTCATGGCGTATTTTAGCATGGTACACAGTTTTTGATCTATGGAGAAATTAATGACTTTGCCAAAATTGGTTTTTGATCACATTGCAATAATTGCTCGGACACTTGATGAAGGTGCCGGTTATGTGAGTGAACATTTGGGCATTGATATGCCAATCGGCGGTGAACATCCTTTTATGGGTACGCATAATCTTTTGCTTTCGTTAGGTGATATGGAGTTTTTGGAGGTGATCGCGATTGATCCTGACGGACCACAGCCCGATCGTCCTCGCTGGTTTAATCTAGATCGCTTTGATGGAACGCCGAAAATAGGTGCATGGATTGTGGGCTCGAGAGATATTACTGCTGACTTTAGCAAGAAGCATGGCGAGATTATCAATATGACTCGGGGTGATTTGAAATGGTAGATCACTGTTCGCAACGACGGTCGTTTAGTTTCAAACGGCGCTTTTCCTCAACTGATTCAATGGCCGGATGGTATACATCCTGCAAGTCGAATGGAAAAACGTGGCTGTACTCTGAAATCATTTGAGATCACTCATCCCGACGCCGTCGAAGTTAGTAATTTTCTTGATGTGACATTTAACGATGAACGAATAAAGATTGCCGAAGGCCAGCCGGCATTCAAAGCTGTATTCGAAACCCCTACTGGTGCAAAAACCTTGTCATAACTGAAGCAGTTCAGAGTGCGAAGCTTAAGTTCGGGACACTATCCCAAAGAAGTTTTAGGCCAACAACCGTAAGTAACACATAAACAACCTTGATGAACAATTTGGGGTCGATAATTTTATGTAGGTACGTTCCTAAGCCGATACCAACAAGTATGATGGGTGATAAAGTTAGGCTAACTTTCATGCTTTCCAACGACATTTGTCCAAGGCCAACATAAGCAAAGAGTTTCATAATATTTACACCAAATACAAAATATCCATTTGTGCCAACAAATTCTGATTTTTCTAATCTCTGTTGTAGTAATAATCCTTTCACCGGTGGGCCGGCTGCGTGGGCGATAAATCCTGCAAAACCAGAGGCAGATCCAAGGATAAAGGGAAGTATTCTTCCAAGCGGTTTTGCGTCCTCAGATTTTTTTCTTGTAAAGAAAAATTGCATGACAAAGGTTAAAGACAGAATTCCGATGGCAAATTTTATGAAGTCCCCATCCATGAACTGAAATGTCATGGTTCCAAGTATGATGCCGAATATAGCCCCGGGAATAATTGCCAGAACAATAGCTTTATTCCATGTCCTTCTATAATGCCATACGATAAAGAGATCCATGGCGAGTAAGATTGGAACAAGTATAGCAAGCGCCAGTTGCGGCGTGATGAAAAGGCTTAAGAGTGGTACATTCATAACACCTAAACCGCCGGCAAATCCACTTTTGGATATGCCGGTGACAATAATAGCAATCCCGGCAACTATATAGAAGCTTAATGGTAGATCCATGCTGTTCTTCTTCCTGTTAGTTTCCTATAGGGAGTTTACAAAAATCAGTAAAACGAATTAAATAGCTTTTTAAAATCGTTTAAAGAGATTTATATGCCTGATATTAATGCGATGAAAAGTTTTCTGGTCGCTGCTGATACATTAAATTTCTCGCGTGTTGCCAAGCAACGCAATACCGTTCAGTCGGCGGTGAGTTTACATATCAAAAAACTAGAAGATGAGTTGGGTTGTAAGTTGTTTGAACGCGGACGCGGTCAAAATATGAAACTCACGCCTGAAGGGCATGCCTTTGTTTCTTATGCGCGCAGGATATTAACTCTCAATGCCGAAGCGGTTCAATCTATTCGTAAAACTAAGTCTGTTCGTACAATTCGAATTGGAACTACGGTCACTTTGGCTATGTCTGTTGTCTCAGAAGCGATACGAGAATTTACCAGCATTAATCCGGCGGTTCAGCTGCATGTTCATAGTGATCGAAGTGATGCATTGCTTGCTAAGTTAGATGCAGGTGAAATTGACGTCGCTTTCATGATGGATCAGGGCAAGCGCGCAAGTAGAGATTTTGTAGAAAATGTCCCGCTTGCTTGGGTCAGCGGACCTGGTTTTAAGCTGGATGAGGCTGATGATGTTCCGCTTGTTTTTTTAACGGATGGACGTGATCTTCGCCGATATGCGTTCGAAGCACTGGATCGGGTTAATCGTAAGGGCTACCTTGCTCATTTAAGTTCACATCCAATTGGTGTTCATTCTTTGGTGTTGGCAGATTTGGCACTGACAGTATTACCACAAATATCTGTGCCTGTTCCATTGCGTATTGCATCAGATATTCGTGACCTTCCATCCCTCAAGAATGTTGTTTTATCGCTTTATCGAAAATCTGAATATAATTCTGATATTGATGTCCTCTCATCAATCATCCATAGTCAAATAATTCAATCAAATGCAGGAGACTTTAATGGCAATTAAACGTCTTGATCATGTTAATGTTCGGACCGAAAATCTTGAAGGGATGGTGGCTTGGTATGAGGATATTTTGGGCCTTAAATCCGGTTGGCGGCCTGATTTTCCGTTTGATGGTGCCTGGCTCTATGCGGGTGAATATCCCGTCATTCACCTTGTTTCCGGTGGTGAGGATTTAGTTGGTTCCGAGGTGAATTTGCGCCTTGAGCATTTTGCGTTTGCCGCTGATGATGAAACAGCATTTCGTGCATTGTTGGAAGAGCGCGAGGAAAGCTATCGTTGCGGCGAGCCGCCTGCTGCAGGTATTCGGCAATATAATGTTTGGGACCCTGATGGCAACCATATCCACATTGATTTTAAGATATGACGTTACGCTTACCCATCGCAGCCATTTCATTTGATATTGATCATACGCTGATAGACTTTGATGCGGTGCTTGAAAACTCTTTGAAGAAGGTGTCTCAGGCCATTGCATCCGAATTTGTAGTTCATATTTCAACCACAGAACTTGTCGCAATCGCAGCCAAAACAGCGGCGGACTATGACGGCGACAGAAACGATTTTCTCGAAATCAGGAAGTTGTCATTTGAGAATGCTTTAAGATCAAAGCGGCTTGATACAGGTTTTACAGAAACGTTATTTGAGCTGTTTATTGAAGAGCGCTTTCGCAAAACGATGTTTATGCAGGGTGCGGAGGAGTTGTTATCAAACATTCCAAAAAGTATAAAGGTAGCAGTTCTATCCAATGGCAATTCTGATCCCAAGCGCCTTGGATTTGACCATTACTTTGATGAAATTATGATCGGCAAAGACCTTGATTACAAGAAGCCGCATGTAGGTGCATTTTCTAAACTTAAAGAGAAGTTAGATATCGCTGATCCGAGCCACATTTTGCATATAGGAGATTCGTTCAATGATGATGTGAAAGGTGCAAGTGAAGCAGGATTTAGATCGGTATGGTTTAATTCCGAGCGTAAAACATTAAACGGTTATGCCAGCCCTGCGCATGAAATTTCACATTTATCTGAATTACTTCCGATTATAGCTCAAAATTACGAAACTTTATCGTGAGCATGATGAATAAAAGGCCGCTACAATGTAGCGGCCTATGTTAATGCTCATCAGCTGAACGTAGATATTTAGCCTCGATGCTGATTTTAAAATGCGATGCGATAACGTGCAAAACCGTCAGGGCCGTCGCCGGCCTCTTCAATTTTGACGCTTTTTACATCACTGATGTGATCTTTGGCTTTTGGACCTGTGTCAAACAGAACGGATGTCTCTGGCAATTGTTTGAATGTCCAGTTTCCATCTGCACTTGGATTAATTGTGCCTTTGTCGACAATGTATCGTACGATCACATCGCGGTTTGTATCTGGTCCTTCAAAGATGATGGTGTCGCCAGATGCGCCGGGGAAGTTGCCGCCACCGGATGCACGATAGTTGTTTGTCGCAATGATGAATTTTGCATTCATATCAAGCGGCGCACCGTTGAACTCCAGATCGACAATACGGTTTGCATCAGGGTTGGTTAACTTACCCTTTGGGCCATATTTTGATGGTTGTGAGATATCAATTTTATATGTCACACCATCAATCACATCAAAGTTGTAAGACGGGAATGATGGGTTTAGCAGAACCTGATCCGCTTTTCCTGTTTCAACCTGATTGAACATGCCAGCAGAACGCTCCAGCCAATCCTTAACCTGTGCGCCAGTCACTTCAACCGCACGAACCGTGTTCGGGTAGAGGTAGAGATCGGAGACGTTTTTAATCGCAACATCACCCTTGGCAACATCGGTGTAGTAATCCGGTCCTCCGCGGCCACCTGCTTTAAACGGTGCAGCGGCGGAAAGGATTGGCAAACCTTCCCATTGTGTGCCCTTCATCATTTCGGTGATATACCAAGTTTGGGCCTGGCTTACGATCTGAACAGATGGATCATCGGCAACAAGGGCAAAATAAGAATGAAGTGGCGCGTCCGTTTGACCAACCGAGCGACGAACATAATCCAAAGTTGCGTCATGCTCTGTTTGAACGCTCGCAAGAACAGCTGCATCGCTTTCAACCAATGGGATTTTCTTGCGCTTTTCGCCAGATTTATAAATCGGACGCGCTTCAGTTGCTGATGTCACAACCTGCCATTCATTGCCGGATTTTTCGAGCATCAGATCAATCACACCAAGGTGCGAACCCCAGAAGCCGCCCATTGCCGCTGGTTTGCCATGTATGAGACCTTTTTCAGCGTCAACCGCATCAAATCCCGCAAATTTTTCACCCGGGAACACCAAGTGGCTGTGACCCGTCATAAGGGCATCAATACCATCGACTTGTGCCAATGGCACAGACGCATTTTCCATGCCGTCTGCATGTTGGGCAGATCCGATGCCGGAATGTGATAGTGCTATGATGATATCTGCGCCCTTTTCTTTCATCTCGGGCACATAGGCTTTGGCCGCTTCAATGATATCGCGTGCTTTAACATTGCCTTCAAGATGTTGGCGATCCCAATTCATAACTTGAGGTGGTACAAAGCCGATAAGGCCGATTTTAATTGCATGTTCCTGTCCGCTGCCATCTTTGACCATCTTGTCCAAGATTGTGTACGGCTTGAGCAGTGTTTTATCTTCACGCGGATTTGCCCCCATTTCTTTGGCGATATTTGCCGACACGACAGGGAAATCTGCTCCTGCGAGCGATTTCATCAAGAAATCCAAACCATAATTGAATTCATGATTGCCAAGCGTCGAGGCTTCATAGCCAAGCGCATTCATGGCTGTGATGATTGGGTGCATGTCGCCTTCCTTCATGCCGCGTTCATAGGCGATGTAATCGCCCATCGGGTTGCCTTGCAAAAAGTCGCCGTTATCGACAAGCAATGAATTGCTAGATTCTGCCCGGATGTCATTAATCAACGCAGCGGTACGCGCCAGACCAACAGTATCTGATGGCCGATCACCATAATAATCATAGGGAAATACATGCACATGCAAGTCGGTTGTTTCCATGATGCGCAAGTGGGCCTGGTTAGCGTTTGCCTGTGCTGAAAACGGGTGAAGAGCAACAAGTGCGGTGGCAGATGCACCTGCGAGAAAATTGCGACGATTGAGATGTGTTTGTTTGATCATATTTCAGCTCCTGGAATCAAAATTTAGGCTCGAGACATATCGAGATAGTTAAGCTGCACAGTAAAGTTACCATGTGACGCTTGAGTGATACTATTGCAAAAACACGCCAAGAGTCGATCTTATAATAAGACTCGAAATTATACTTGGCTATCTTCGCAATATAGAGAATTTCTTGATTTTTGGAGTTGCTCCTTACCTCACTTCCGCTGTTTGTTTTGCTTTTTTAGTAATGTCTTCATCTCAAATTCTGATATTTCAGTTGATTGAATGTGAATTGAATTCTCTTTGTAAAAGTCAGTTTTAATAAACTTTTCAACAAGTTGCTGAGGTAGGGAAAAGAGTGTTAATGTTTCGCTATCTGGATTTTTGAACGGAACAACATGGCTTGCAACGGCGTTAATCATTCCCGCGGCAACCGTCTCATTGGTGTCGGGATCGATGAGAATGAATGAACCAGTTATGCGATTTTGGCGGTATGTGTCAAAAATTGCAACTGCTTCAAATTTAAGTTGAATATCGGCAATCGTATTGACGGACAGATTGTCATTTTCTTCCCATTCACCTGTTTCCAAATTGAGGCTTGTTTTTGGATCGATGAAAACATGTTGGCGGCGACTGCCTGTTTTTAGCCAGTAGCGCTTTTGAGTCTGTAGACCTTTATTGCTAAGAACAATGAGATGCGCATCGAAAGTGTCCGAGACATGTGGTTTAGCGTCATGTGATGTGATCATATCTCCGCGAGAGATATCTATCTGACGGTCCAATTCTAGTGTTATTGCATCGCCAGAAACGCCTGCGTTTCGTACAAGATCAAACGTAATTATCTTTTTCACATTTGCCGTCTCGCCACTTGGCAGGATCGTAACGCTATCTCCGGGTTTAATAGCTCCACCGGCTACTGTTCCTTGATATCCACGAAAACTCTCATCTGGACGGCAGACTCGTTGAACCGGGAGGCGAAACCCTACAGAGCTTGCGGCAGGTTTTGTTGCCAGTTCAAGTGTTTCAAGAAGTGTTGGCCCATTGTACCAAGGCATTTTATGTTGTGCTTGCGAGGCGACATTTTCACCATTTATGGCAGAAACGGGAATCGTCGTAATAGACTGGAAATTAAACTCCTTGGCAAAGTTCGTAAACTGAGTGACGGCAGAGTTGAAGGAACTTTCCTGATAATCAACAAGGTCGATTTTGTTTGCGACCAACACAATTTGGCGAATACCCATAAGTGAAACGATTGTTGCATGGCGTCGAGTTTGCTCAAGAATGCCAGCACGAGCATCAACGAGCAACACAGCTAGGTCTGCATTTGATGCACCTGTTGCCATGTTTCTTGTATATTGTTTATGTCCGGGTGTATCGGCCACAATGAAGGATCTTTTTTGTGTCGAGAAGTATCTGTAGGCAACATCAATGGTTATGCCTTGTTCACGTTCTGCCTGTAAACCATCTAGCAGATTGGCGAAGTCAGGTAAGTCCAGTTGATCGTTACCACTGTTTTTGGAAGTGGCTTCAATTTGGTCGTCGAAAACAGTTTTTGTGTCCCATAAAAGGCGTCCGATAAGGGTTGATTTACCATCATCCACGCTGCCACAGGTAATAAAACGCAAAGGAGTTGTGTCACGTGTGATTTCAGAAGCCGCAACAGTTTCAGTTTTTTGAATTGGCATTGGGTTTAGATTATTCATTAGAAATACCCCTCTCGTTTTTTCATTTCCATTGAGCTCGATTTATCTTTGTCGATGGCCCTGCCTTGACGTTCAGAAACAGTTGCGGATGCAATCTCATCAATAATTTCATCAAGATTGTTTGCTGTCGATCGGATTGCGCCGGTCAGCGGAAAGCAACCCAATGTTCTAAACCGAAGGCTTGTTTGCTGGACAAGTTCATCAGGAAGCAGTTCCAGTCGATCATCTTGTGCTAAAACCATCATGCCATTTCGTTCTACAAATGGACGGTCCTTGGCAAAATATAGCGGAACGATTGGTATGTTTTCGGCTTTGATGTAGCTCCAGATATCAGCTTCTGTCCAATTGGATAATGGGAATGCACGAATGCTTTCGCCTTTGAAAATGTCGCCATTATATATAGACCAGAGTTCCGCTCTTTGATTGCGCGGATCCCATTGATGGTTGGACGTTCTAAATGAGTAAATGCGTTCTTTTGCTCTGGATGTTTCTTCATCTCGCCTTGCACCGCCAAACGCAGCATCATAGCCACCTTGGTCTAAAGCGGTGCGCAGTGCTTCGGTTTTCATAATGTCTGTGTAGCGTGGATTGTTAAATGGCGTGATATTCTCCGCCGAACCACGAGGGTTTGTATAAGTGATTAAGTTAAGGTCGTATTTGGCGACAACTTGATCTCTAAACTTGATCATCTCTGTAAATTTCCACCCAGTATCAATATGCAGCAGTGGAAATGGAATTTTGTCTGGAAAAAATGCTTTTCGAGCTAGGTGCAGCAGAACAGAGGAGTCTTTGCCCACGGAATAGAGCATGACAGGATTTTCAAACTCCGCAATCACTTCGCGGAAGATATAAATTGCTTCATTTTCAAGAGCTTTTAGGTGTGGATCGAGCGGGAGTTTTTGTTTGTTTTCGGACATTTGTTTTCAAACTTTTTGATTGGGAGAGGTTTTACGTAACTATTTGGAAGCATGTAGGCCGCATTCGCGGGCATTGTTTTGCTCCCACCACCAGCGGCCGGCGCGGGAATGTTCGTCGGGCTTGATTGCTCTTGTGCAAGGTTCACATCCGATGGACGGATAGCCGCGGGCATGTAACGCATTGATTGGAATATTATTTTTAATGATCAAATCTTCAAGCGCATCGGCATCAAGATCAGCCAATGGATTAAATTTAAATAACTCGTATTGAGGAGACCATTCGCAAAATGGTACTTGATCTCGATTGTCTGATTGCGAACGTCTCAGTCCTGTTACCCAACCATCGGCATCGCTTAGAGCGATGGCTAGTGGGTTGAGTTTGCGAATTTCGCAGCATTTGTGGCGGGCTTCAATACTTTCATAAAACCCGTTTAATCCGAATTGTGCTTTATACTCATCCACAAGTCTTCTGTCAGGGTGATATTCCTCAATGTCTACTGAATAACGGTGCTTGGTCTCATCGATGAGCGAGAGTGTTTTCGGATGCAAGCGCCCTGTTTGAAGCGTTATGATTCTCAAATCAATTTTGTTTTCTGCAATAAGATGAGTGATCAGTTGATCTTCTTTACCCAGACTTGTTGTAAAAACAGAATGTGGCGTTGTTTTCGAGATGAAATTGAGACGTTCAATGAGATTTAATGAGTTTAGTTTTCGATTATTTTCTCGAGCTATATCGTGTTGCATTTTGCTTTGGACCCATGAGTGAAACAAATTTGGCTCCATAATAGGTCTTAAAAATGCGCGCTAAAGAAAAGAAAATCTATTTCTAGAGAGTAAAATGTATTGTTTTGCTAAAAAATGAGACTCATTCAAATTTTCAATTTGATGGGTGTTGCCAATTGCCTCTGACGGTAAACGTTGCTATTGAAACTCCATGATAGATTTATCAATAGATGCGACATACCAAGTTGTGCTCCTAACGGATCATAAACGCTTGCCATCTCGCTTTTTGCTAGCTGTTACCAGCGCTGGGCGCGGGTTTGTTGTGGCTTAAGCAACCACGACACACTTTTATAAAATCACTAAGGAATATCGATATGACTGCACCTCGTACTATGTATGATAAAATTTGGGATGATCACGTTGTAGACACACAGGAAGATGGCACATGTCTTTTGTACATTGATCGCCACCTTGTGCATGAAGTAACAAGCCCGCAAGCTTTTGAAGGTTTGCGCATGACAGGACGCAAAGTCCGTGCACCGGGGAAAACACTCGCTGTTGTGGATCACAATGTGCCAACGACCAAAGATCGTTATGAAGGTATCAAGAACGAAGAGAGCCGCATTCAGGTGGAAGCTTTGGCAAGTAATTCTTCAGAATTTGGTGTTGAATATTTCAATGAAAGCGATGTGCGCCAGGGTATCGTGCATGTTGTTGGTCCAGAGCAAGGCTTTACGCTTCCGGGCACGACAATTGTTTGTGGTGATAGTCACACCTCAACACATGGTGCGTTTGGTGCGTTGGCTCATGGTATTGGCACATCAGAAGTTGAGCACGTACTTGCAACGCAAACACTTATCCAGAAAAAGGCTAAAAACATGCTTGTGCGTGTTGATGGTCAATTGCCAGAAGGTGTGACAGCAAAAGATATCATCCTTGCGATCATCGGTGAAATTGGTACGGCTGGTGGTACCGGTTATGTGATCGAATTTGCTGGTGAAGCAATCGGTGCGCTTTCGATGGAAGGCCGTATGACTGTCTGCAACATGACAATTGAAGGCGGCGCACGCGCTGGCCTGATTGCACCGGACGAGAAAACATACGAATATTTCAAAGGCAAACCACGTGCACCGCAGGGCACTGATTGGGACAATGCGCTCGAATATTGGAAAAAACTCGCCTCTGACGAAGGCGCTCATTACGATAAGACAATCGTGCTCAATGCAGCAGATTTGCCACCGATCGTTTCTTGGGGTTCTTCACCGGAAGATGTGATTTCGATTGAAGGCGTTGTACCAAACCCTGATGATATCGAAGATGAGAATAAACGTAAGTCTAAATGGCGTGCGCTTGAATATATGGGACTTAAGCCAGGGACGCCAATTACCGACATTAAGATTGATCGTGTCTTTATCGGCTCTTGCACAAATGGTCGTATCGAAGATTTTCGTGAGGTTGCGAAAGTTGTTGAAGGCAAGAAAGTCGCTGACGGTGTAAATGCCATGATCGTGCCGGGTTCTGGGTTGGTTAAAGCGATGGCCGAAAAAGAAGGCTTGGACAAAATCTTCATTGAAGCTGGTTTTGAATGGCGCGAACCGGGCTGCTCTATGTGCCTTGCCATGAACGATGATCGCTTGAAACCTGAAGAGCGCTGCGCATCAACATCAAACAGAAACTTTGAAGGTCGTCAGGGCTTTAAAGGCAGAACACATCTTGTATCTCCTGCAATGGCTGCCGCTGCTGCGATCAATGGTCATTTTGTGGATATCCGCAACGCCTAACAGGCGGGAAGCTTCATATTTTTCTGATTTAAGATCAGTAAAATGTTTAAACCGGATGGGGAAACCTGTCCGGTTTTTGTTTGTATTAAGCTGGATGAGAGATGTTTAGGTCAGTTTTACGCTGTCTCTAAGGTCCTTCGCAGGTGATGCCCACCGCTTGCGAACCATTTATGTGCATATATCCGATCTGATATGGTTCGCTTTCGTCGTTGTTTTTGTCAATGAACTTCAAGATGCGGATGGAGGCGAGTAGCACCTCTGCTTGATCATCCATCAAATCAAGCTGCACTTCATATTCATTTGCTTGAAACTGTACAATATTAGCATGCTCGCCTTCTTGATGTTTATAGGTCGTAATATAGCGCTCGTTCAAAGATACGGATGCTTCCAATGCATTTAACACAGGTCCGGCACCAATTAAGATACTGACTCCAGCATCTGAATTTACACCAGTGCATTCGATATTAGATGTTGCATGGGCCTGTCCGGTCGCAGCCATGAGTGCGATAATCCAACCAGCGTTACGAAACATGTTAGTTATGAAATTCATGGCGTGACCTTTCTAAAACTTTTGGTGGCTTAGTTTATCAAGTGCAGAAAATTTCGCAATATTCAGCGAGCACAAGTATTTGGGGTGTATGTAAAGGCGTCCTAATTGGGGTGAATAAACTAGGTATTGTGATCTGCAAGTTGCCTGATCTGCGCTCGGTTAAGTAATGTTACGCTGCCTCGGTTCTGTTCGACCCAGCCGCGTCGTTGAAATTCCTGAAGTTGCCTTGAAATCACTTCTCTTGCGGTTCCCAGCTCAATGGAAAGTTTCTGGTGGGTTGTTTTAACAACACCTTGATCATCAGCAAGTTTGTCAAGTCTGTCGGCTAAGCGGACATCTACTCGCTGAAAAGCTACTTCATCAATCATCAGGAACAGATCGGTGATGCGTTTTGAAAATGCGGCAAAGACGAAATCTCGAAATGATTTTGACTGTGCAACGAGATCATCGAAAATATTTTTGGGCACCGCAACAGCCTGCACCTTTGTTTCTGATATGCCTTCGGCGGAATAGTCTTCATATGTTAAAAGACAAGCGGTGGTTAAAACGCAGCTTTCGCCGGCATTTATGCGATATAGCACAATCTCATGCCCGGTTTCGGAAACTTGCTGGACGCGAACCGTTCCTTCAATCAGAAACAACATGTATTCTGGCGATTTCCCGGGTCCAAATAGCAGCGTGTCTTTTGGGTAGTTAACAATGTTGCTGCGGGTCAGGAGTGCTTCTTTTGTAGAAGGTTCTAAGCGTGACAGTCCGGGAAAGCGATCAATCCACTGATTTGAATCTGTCATCCTGTGATCTCCCGCAACTAGTTACGTCGCTGCAACGTCTCTAAATAATAGCCATCCAATCTGTGAAGATAAAGTTTCAATGGCATGCGGGACTTAAGTCGCACATATTGCCGATGCAAACAAGGAAATGCTCACCCTGCAAATACACCAATCAAAACTGGTGAGAGAAGGTAAGCATTTCTATGTGATAGTTGTTATGGTTTTATATATGAGGGGTATATGTTGAGGCAGGACGGTTCACCATCCTGCCCGTATCTATTTATTCTGCTGGCATGGCACCGGATGCAATTTTTGGACGAGCAAAATGCAGATCATGTAACTTGAAAAGCAGAATGATCATTGCGAGTTGAAGGATCAGGGCCGGAGCTGTGAATGCCCAATACGCGACGCCAAATTTGGCAATGAGGCCTGTGGCAACCAATCCTTTGTTTACCCAAAAATGTATCATGACTGATAGGGCTACGCCGGGGCAGACAAGCGCATAGGAACCCGCAGAGCGCTTTCCTGTATTGCTTAGGAACATTTCTTTGTAGTTCTGGCGTTTTAAAACCAATAATCCCAGCAAGGCAAAGAGAACCTGAATGGAAAGCATTTGTGTAAGGAAACTAAATGTCTCACCAGCAGATGTATGTACCTCAAAGGCTGTATGTAAACCGTGGTTCTGACGCAATAATGCAATAGTTAAAACGGTGATGAAAGGTATGACAACCATCAGTGTCGGTGCTGCTTCAGGCGCAGTACCGTTTTTAACGATGGATTGAACAGCCATGACAATGGCAATCATGGTCATGATAACCGAAGTGACGATAAAGAACGTGGATAATATTTCTGACGCTCCGACAATCCATTTTGTTTGAGACATGGCAGATGGTGCTGCAAGGCCAACGGCGACCATTGATAAGGCAAATGCCGGCAGAAGTTGCGCGAATGAATTGTTTGCAGATGAATTAAATCCGCCTTCAACCATGACTCCACCGAAGAAACGAGCAAGCAGCTGAAACGCGTAATAGCCAATTGCAACAAATGCGATAATCGCGGCGGGGAACAGGTATTCAACAACCGACCAAAGTTGCGGAACAAATACCAATCCAACGATGAAACCAACATTAACAGACATGGCAAGTGCTAGCGGTGCTGCCATAGTTTGTGTTTCTGCATTGGATTTCAACAGTTTCTCATAGGCGGCAGATTTACGAAAATCTGCGCTTTGGCGCAAATTCCAGATGATGAGATAAAAATGCAATATTGCAAATATTGCAACGCCAAATAAAGCGACTGCAACAGCTATTTGTCCACTAAGGTTGGCGGTCTGTGTATATGCCCAGATGTCTTCAAACACCGGTACGGGTTGACCTTTGTGGGGCACCCAGAACATCAGGTACATAAAGAAGGTTACAACTAGCCCGCCGGCACCAAGCGCGGCGAGAAAATAAAGAGGGCTGTAATGCGCCTCTGCGGTGCTTTGGGACTGCACGTTCATGGTAATATTCCTTTTAACTTAGCCCGCACAATCGCGGATATCGTTATGGATAATCACGTAAATAAAATCGGCAGTCAGTGACAATGTTACAATGGGGTCACAATGGGAATAAATTATTTCGTAAAGCCGCTTTTAGCGCGGTCGGTATTATCTGCTGTCGGAGCTTAATTGACCGATCAGAATATAATTGATGGATGTGGCGACCTGCTCCAGTGTTTCAATTGGCGCACCGGATCGGGCCAATACCCGTAAGCCGACATATTGCGCCATCAATAAGTTGACAATATTGGATTTCACTTTGGTCGGCTGGTTTGAGAACTCAATTGATTGTCCAATTGCAGTTTCAAACCCATATCTCATTTTATCAAATAGGCGATGCACCTGTGTAGCAATTTCTGCGTCATGGGGCGCGGAACCTGCGGCAGCCGTGCACAAAAGGCAGCCTCGACGATCGCCCTGTTTAACCCCGTTTAGTATTCTTCCAAATAGAATTTCAATGCGTTTTGTACCATCGGAAATTTTTGTGTCAGATAATAATTTGACTGCAGGTGACACAGCTTCTTCGTCATACTTATTAAGGACTGCAAAGAACAGTGATCGTTTGTCGGAGAAAGCTTTATACAGGCTGCCCCGAGACAAAGACATTCCATCTAATAATTGAGTAAGAGATGTTTCTTCATAGCCAAAGGTCCAGAAAACATCCATGGCATTGGCAAGAGCTGTATCCATTTCAAATTCTCTTGGTCGTGCCATGCAAGTCTCTCATCTTAGATTGTAGTGATATATATGGCATCATCACACGGCTTTGCCAATGAGGGCGATAGATCAATATCTAGGCTTAATCATCGCCCTCAGTGTGATTTAATGCTTGCGTTATTTCAATTTTGCAGAACCCAGTGGTACTGAGAATTTACCGCACCAAACAGTGAATGCATCATACGCGCTTACAAGAATACTCGAAGGAACTTCATAACGTTGTTGCCCTTTTAATGATTTAAGTTCTGCGAACTCGGTTTTTTCGTCGAATGCTCCAGCTTTTGAAAACCCAAGTGTAGGAGAAGGCGCACCATCAAGTGAGAAATCATCGTGAAGGACAACAAAGGTTTTATCGCCTTCTTTTTCGATAGTGATTTTACCGGTGGTTATATGATCACTTTGACCTGAGAATGTGCCACTTGCGAGAAGTTCACCTGCGTGAGCTATGTTCGAAGGTGCGGATGTCGCGATGACGAATGATAAGGCTATTGCGGAGAAGATGGCGGATGAAAATAGTCGCGGTGTTTTTGTAGCTTTGTGAAACATTTGAAATCCTTTTCGCGGCAGTTGAAGGGGTTTAGCGGAAGTGCTGTGCTGCCGTTGAAAGGTGAATATCAATTAGGAACCGATCAGTCTAATAAACTCATGTTCACAAGTTTGTGAATTAGAGACTGACTGGTCTCTAATAGTTAAATTTAGTTGCTGATAAACCTTAATTTAAGGCAGTATCCATCCGTGGATAAGTAGAAGCATGCCGGCCTTATTACTGCTCATTTCAAAATTGGAGTTGTTCTAAGCACGCTTTTTTCGAAGCCGCTTCAATCTTCGCATAGTGCTCAAATTCATCCAATACCTTTGCGCCGAGTTGGTTCTCAAATAAGTCTTGGTTGCTGTTTTGTGCAATATTTGCGGCTTCTTTATCACCTAAATTCGATTGAAAGATTCCAGCGGCACTAACGGGCAAGAAATCCTCATAAATGATTGGGTCAAAACGAATGACGCCGGCTTCGATTAGTTCATCAAAGGATAAATTGGTATCGGCTTTTGCAAGATCTTTCTTGGTTGCTTGATATGAGAAATAGGCAAGTTTCTCAGTGTGCAAGGTCTTCCAATCGTCGGGGAACTCTACGAAGACTTGATTTAAAGTGTTGATGTAATCTTGCGCATTAGATCCATCCGCTGCGGGTGTACATTTATCGCGCGTCTTATTGAGTAACCTATCATATAGCGCGCGGCCTTTAGGCGTTAGTGCCGCACCTCGCTGTTCAATCTCCCCAAAACGAGCCGTATGTTTGCCATTTTTTACATCAGTAAAATCGACATCTTCTTCTATGGCTTTAAATGAGGTTTGCCGCAGAAGAATGGGGCACTTGCGTTTGGGAGGTCCCTCGATCACGGCTTTGGGATTGATTGATCTGGAGGGCATTAGATCTTGCACTTGATCAATATCAAGAGTGCGCGGTGTTAGGTGATTAATATGTGGGCCTTTAAACGAGACTATATCTGCAATGAGTCGATGGGCATCATGGAGTTTATTATAAAGTTCATGTGTAACATTGGCTTGCGTATGCCATTTGAATGTTTTCAAAATTTCCCGAATGAAGTGCTCTGAATCTGGTATCGAGACACCGCCTTCATTTTCAGCCTTTTCAATAAGCTTGACCGCTGCACCGGAAAATATATGTCTCTTTGCCAACACATTCTCGGCTTGTATTTGCAAATTATTATCATTGATAAGGTCAAGCCGCAGGAGCGATGTGAAAACCCGAAATGGATTGTGTGATAAAGCTTCCTGGCCAAGCGGTCTAAAGGCTGTCGAATGTACCGGAATACCCGCTACGCTAAGATCATAATAGCCCACGGGGTACATACCCAAAAGCGCGAAAACGCGGCGGATCATCTTTAATTCTGCTTCAGTTCCAACTCGGATAGCTCCATGCCGTTCATCCGAAATCCTGTTCAGTCCATCTGTTGCTAGTAGTGAATTTGCAAGAGACGTATCTTTAGCAAGCCTTTTGACATTTACCTCGGCAACAAGGTCCATCAAAGTACCGTAAGCAGGTACTTCATCTCGATACATTTTTGACATCGCGGAGGAGAAAGCAGCCCGCAGGACATTTTGATCAATTAACTGGAATTCAGACATTGGTTCTCCATTTAGCTGAAATCAATTTCTAAGCTAATCATTTACATAAAAAATGAATTTTACATAGTATTTTTAAACTGAATGATGAGAATTGAAACAATGTTGTGATCGTCCCTTGTTGAGACGAAAATGCAAGTTGCTTAGGCGATATTTCAATTGATCTCTGTTTGAAGCTCTTCTATCTGCCATAGATAAGAAATTTGGAGGACTTTTATGCGCGCGACAGATCAACTTATGAATGATTGCTCTGAAACCTGGGAGGCTGCGACCAATCATGCTTTCTGTAAAGAGTTGGCCGAGGGAACGCTGCCTATCGAGAAAATGAAGTGGTATCTGGCACAGGATTATAAATTTATCGATCGGTTTGTGCGGTTACTGGCAACCGCAATTACTCATGCGCCGACACTGGCAGATAGTATTCCTGCTGCGCAATTTTTAGCTGTTATTACCGGGCCAGAAAATACATATTTTCTCCGCAGTTTTGAAGCTTTGAATATGACGCAAGAAGAACAAAATGCGCCGGCGGCCAAATCGACACTTGCGTTTCAGAATTTAATGCGCGAGGCGCAGGTATCAGGTCGCTATGAGCAGATGCTTGCAGTTCTTGTTGTTGCTGAGTGGTCTTACCTTACTTGGGCCAATAGATATGTTGCCTACTCGCCCGACTTACCATTTTGGTTTTCTGAATGGATTGACCTTCATTGTGGTGATGGCTTTGAGGGTGTTGTTGAATATTTGCGGAGCCAACTTGATCAAGTTTGGGATGGTTTAACTGATCAGCAAAAGGCAGATGCAACTCAGATGTTTGCCAGAGCCGTAAAATGCGAGCGTGATTTCTTCGATGCGAGTTTTAATTCGCAAGATTAGTTATATTTAGGAGGAATTATTCCAATTTTTCCTCACTGCAACTCTCCCCATTTCCGTCACGGTTGCTCTCATCCGCTCACAAAGGTTGGTTTTTGGAGGGTGGATTTATTGAGATTTTTGCAGGAAAAACAAAAAGTTTGAACAGGTTTTGTGTGGTTTCTCACGAGGCTCGTGTTTACTTGATTGGTTTGACGAAATGCTATTCATTTGAATTTATTATGAAATTATCTGTTTGTTTTGCGAGGTCTGATATTCAAGAGCTTGAGCCACACACTGGCTCTCACATTTATGTGCGCCGAGTTTAATTTATTTTCTCATTTTCCAATCCTATATTCAACTCATCGAAACGCAGCCAACAACATCCAAACGGATTAAACGGGGCGCTTCAAACAAGATATTAACCCGAGACACCACAATGTCTCACATTTAAACCAACAGGAACGCCACAACGTTCCACAAACAAATGAATGGAAAATATTATGAAAATCGTACTTACAACAATCGCACTATCTGCAATGGCTCTAACTGGCGCATCTGCCCTTAACTTCACATCTGTTGATGATACACGTGGCGATGCAAACGGTGTATATGCATCTCAAGCTGGTGATGGTCTTGTGAGCATCCACGAAGCAAACCGTGCAGGCATCTCTGCTATCCAGTTCCATGCTGCTGATGCAAACAACGACGGTAAATTGTCTCCAACTGAGTTCAGAAATCTTGGCTAATCGCTAACATTTTGAATATGAATTAAACCAATTGGTTTGGGCCGCATGTCAGATACGACATGCGGCTTTTTTGTTTGAAAAATCTCAACATATTTTCAGATGCTGCCAGCTTTCTCGATTACCAGCACACGGGCAGGGCCGACAGGATGGGCGACGTGTTCATCACCGCTTTGGGCGTGAAAGATGTCGCCAATATATAAACGAAAAACATTCTCTTTGCCATCTTGCTTGACATGCATATCCACGGTGCCATCCATAACAGCAAAAACTTCTGGTCCGTCATTGATATGCCATTTGTATGGTTGATCCGTCCAGTGAAGACGAACGGTTGCATTCTCGAATTGCTCAATATCCAGCGCATCCCATGCTGAGTTTCCTGTAAATGACCTCGGATTAATAATATGCATGCTTGCTCCTTTGACTTGCATCTATAAAGTAGCTGACACCCGCAAGAAGATCATCTTGCGACGTGACGTATGTTGGCTGCGAAATGCCGTATTTGAATGGAGCTGCTTTGGATCAAACAGATAGAAAAATTCTGAGGCAATTGACCATCAATGCGCGAATGCCTGCAACCACAATTGGCAAAGAAATTGCTCTGTCGCGCACAGCGGTGCAAGATCGCATTCGACGTATGGAAGAGCGCGGTATAATTAAAGGTTATACGGTTGAAATAGACCAGGAACATAATGGAAAAATCAAAGCCATTGTTTTTATCTGCTTCTCACAACGCCCGTGTGAACCCATTTTGAACTGGCTTGGCACGTTGGATGGGGTCAAACGGGTTGTCTCGTTATCTGGTGAGCTGGATTGTTTGATTGAGGTGGCATTACCCGACACCAGGAAATTGTCTGAGTTTAGTGACTTTCTTCTAAATGATGTTCGAATTGCATCTGTGAAATCTCAAATCATCTTATCTGAGTGAGAAAGATCATGCTTCAGACTTAGATTGATTTGTAATAAAAGTGCGGATTTTTAAAAAACAAATCGCCTTATCGCTCTCGGTTACTCTCAGCCGTTCACAAAACAAGATTCATTTTGAGAAAAAACACCCCAAAAAACATGAAAATTACATTTTTTTCAGGGCATTTGTGACCGCTTTGTGAAGAAATATTAACAATGCACAAAAAGCTAGTTGCTTGCATTTATTAATAAAACTGACCTCTTTCAGTCACCTTTGCAGATTCAAGTGACAAACACGCGCACCCGCACTCACATTTATGTGTGATGAGTTTAGTTTGAAAACGCATTTTTGAGGCCTATATTCAACTCATCGAAACGCAGCCAACAACATCCAAACGGGTTAGGCAAATAGATTAACCAAACGGATTAATTGGGGCGCTTCAAACAAGTTACTAACTGAGACGCCACAATGTCTTAAATGTAAACCACCGAGATGCCACAACATCTCAAACTTAAACCCGAGACACCACAATGTCTCACATTTAAACCAACAGGAACGCCACAACGTTCCACAAACAAATGAATGGAAAATATTATGAAAATCGTACTTACAACAATCGCACTATCTGCAATGGCTCTAACTGGCGCATCTGCACTTAACTTCACATCTGTTGATGATACACGTGGCGATGCAAACGGTGTATATGCATCTCAAGCTGGTGATGGTCTTGTGAGCATCCATGAAGCAAACCGTGCAGGCATCTCTGCCGTCCAGTTCCAGGCTGCTGATGCAAACAACGACGGTAAATTGTCTCCAACTGAGTTCAGAAATCTTGGCTAATCGCTAGACTTTTTGAACGAACACGATCTGATAGGGCCCCACATTTAGCTTTCCCTCCCAAGGGCTAAAATGGGGTGCCTTGAAGACCACACTAAACCTAAACAAACAATCATTTAAAACGGCACCACACCCAAATATTGGAAATGCCGACGTAATTTAAGGAATAAACTTATGAAAATCGTACTTACAACAATCGCACTATCTGCAATGGCTCTAACTGGTGCGTCTGCACTTAACTTCACATCTGTTGATGATACACGTGGCGATGCAAACGGTGTATATGCATCTCAAGCTGGTGATGGTCTTGTGAGCATCCACGAAGCAACCCGTGCAGGCATCTCTGCTATCCAGTTCCAGGCTGCTGATGCAAACAACGACGGTAAATTGTCTCCAACAGAATTTAAAAACGTTTAAGTCATAACGACTTAAAACCAAACGCTCCGATTTACCTCCCTCTAAATCGGGGCGTTTCCACCAAATAGTAATTGAGTTGCGTAATTCCCGCGTTTGCGAGAACCCATAAAAAAGCACGTAACAGCAACTAAGCCATTACGTGCAAATGAATAGTTCATAACGGTTCCCGCGTCATTTTCTAAGATACCACAAATATCTATTTAGAAAATCAATTGCCGATGCCACAACACCAACAAAAGGAACATATATTATGAAATACGTACTTCTTATTTCTAGCTTAACGCTGGCTATGATGTCAACGTCTCACGCTTTCAGCATTAATGAGCATCATGATGTGAACCAGTTTGGTACGCTCATCACGCAAGATCTCAATGACGGTAATATTGGAATTGTAGAGGCATTTTCCCTCATTCCAAACCTGACAGAATTTGAGTTTAACGCTGTTGATCTCAATAATGATAAAAAGCTTAACCGAAGCGAACTTCATATCCTTAGCCAATATAACAGTTAGCTAAAGGTCCCCCAAATTTAGCTGAGTTTTTCCCCTCTCTCAGCTAAATATGGCCTGGAATGCGATGCTTATATATTTGCAGCCAGTGCTTCTAAAATTCCCGTCCAGCCACCGGTATGGTTATCGCGTGCTTCCTCGGACGGGAATTTTATATGTGTAAGCGTGATATCCGTTCCGCCATCAGCATCTGCAAAATCTAAAGTCACGGTTGAATCTGGCACAGAAAACGGGCTTTCCCATGTAAAGACCAAACGCTCGTGCGGCGAGATTTCTTTATATGTTCCCGAGTGTGGGATTTCATCATCACCGATCGCCATCACAATTTCAAAACGGCCGCCTTCTGAGGCATCACTCTTAGCTACCGGCACCGTTGTGCCAGGCATTGGCGTCATAAATTTTGCCAGCATTTCAGGGTTTAGCCATGCATCAAAAACTTTTGTGCGGGGCGCTGCAATATTGCGCGAAACACTTGTTGATAGTTCACTCATCATCTTTGTCCTTTGTTATCATCTCATCTAAGGCCTCAAGACGCATGTCCCAGATCGAGCGAAGTTGAGAGAACCAGCGGTCAATCTCCTGTACCGGTTCCAAATTCGCTTCGATCAAGTGTTCACGCCAAGCGGTTTTTCGGCTGACGAGTTCGGCACCTTCCAAAATTTTAATGTGCTTTGATACTGAGTTGAGGCTCATATCAAAATGCGTAGCAAGATCCGTCACGCGGGTAGGGCCATGCTGGACCAGAAGCGTGAGCAATTCTCGCCGTGTTGCATCGCGCACAGCGTTTAGAATTTTATTCAGGCGTTCGTTATTCTCTCGTTCAACCATAAGGATGAATTACCATGATGTATTTTATGAGTCAACCAAAAAGGTGAATGATGATTAAACCTCAATTCCCTGTTTCAATAAATAAGCTTTACTGCGCAGTCGCCACTTGTCAAAGCCCATCAGCAGGATGGCGCCAAAGATTGCACATCCTGCGCCAATCCACGAGGTGCCCACATAGTCGGAAACGCTGGTGCCGAACGCAAATACGCCCGAGGCAAAAATTGCAGCACTAAAATGGGAAACCGACACCAAAGCACCGCCAGCACCGGGGCGGTGGGTCATCATATCCTGCATATAGCCAACACTTACGGACAGCAAAATGCCCGCACCAATACCCGCAGGCAACATGAGCCACCATGCAGATGTCATCGAACTCATGGTGCCAAAAGGGATGAGATAGATGATATAGATGAGCGCACCAACGCCAATGAATGCTGATTTTGAAACATAACGAAGGATGGCTGGACTGATCAGCATCACGGGCACCTCTATCAACGCCACGCCACCTGCGAACAGACCAGCCTGCGCTTCAATACCATCCAAATTGTTGATGATGATTAAGCCAAGTACAATGTTATAGAGGTTAACCGCACCCAAAATTGCAGAAATTGCGAATACGCGGATCATGACGGGCAGGGCTGTTAGCTCGCGCAAGCCTTGAAAAAATGTGATGCCTGATTTCTCGTTATTGTCTGATGTCTGGTCTTTGGGCCAGCTTGTGAACACAAGTGTGAGTATGAATATATTCAAAACCGCCATGACAGCATAAATGATAAAAAGATCCATGCCCTGGGCAATGAAAAAAGCCCAAACAGGCGGTGTGAGCGCAAATGACAGCGAAAACCCTGCACGAATGGCAGAGGACGAAAAATCACGGTCGATTTTAGGATTACGATTTGCTGCCAGCTGGCCAAGCGCAAAATATTGCGTAAATGCCGTAGATGCCAACGGTATCATGAGAACATGAGCGAGGATGAATGTACCTTTTGCTGGCATGAGATACATGGCCAAGCTGCCGATAATTCCTAGCGCGATGGAGGTGATAAGCACTTCCCGATATCTGCCTGTTTGGTCAGTATAAACCCCCACAAACACAGATGCTAACAGGCTCATCAGGGCGCCACCAGTGGTGACTATGGCATAGGTGGTATCAGAAAAACCAAGCCGTTCGATGCCGATGATCGATAGATATGGCATGAGAGAGGCCACCACGACCCCCATAAATAATATGCAGCAAAATGACAGTCGCCAAAGCTTGTCATTCCAACAAATGGAAATCGTCGTAAGCATGATAGAATCACCTAAAATTTGGATGAGGCTCACAACTACGCCAAGACCGGATGATGATCAATTCACTAGATTTCATGTATTGATCAACGGGTATTATGGGTTTGCCGGCAGGTTCGTTTGTTTCCAAGGTCGAATAGTCGTGTTTCGTTCGCCAACGCCTCACTATCTCCTTGATATTTGTAATGCTTTGTAAGCTGCATAACCCAAAGTGATCGTCACGACACTATTTGTCCGATTATTGGACTGTGAGACATTTTGAGGCAGGTTAGGAAATTTACCGCGTATAGTAGGTGTTTTGTATCGTGTAAGATATTATTTTTTCTGAATGTAGACGGTGAAAAAGAGGTGCCAAGCGTGTGTATTTACACATCAAAACAGCCTCTTTTACTGTGCTTATTTCGATGATTGTGGCAGTTTCTGCTGCTGCTAATGATCTCAAACTGCACAATATTATCGAAAAACTATGGCGTTAGTGAAACTGTTTTGTGCGTCAGAGCATTTATAAGCATGTGGGTATCAATTTGCTGGGCTAGATTCTCGGTCAGTCTCAGATTAACTATCTTGCCCTGCAAATTCATGCCTTATTTGTTCAATAAACAGGTCGGTTTCGCGCAGATTTGTAAGCTTATATGTGCGCTTGTTATCTGGTGCATGTTCATAAGTCTGTTGTATTCGCGCGCGCGCTTTGTGCCGCGTGCGCCAGATAAAGTGCATGAATTCCCATTCAAAACGTTCCGGGCAGCCGCTTGGTAGGTCTGGACGTGGTTTTCCATGATGCTTGATTGTGCGTTTGATAACACGCCAGTAGCGCAGCCAAAGCGGCGCATCTAGCCATATGAGCATGTCCGCGCGCGCCAATCGCTCCTCCCATGTGGAAGAATGTCCGCCCTCAAAAATCCATTCGTCTTTCGCGCTGATTTCACAGCATAGGCGGGTTTTATCTGCGCGGTCGCGCTCAACCCAATTGGGCAGCCAGTGAACTTCCCTATCTATGTGATAAACAGGTAAGCTGGTGACAGCGCCCAATTTGGCGGCAAGCGTGGACTTGCCAGAACCTGGCTGGCCAATAATCATGATGCGCTTTGGCACGTTTGCCATGCCGCGTTCTGGAGTAGATGCCATATCATAACCGCTTTTCTGTGGGGCGGCGGCTTTTAACAGCTATCTGGCTGGCAAGTCAATTGGGTTGAGCCAGGTTCGGTTTGCCAGCGGAATTACTCGCGCCAGTAATTGTTTGCCGCAGAAATGGTTTGAAAGTTAACCGCCACGACATGCGACACTGAAATCAATGCATCTGAGTCGTTTTCATAGACCGGACGCAACTTTTCACGGACGTCATTGTTTGGTTGTGTTTTTTTAATCGCTACCCGCGATAGTTTAATTGCAAGCTCATAACCCTCTTCGGGTGTAGTAGTCATAAGTGTTGGTAACCAAGACATAAATCATACCTCTGTATTAATGACAATTTAAATCGTGTACGATATAATGCTAAGCATTGTATACTACTAATTCTTGCACTTGCACTCTTATGCTTAATAGAATAGCCAGATTTAAAACTGCGAGAAAGAGATATGCCAAGCAACATCTATGAGTCAGAACCTGATTCTGAGATCAAAATTAGTAACCTGATTTGTTTTGCGATTTATTCTGCTTCAACGGCGATGAACCGTACCTATCAACCGTATCTTTCTAAACTTGGACTGACATACCCTCAATATATTACATTATCTGCACTTTGGCAGAAAGACAGGGTTACCGTTGGAAGCCTTTGCCGTTCACTGCAAATGGAAACCAATACTCTGACACCGATTTTGCAACGTTTGGAGGGGCGGGCACTGGTTACGCGCGTGCGGGGGGAAAAAGACGAGCGGCAGGTGATCGTTGAATTGACCCCCGAGGGAAAGAGCATCAAAAAAAATCAGATTGATATCGTGAACTGTATTACCGCAGATACCGAGTTAGATCGTCATACATTGGAAGAGCTTGTTGCAGGCATTATCGAGTTACGTGATAATCTGAATGAGAAGAGTGCCTAGATTTCTAAGTGCTTCCTTATGATTTCCAACGTTCGAGCTTGGGAATACCCCTAGTAAACAGCCATGCCATGATGGATGGCACACCCTTTTGTTTCAGCGCTTCCACACAATATGCCTGAAATTCTTCCACGGTTACATCCTGATAGATAAATGCACCATCTGCATAGCAAAGTGAACAATAGGTGGTGCTTTTTGTACCGTCAGTTTCTGTGCCGCCGCCCTTGGGGTCTTTGTTAAGTGGCATGCCACAGCTTTGACAATTTGCCATTATCATCTCCTGAATTAGAACTCGCATTTGTAAATTTTTCTTGTTAAAATCCATTGAGCCATAACTATGGAGTTTAGTCAATGGTTTTAAGTTGATTTTCAAGAGGAGTGTTTGAATTTGCGAATAGGTGAATTGGCAAAACGTGCAAATATCAGCCGAGATACAATCCGGTTTTATGAGAAAAACGGGTTGATTTCGTCTGAACAAGGCGATGAAGCCAGCAACAATTATCGAGAATATTCAGAAAATGCCCTGCTGACATTGGAGCTTATTGCCCAAGCAAAGGCGGCAGGGTTCACGCTTGCGGAACTGATTATCTTTACGTCACAATTACAAGCATCGGGTGATGTGGATTTTGATGGTGATGCGTTTTTGCAGCAAAAAATCGAGGATGTGGAAGCCAAGATCGAACAATCTCAGCTGTTCCTTGAAACACTTAAATTTACAAAAGAGGCTTTGGCAAAAGCAGCTTATGACGACATTTAAGCGTGGCGCATCAAGAGTAACGCCATTGCAAGAGTGCCAAGAAACGTAATGCCCAACATCAAAACAGCTTCTATCAGGCGCGTTACATATTTTCGCCGTTTTGTTTTTTTTGAGATGATAGGCGGGACATTAAGATCAAGAGGCATAGCGGCCAATTCCCAAGTCAAAATCATCCAACTGTTCATCGATGGCCTTAACACCATTTTGTGCATCATAATCGTCCAGATAATCAAGCCAGGCCTCGCTGTTGCGCACAAAGTCGGGCAGGGTGTTTTCCGCCTCTGCATCGGGTTCGTGGATATTGAGCCACTCTGTGGCCACATCGTCACTCACATCCTCTCCACGCCAGTTGCTTTGGTCCATTCGGATAATGCTGATTGTCGTGTCCTCACACTCGCACACAGCTTCATCCAGCGACATGGGTCTTAGCTCGGCCTCATGGGTGAACTGGCAATCAAACTGGTCAACAAACAATAAAAACTCATCCGCACCGCAAAAGGGGCGAGGTTTTATGATGGGCAACAAAGGTGATCCAGAAAGGGGCGGTAAAGGTCGGCGCGATAAACTCATAACAAATCCCGTATATAAACTCGAAACGACACGGATAGAGCGATGCACAAAGACGCATAACCTTTTTTGCGAACCGCTCCATCCATAGGAAAATAATCATACGTATACGTATATTTGTCAATCAAAAATAGGAAAATATTCTTTTAGGTCTTAATTACGGTAAAGTTATCTTCATAGAAGGGCAGGAGTGAAACAATATTTGACCCGCATTGGTATTGAAACCCGCAACGCCTTTTATGTATTCTGAGATTGTTAACTCATTGCCTTCTCATCGATTATGCAAAGTTTCGTCAATTTGTCACAAGCTTGACATCATGATGCAGTAAAAAACAGCTTCTATCTCCGCGTCTAAAAAGACGAAAGAGAGATGTCTTTATGCCCAAATGTGATCAATGTTTAAACTGTGGAAACTGCCGCCAATTGGAGGAAATTCCCGAAGAATTAATCGCAACGCATGACATGCAAAAATCACTAAACCTTAAGGAGAATTTTCCCGTGAGCGAGAAAATAGAGAATTTGGAAATCGAAAATGAAGTCACATTTGATGATTTCGACGAAATGATTAATCCTTCAGCTGAAGTCACAGACTTTGATCGTGTAGTAGAAGAATCTATCAGCCGTCGCGGTTTCTTGGGTGGTGTTTTAGCTTTTGGTAGCTTCGCCGTCATGAACAGCAGTTTTGTAGGTGAAGCTGCGGCTGCTGAAGACCGGTTTGCCTTTGAGCAAATCACAACAAGTGTTGATGACACAATTAAACTCGCACCAGGTTACAAGTCCGAAGTTGTTGTGCGCTGGGGTGATCCACTTTTTTCAGGTGTTCCTGAATTTGATCACGCAACACGTGGCACAGCTGAAAGTCAGGCACGTTCATTTGGCGATAATATTGATGGTATGGAAGTTTATGCCCACGGTGATAAGCTGATTTATGTTGCCAATAATGAATATACAAACCGCTCTATCATCTGGGGCAACAATCCTGATGGTAAAGCTGTCTCCGATGACGACATTGCTAAGGGTAAGATGGCGCACGGTTTGACTGTTGTTGAAATCGCTCAAGGCGAAAATGGCTGGAATATTGTAAAAGACAGTCCTTACAATCGCCGCATTACACCCGATAGTGAAATGGCGCTAACAGGTCCTGCCGCCGGTCATGATCTTTTGAAAACAAAGGCCGACCCGACTGGAACCCTATCTCTTGGCACTTGGAACAATTGTGGTAATGGTTCCACACCTTGGGGGACTTACCTTGCCTGCGAAGAAAACTTTAACGGCTATTTTTCTGCAACAGATGAAGAGCATAAAGTCTCTGCTGAGCTGAAACGTTATGGCATATCTGCTAAAGATTGGGGTTACGGCTGGGCAAAGATCGATGATCGTTTCAATGTTGAGATGAACCCGAATGAGCCAAATCGCGCTGGCTATGTTGTTGAAATTGATCCACGCGATCCAAATTCGGTACCGAAAAAGCGGACTGCACTGGGCCGTTTCAAGCATGAAAATGCTGAGGCTGTTGTTAATAATGACGGTCGTATCGTCATCTATATGGGTGATGATGAGCGTGGTGAATTCCTCTATCGTTATGTATCTGATGGCGTTTATGCGCCAGGTGCAGACACTGACGACCTTATGGAAAATGGAACGCTTTACGCAGCAAAGTTTGATCCGGCAGGTTCAGGCAAATGGCTGGAACTGTCAGAAGATGCAACGGGCATGACAAAAGCTGAAATCTGTGTTCATACACGTATTGCTGCGTCCAAGGTTGGCGCAACGACAATGGACCGTCCGGAGTGGGTGACGTCTAACCCCAACGCATCTGAGGTTTATTGCGCTTTAACAAACAATAAGAACCGTGGTATCAAACCTAATGCTGGGGGCGATCTGACCCATGTTGAAGGTCCAAACCCGCGCGAAGGCAACCCTTATGGCCAGATCGTTCGTTGGAAACCAGCGGGCGCTGACCATACCGCAGATACGTTTGCTTGGGATCTATATTGCCTTGCTGGTAATCCGACTGTGCATAATGATGCATTTGGTGGTTCATCAAACATCAATGCAGACAATATGTTCAACTCGCCAGATGGTTTGAAGTTTGATTCAAATGGTCTTTTGTGGATCCAAACAGATGGGAACTACAAAAATGAAGAGAACTTTGCAGGACAAGGCAATAACCAGATGCTTGCTGGCGATCCGGTCACTGGTGAAATCCGCCGCTTTCTTGTCGGTCCAAAAGAGTGCGAAGTAACGGGCCTAACATGGTCTCCGGATCGTCGTACAATGTTTGTTGGCATTCAGCATCCGGGCGAAAAAGGCAACAGTCATTGGCCTGAAGGCGGTGATGCAGTGCCACGTTCAGCAGTTATTGCAGTCACGCGCGAAGATGGTGGCCTCGTCGGTTAAGACGCCCATCAAAAATGCGAAACCAAGTGCCTTAGGTGCTTGGTTTTGCCTTGATTGCACGCTCGCAGGCTTTGAACTATTGTTCGGCTAGTTCGATAAGTTGGATGAGCAATGGTAAAATATGTTGAAGTTCGCCGCCATGCGATGCGGCATAAACATCTCCAAGGAAAAATAAGCAAACACCTCTCAAAAGAGGGAATTGAACTGGCGAGAAAGGTTGGCGCCGGCTTCACACATCCTGATGACGAAAAACTAACCAAAACCGCTCCCTTTAAAGGTGTTTGGACCAGCCAAAAATCTCGTGCCATCGAAACCTCGCTTTGCATGGGGTTTGAAGTGGATGTGCTTGACAAACGGCTGGCCTGTTTTCCTGAAGATATCTTTATAAAAAGCCGTTGGCCAAAACCAGTCAAGGCAATGTTAAAGGCTTGCCACAAGCACACAGATGTTGACCGATATGCGCGTGCGCAAACCATGATTTTGCACGAGATCGCCGATGACATAGAGGATGGTCAATCAGCGCTAGTTATCTCTCATGGCGGCATCATGGAGCTGATGCTACTTGGGCTTATTTTGGATGAACCAAAGCCGGAGTTGCAAGCAAAGAATTTGGGCAACGTTTTTGCCTATTGCGAAGGGTTTCGTGTAACGTTTGAAAATGATGCTGCCTGTGACATTAAAATCATACGTATTTAGAGCCTTTTTCATAAGAAAATTTAAAAAACTATACCGGGATAATCTGGTCAAATCGACGAACTATCATGTAGTATATTTGCAGGAAACCAAAGTTGCACGACCAAGATGATTCTGACATTAGCCGTATCTGGATACCGGTCTTTACGAAAGATCATTATCCCGCTCGATAAGCTCACGATTATAACCGGAGCAAACGGAACGGGAAAATCGAGTATCTATAAATCCATTCGTCTTCTGGCCGATGTGGCGCAGGGGAATGTGGTCCGATCATTAGCGCTGGAAGGGGGGATACCCTCCACGTTATGGGCAGGGCCTGAGAAATTTTCCCGATCTATGAAATCCGGCCAGCACCCGATTGAGGGCACGGTACGGCGCGAACCTGTGAGCTTGAAACTTGGCTTTGCATCTGAAGATTATGGCTACGCGATAGACCTTGGGTTGCCAAAATCTGATGGCCGATCAATGTTCAACCTTGATCCGGAAATAAAGTCTGAAGCGATGTGGATTGGTGAGGTTCTCAAGCGCCATAATGTGATTGCATCGCGCGCCGGTCCCGGTGTTCAAGTCATGCAGGAAGATGGGGCAAGGCAACATGTGCTCACGGCGCTGCCGAGCTTTGATAGCATGATGACCCATGCGGGTGACCCCAAGCAGGCCAGCGAAATTTTGTTGCTGCGAGAGAGAATGCGCAACTGGCGGTTTTATGATCATTTTAGAACCGATCAGGCATCTAAAGCGCGCATGCCGCAAGTGGGAACGAGAACTGTCTCGCTCGCCTCCGATGGATCTGATCTTGCAGCCGCAGTTCAAACCATCAAGGAGATAGGCGACCCAGAGGCGTTTGATGATGCAATTGAAGATGCATTCCCCGGTTCATCCATAAAGGTGGATGTAAAGGACAACATGTTTGAGGTGGTGATGCAGCAAAAGGGCCTGTTGCGCCCGCTGCGCACATCGGAATTATCAGATGGCACATTGCGGTATCTGCTGCTTGTTGCCGCTTTAATGACGCCGCGCCCGCCGCCGCTTTTGGTGCTGAATGAGCCGGAAACAAGCCTTCACCCAAGCTTGCTGCCAGCCCTTGCAAGGCTGATAAAATCCGTTGCGCAAACAACGCAAATTATTGTGGTTTCCCACGCTGGCTCATTTGTAGACGAGTTAGCCATGGCGCCCAATTCGGCAAATTATGAACTCAAAAAACAGCTGGGCGAAACCATAATCTCCGATGTGCCCGACCAAAGCTGGAACTGGCAAAAACGCTGATTTTTAAATCTATTCGTTCCTCAGAGAAGGTGAGTAAATTGATCATACATGAAACCGAGCGACTCCTGCTAGAAACATGGGAACTTGACGATTTCGATGCCTTTGCGGACATTGCACGCAACCCTGATGTCATGCGCTACATCGCAGAAGGGGTGCCGTGGTCAGACTCGCGAATTGGCTGGTTCATGGGCCTTCAAAAGGGTTTCCAAACAGGACTTGGCTATTGCAACTGGAAGCTTACTCATCGTGATAGTGATGAACTCATGGGATTTTGCGGTCTGTCGCCGCTTCAAGCTGTAGAGGCGACGGAAATAAGCTGGTGGCTAAAGCCGGAATTTTGGGGGCGGGGCTATGCGCGTGAAGCTGCTGAACATGTCTTGAATGCAGCCTTCGATAAACATGCACTCGAAAAGGTCGTTGCACGCGCATATAGTACGAATAAACGCTCTGTTGCCCTAATAAAAAAGCTAGGCATGAAGCAAGACCGCATCCTTAAAAGCAACGATATAGGCGATGTTTTGCTTTTTAGTACTCATCCTGATTTGGCTTCCTAAAACCATCGCCCTTATCCCACACTTGAATGTGCTGTGAAGAATTTGAGCTGATAACCTGATAATACTCGTAATATGTGTGCGGATAGCGCTTGCAGCTTATGGGCGGTGTGATTAAGTTCGCATTGAGGAGTTTTTCTTAATGCCGCTATCCCACGAACGCCCCAGCCAAGAATATATGCGCGAACTAAAGGAAGTTGCGCGCGCAGCGGCGGATTTGGTTGACCATCTTGGTAAGGTGAATTTGCTGCCAGATGGTTTTCCGATCGAACAGGTCGAAGGGTTTTGCAAGGCCCTTACGCGTTTGCCATCCGGCACGGCAGAAGGCTCCATCGCTCCATTACGCGCAGCAGATAGCGAGCTAAATCGTGTTCGCCAGCGGTTCATTCCTGCCCATGATGAAGATGAAGGCGATGAAGAGCCGCTTGTGCCGCGTAATGGTGATTTTGACCTGCGGCTCGTTGGGCTTATGGCTGCTGTGCGAGCCGCTATTGAGCAATATAAGCTTGAATCTGGCGAGGAACTCGACACGGATGTAACGCCAGACTTGCCCGAGACGGATAAGGCAGACGAGGCGATAGAGGCTGCCATTCAAGCAACCACGCAAACCTCTCAAGATGTGGCAAATGTCGATGCCATGTTGGCAGAAGCTGATGATGAAACCCGCAATGAGTTTGAAGCCGAAGCTATGCTTGCGAGTGATGCAGGCGTTCAGGCCCAGTCCGCCGAAGCTTCGCTCAAAACCGAACGCCCGCGCCCAACGGTGATAGACTGGCTATCCAATGGTGTTGAAAACACAGCTTCTGCTATGGAAAACCAACTCGCAAAGCATGGCGAAAAACTTGCACAAGCAGGGCAGGAAGTTCGCAGCGGCGTAGGTGAGCTGTTAGAAATCAATTTTCCAAAACTGGTGAAATCACTTAACGTTGTGAACAAGAGGCTCACTAATATCGTTGTGATTTTTAAAGTTGATGGGGTAGGAGAACAGCCCCACGATTTTGATTATGTGGAAGTCTACAATCGCTTGTTGAGAGGCGAGATGGTGCCCGATAGTTGGGCACCTTTTGTAACAACATTAGATTTTGAATTTGAAGCCAGTCACCATCTGGCTAATATAGGAATGGAAAATATCACAGGCTCTGCGGAAGAGTTTACCAATGCTGCATTACTTTCCAACCTTACTCATTTGCATATTCTTTATCTGGCTGACACGCAGATTTCAGATGTCGCGCCCCTATCAAATTTTACAACATTGCAAAGTCTTAATTTGAGTAACACTCAGGTTTCAGATATCTCCCCACTCTCAAATCTTACAACGTTGCAATATCTCTTTTTGAATGGCACGAAAGTTTCGGATATCGCACCTTTATCAATTCTTACGGCGTTGCAATATCTTGGTCTAGGTAGCAGTCAGATTTCTGATATTGCACCACTTTCAAATTTCACAGAGTTACAAGATCTCTATCTGGCCGACACCCAGGTTTCAGATATCGCGCCGCTCTCAAATCTCGCAGTGTTGCAACATCTCGATTTGATGGGCACTGATGTTGCAGATGTCGCAGCACTTTCAAATCTCACAGCGTTACAAAGTCTCTATCTGGGTGTCACAGGGGTTTTTGATATCGCACCGCTCTCAAATCTCGCAGTGTTGCAACATCTCGATTTGATGGGCACTAATGTTTCAGATATTGCACCTCTGTCAAATCTTAAGGCGTTGCGACTTCTTGACCTGTCTGGTACACGGGTTTCGGATACATCCGTACTGTCACATCTTAAAGACCTTAAAATTGCGGGGCCATAAGCAGTACTATGAAAAGTTTTTCGGGGCGGGGATTTCACTTTAACTAACTGAATATATTGCTGAATTTATTATTGTTGCCTCAACCTCACCCCCCAGCACCAGCGCCGTTAGCTCGTCTTTCGCATCCACATCTACAAATGCATAGGCGAGGTTTTTACCCGCTCCGTCATTTGCGCGATGGCCCCATCCGGCGGAGGTGATGGTGCCGACAACTATGCCGTTTTGCATGATGGAATCGCCCGGGCGGGCTGGCGTGGTTTTGCTGTTAAGTTCCAGTGTCACGAGCTTACGGCCTGTGGTTTTTCCAACGCCTTTGGCGACCATTTTTTCAAGCGCGGATTTGCCGATGAAGTCACTTTCCTTATCTATCTTGGTGAAAAAGCCAACGCCTGTCTCATAGGGATTATATTCGGTGATAATATCGGCTTTCCAGTGGAGGTAGCCCATTTCCAGCCGCATGCTTTCAACCGCCCGCATGCCGAAATAGCCGATATTATGAACTTTGCCTGCTGCCATCAGCGCATCATGCACGGTCACGAGATCATCATTGGGAATGTGGACCTCATAGGCCAGCTCGCCCGAAAAGCTGACAGACATGAGAATGATCTCAACGCCCGCGATATTGGCCTTTATTGCGCAAAGCGGCTTGAAGGCTTTTGCTGAAATGTCATGATCTGGCATAACAGCTTGTAGAACATTGCGCGATTTTGGGCCAGCCAGGACCAATATTGTGTAATCATTCGTCAGGCTTTTGATTTGGATAGAGCCATCATCGGGCAGATGCTCGGTCAGCCAATCCATATCGTGCGCCTCCGATGCCGCAGCTGAGCCATACCAGACTTTGTTCTCGTGCAAGTTTGCCAGCGTTGCTTCGCCTTTGACCATGCCATGATGATTAAGCAGATAGGTGAGGCCAACTTTGCCAACCTTGCGTGGCACGCGGGAACAGACGATTGTATCGAGCCAATCATGCACATTCTGATCCTCTGTGCCCGTGGCGCCCGTAATCTCAAAACGGTTGAACCCGTTGACTTCGCAAAGGCCAACGCCATTTTGCACCATGGCAACCTCGCGGGCGATAAGCGGATGCACATTGTTGAAATGGAATGACAACTCTTCGGTAAAGTCAGGATCAGGTTTGATGTAATCCAGCCGCTCCCAGCCATTGACGGGGGCGAACGAGCCGCCCGCAGCTTTCAGCACATCATAGAGCGCGGTGGTTTTGGCCATGCGCCCCGCAGGGCGGTGTTCGTGTGGCCGGTGAAAGCGGAATTCATTTTGATAATCTTCAATGGCTTTCAGCGCTGTGTGCGGCACATCTGCATAGCGGGTAAAGCGGCGCGGATCGATGCACCAAGTATCATAGCACGCCTCACCGTGGGCAATGATTTGCGCCAGAAGCCAGCCATGTCCGCCACCTTCGCCAAGGCCCGCGCGAAGGCCCGTGATGCAGTAGGCATTGCGTTTGCCCGGAATTTGACCCACCAGTGGCAGGCCATCGGGCGTATAGGTGATCGGCCCATTGATAATGGAGTGAATGCCCGCTGTTTCCAGGCATGGCAGGCGAGCAATGGCGCCTTCCATCACATCCACCACACGATCCAGATCATCCGGGCAAAGCGCATTGGTAAAATCAGGATCAATGCCATCCAGCCCCCATGTTTTGCAATCCTGCTCGTAAAAGCCAATCAGGAGGCCTTTTTTCTCGGCGCGCTGATAAAAATCATCGGTCGGGCAACGAATAAGTGGCACGCGGAAATCATCACCCAAAGCCTCAATTTCTGGAATGGCCTCGGTGAGCATATATTGATGTTCCATAGAGGCAACGGGATGTTCTACCCCCATCATCGCGCCAATTTCATTGCAGCGATACCCGCCCGCATTGACGATTTTCTCGGCATGAATGTCGCCCTTGTTGGTGCGCACAATCCATGTGTGGTCGGGCCTCTGGGTCAGACCTATCACGCTGGTATGGCGATAGATTTCTGCGCCTGCCAGTCGCGCGCGTCTGGCCAGAGCCTGGCAAAGCTGCGCAGGGTCGATATCCCCATCCAGTGGGTCCCACAGTGCACCCAAAAGGTTATCAGTTGTAATAAGAGGGTGGCGACGCTTGCATTCTTCGGCATCAAGAATGTCGAGTTCCACGCCCATACCCTTGGCCATAGACTGAAAATGCAGATATCCATCCATATGCCATTGCTCGGATGCAAGGCGCAAGCCGCCCGTCCCATGGTGATAATTGATAGGATATTCAGGATCATCAGCTAACTCCTTATACAGGTTGATGGAGTGCGTTTTTAGCCCCACCATTGTCTGGTTCGGACCAAGATTTGTCACCTGTGCCGCCGAATGCCATGTGGTGCCTGAAGTCAGCTCATCACGCTCTAACAACACGCAATCAGTTATACCTTCCTGCGTAAGGTGATAAAGCGCAGAACATCCACCAATCCCGCCGCCAATGACAAGGACTTCCACCTGTGTTTTCATGAACCTGACCTCCAGAAAATCATAAATCTATGACGCCAGTTAAAAGTGAAGATAGACCAATTCAAGCAATGTTTCCCATGCGCAATAAATTCGAAAATGATTTTCTAATTTATGATGGTAAAATGATCCTTCAGCCAGGGGTAAGTTGTATGCACTGGTTCAATGGCGTGAAGATGCAAAAGTTCATATAATCTGGCACGCACCATCTCTAACATCTGGTTCGGGCAGTCATCGCTGGAAAATATGCCAATTTCTCGCGCAAATTGCTGCTTTGGTATGTTAATAAGACGTACATTTTCATGGCTGCGTTTGCTGTGCGCATATAGTAGCGGCGTGGTGATAGCCCAGCCGGAACCCGCAGCAACAAGCGCCATCAGGGTGGCGTTATTTCCCAGCCGCATGCGCTTTGGCAGCTTGATCTGCATACGCTGCAATTGCGCTTCAATCTGTTGAGAAATCATTTGTGAATGATGAAACTGCAGATAGGGGATATCTGTTTTGCCAGACAAAAATTGCTCTGCATCAAAATCACAGCTTTCGGGCACAACTATAACAAATGGATCACGCAGGATCGGTTGATATGTCATGGCGGCAATGGGTGCAGATGGTCTTGCCATAATGCCAATATCCAAGGCGCGATCACGCATCATATCCAGCAAGGTCAGGCTGGTTTCAATCTGGTAGGAAAAATCCATTTTCGGCAGTTTTTCATTTAAAAAAACCGCCAGATCAGGCACGATTTCTGTTTCAAAATCTTCAATAGCACCAAAGCGAAATTGGCGGCCAGACTGCATGACTTCGGCATTCGCATTGGCTTGCGCTTGTCGCAATATTTGCAGCGCGGGTTCAATTTCGGCAAGAAAGCTCTCTCCCGTTGATGTTAAACTCAAAGGCTTTTTGCCATGATCAAAGAGTTCAATGCCGAGGTGGTTTTCGATTTTTTTGATATGGTGGGTAATTGTACTTGTGGAAATGGCCATTGCATTTGCTGCTGCACTTAAAGAACCGCAACGCGCACATGCCTGAAACACCTCTAAGGATTTCAAGCTTAAATCCCTCATTTCAGCCATCGCCAAACCCTGCAAAATCAAATATCTTTCGCAATATTACCTTAATCGCAATAAATAAAAAGCAGGAATTTAAACCCAAACGCGGCTCAAACAGATTTTAGCCATTATAAATTTTAGCCTTTAAATAGTGTAGAGAAGAAAATGTTTCAGCCAACGGTTAAAGCTTGATGGCTGTAAACGCTGGCTAAAAGCTTTAGCTGTCGAGCGAAATATTAGTACATGCCACCGCCATCATCGCTGCTGGACTCCTCCGGGTTTTCTCTCTTTTCAATAGCAGCGGTAAATCTCTTGTTGCAGCGTGCTATGGTATCTGCGTCAGCAGTTTTTTCTTCAAAGGTACATGATGAAATTATCTTCCCACCCGGGCGATCAGGTGGCGCAACACCTTTGTCGACAATAAACCGAACTGTCTTTTCATCGTCATCTCGGCTTTCTGTATCAATTTTTGCCTCATAAATATCGTACTTTTTGCCGCTATAGGAGTATGTTCCGATTTTTTTATGCGAGCCATATGTTGTGCACGCAGCAAGCGCAAAACTGAAAAGAAAAATTGGTGCGGCGCGATGAATTTTCATAAATTCCCTCCTCAATAAATAGTCGTTCGAGAGGGACTATTCCTGATTTCTCGGCCTAAGTAGTCATCAATATTAATGAGGCCTTACATGTAGCGGGTTAAAATTCGCGCTATATCAATCTGCCTGTTAATTGACATTTTCTGCATAACACGTTGAATATGTGTACGAATTGTCGGTAGTGCTACGCATAATTCGGCAGCAGTTTCTTGCGCGGTTTTGCCATTGGCAATCATCAACGCCACATTTGCTTCTGCGGTGGTAAGGCCAAAACCATCCATAAGTTCGTTGATTTCAAGCGTGTGGCTATGCGTGGGATCGGTGATTAAAATCATGAACCCATTGCCAGATTGGCGGCGGTTTTCTTGATGAGCGGTAATTGGTTGAATGCTGATCTGGTAGGGGGCATCACCAGATGGTCGCGGTATGAGGAAGTTTTGAGCGCGGTGCTTATGAAAATCATCGGAATCATCTTGTCGCAGGGCGTTATCCAACTTTTTGCCAATTTGTGCACTTGAACAGTGTAATCTGCCTTTGGCGTAGGTAAGACCATCATTTTTTCTAAAGATAGAGATAGCGGTTGCATTCATTTCATTGATTTGGCCATCTTCATTTAGTAGTAAAATACCCTTGTCAGAAATCTCGAATGCGTTTTCAAAACCTTGCATTCGAGTGAGCATTTTGCCATGTTGAACATGCAGTTTAACAGTGCTTTTGAGAGAGGGGGCGATATACTCAAATGCCCGAAGTTCGTCTTTTGTTGCAACACCGTTACGTGCACTTTTTTGAACTGAAATAATGCCCACTTTGCCTTTGGTTTCAAAGGCTTTCAACGCTATAAAATACCGGAGATCAAAGGGGCGCAAAAAATCTGCATAGAACTCATGATGATCCATCTCCTTTTCAGCCATAAAGATATTATCATGCATGATCTGCGGCGCACCGGCTCTGTTCCCAAAAGCAATTCGCGGGTTAATCGGCATATAATGTTGGATATAGCTGTCTTTGATTTCGATCTCAGAGCTATCAAAATGTTGTATGGAGTGGCCGTGTCGTTTATCGATCAACTCAAATGTAGCGAAAGAACCACCAAATAGGTTCGCCATCTTCTGCAGCGAAGGTTCCCACATATCCTGATTAAGAACAGCCTCATTAAAGCTGATAGCGATGTCTGTCAGATCATCAAGGCTTGGACTTGCCATCAATCCCCACATTGTTTTTCATCATTTTAGCGGGTTTTGCTTAAGTTGGCGAATCTACGCGGTTTTTCACGCTTTAATGTACGATGAACTTACTTGAGTGCCTTCTCGACAACCTTGTCAAACCGCTTGTCCATGCACACGCTCACATCGGTGGTGATGAATTTTCCATCGATAAATAGCGAGAAGATTGTTGCCGGTGTGGGGGCATTTTGGGCAGCTTTCAACGTATCTAATTTGTGGGCAGTCCAATCTAATCCACGCTTCTCGCAGGTTTCTTTGAGTGATGTTTTGATGTGATAATCAGTAAATGGGCAACGGTTAGAGTAATACGCACTCACGCCCTTGGTATCTGGTGGTAATCCGTCACGTGCACTTTGTGCAAAGGCCGGTAGTGCGGCTTCTGCCCCCGGTTCTGTTGAAAGTGCAAGCAGGCTAAAGCCCGTGTTAAGCGTATCAACTTCCTTAAAACCCTGTCGTAACAGCCATTTTCCATCGCTTTGAAAGTGCATTTTCTTTTTGCCAGCAATCGAGACAAGCCCGGCATAACCTTTTGCCTTGGCAGCATCTAATGCGTCTTGCAGCAATGCTTTGCCATGCCCACTGCCTTTGAACTTGCCGGACACCCAAAAGCAGCCCATTACCATCCATTGCGGGGCGACAACGGGCATCCATGCGGCATCGCCCGGACCATATTCAATGAACACTTTGCCGCGTTCATCCAGCCGCCGAAATCTGTATCCGTGGGCATATTGCGCCGATAACCAGCCCTTTTTCGCGCCATAGCCTTTTGCGCATTTCTTGTCAGAAATCGCGCAACATATATGCGCATCCGGCAATGTGTCAGGCGTTAGTGTGATATAATCCGGCATATCGACGTGGCTCCTTGCGCTGATTGCCAATAATATACAATTTACGCGGCAATTGTCATTGACCGAGGTCAAAAGCATCAGCAGAAATAGCTTACCATGCGCGGCCTCGCGCTTTGATCTTCACAGTTGAAATCCCACAACTTTACGTTAAGCTGCCGGGGTAAGATGCGGGGTGCGGAAGGCGAGGATGAAGAGCAAAATCTTTAAAACAGGAACCGAGGCGACAACTGCGCTTGTGTGTGCCTCGTGCATATTTGCAACTGCGCCAGCATTTGCAACAGGGGCGGCGGTGCTGTTGGGTGCGGCAAAACTCTACGATTACTACAATGCCAACAAAGCCAGATTTGGCAAAAATAGTGCCACCCTGCAAAAAGCGGTCGAAAAAGCCCTTGCTGAAAATCGCCAAGGCTTTGCACAGCGTTATCGCGAAAATTCTGACATTGAGGAAGAATTGACGCGGATTGAGAATAATTTCCGAGAAAAACTACAACTCTGCGAATTTGAAATTCCGCATATTGCTGATGCTGTTAAAAACCCTGATGGTTTTGCTGCCACGATGGCAGGTAAAGTACTTGCCGGACTGGCAGGTGTTGACGAAGAATTCAGCGAACAACAAAACCAAGCATTGCCTTATCTTTTCATTCAGTCCTCGCTTGAATCAGGGTTTAAGGCCGCTGTTCTTGATCCTGATAATTTCAAAGACATCGCGCCTGAGATTTTAACCGACATGGCATCAACTTTGGCAAATATTCACCTCGTGATCCATGAGATTGGGCAAGATGTGAAGGCGATACGTGATGAGCTTGAGCGCATTGGTGTTTTAAAATCAAGTGATCTCACGCCAGAGCAGGAGTTCCAGACGCTTGTTGACCAGTTTCAACTCCCCTTAAACGAGTTGCTGGGCCTCATTGCAGGTGTGCTGGATCAGCACGTTGCGCCGCAGAATTTTGGCCAAATGCTGGATGTGGCCAAGGCGGCACTGGAGAAGGTTAAAACCGATTATCAGCGCCTGTCGCGCCTTTCCAACGACGTGCCGGAAATCGGACCGTTTTTGGATAAAGCCCGAGCCGCGCTGGAAAATCATCAAGCCATTGATCTCAAGCAAGCGCAAACCGAGTTGAGAGCCGCACGGCGCGAATATGATGCTCGCACCGAGAAACGTTTTAATGAGGAGAAAGAAAATTCAGCGCAGATGATTGTGCTGGAAGCGCAAATGGCCCAAGCACAATCGAATGTGGATGAGGCAGCAGCGCTTTATGATGAAGCGATTGAAAAGGTAGCGCATAATCTGCCGCTCAGACGTTATTATCTCTTTGAAAAAGCTGATATGCTTTACCAGTTTGGGCAATATGCGAGCGATCCAAAATGGTTGAAGAATTCGATCGACGGTTGGGAGGTGCTTTTGAATGTCTTACCACATGATGACGATCCAGACTATTGGGCTAGAGTGCAAGTTAATCTGGGCGTAACTCTTCAAGAGTTTGGGCGGCGTTTCCCAGATAATGCAATACTTTATGAATCAATTTCTGCTTTTCGTTCAGCGTTAACAGAGCAAAGGCAAGATAAAGCGCCACAGGATTGGGCCGGAACCCTAAACAATCTTGGCAATTCGCTTTATGTGCTCGCAGAGCGCTCCTCTGATGATAAACTGTTGCGTGAGGCGATTGTGGCCTATCGTGCAGCGCTGACAAAGTGGACGCAAGACAAAGTGCCGCTCCAATGGGCGATGGCACAAAACAATCTTGGTGCTGCACTTCAGATGCTTGGTGGACGTTTGTTAGACAAGAGCATGCTTCATGAGGCGATTGACGCCTATCGCTTGGTTTTGACGGAATGGACGCAAGACAAGGTCTCACTCCAGTGGGCTGGAACACAAAATAATATCGGCAATGTATTTCGAACACTTGGCGCGATTTCCTCTAATAATGATCTGTTGCAGGAGGCAATTAAGGCTTTTTGTGCTGCATTGACGGAGCAGACGCGAGATAAAGTGCCGCTGGATTGGGCCGCGACGCAATATAACCTTGGCAGTGCCTATGGAGTTCTTGCGCGAATGAGCAATGACGAAGCTCTTGCTGAAAAATCAATTGGGGCATTTAAGCTGGCGCTGGAAGAACGCCGTGAAGACAATGCGCTCTATCAACATCAGCAGACGAAAGAAAATCTTGCGATTTCAGAACGATTGTTGGCTGATATCCGCGCTGGCAAAGCGCAATAGGCCAAGTTGTTTTGCATTTGGCAAACCTTCACGAGATGGCTTGCGCCAGCACGTGCGCTTTGAACTATCCCCTCCATTGGAAGCTGGCGACAACGCGGCCATAGACTTCCACTTCCGAGGCGTGAAACTCAAAATCCGAATAGCGTTCGTTGTCGGAGATAACGTTGACGCGGTCTTCTGGTAAAAGCTCCAACCGCTTGATCATTAAGCCATGACCGTAGTTCACCGCATATAGGTCTGGCGGGGAGGGGTAGTTGTGGGATGTATCAACAAAGACATATGAGCCATTGGTCAGCGTAGGCTCCATAGAATCGCCCGTCACAGGCATGGCATATGTTTTGGTCATTTCCCGCCATCCAGCTTTTACCTGCTCGGGAAAAGACCAAAAACCATCGCTATCAGACGGGTCTATCGCCATGCCATCTTCATCAACTTGCACTGATAAGGTTCCGCCATTGCCCATACCGGCGTGAATGGTGAAATTTGCTATATCGCCGCCTTCATGAACGGTGTTGCGGGTTGAGCCTGATTTAGATGCAGTATGACGAGGTTTATTTTGTCCGCGCTTGGGCGCATGTAAAGGTCTGGTCAGATCACCATCAAAAAAACCACTATCGGAAAAGCCGCTTGGCTTAGCTCTTTCAGCAATATCATCTGTCCCTAAATGCTCATCAGCCATTGTTTCGCTCGTTATTGAACTATTGGCCAGGCGGCGTGAGCGGGCCAGCGCGCGGATGCGTTCGATAGCAGATCCACGCGGCTCTTGCCCGGACAGCCAGCGCGAAATAGTGGCTTGCGTGGTGCCAAGGTCTCGCGCCAAATCCTCTTGTGTTGTGTCATCAAGCATGATGCGAAGTAGCTGGATATAGTCCATTTGAATGGCCAATCTTTCATTATAGCTTAAACGTATATAAAATACATATACGAATATTCATACTTGTCAAACGTATTTTATACGTATATACGTTAACGTATGGCGCATAATTTATATACATCACCCATTGATAGGAAAATATATCTAGGTAAGTTTGCTGTTAATCTGCAAGCCAAGATTATGCGCACCAGTTCTCAATTCGCTTCATCTTTTGCATACCTCCTCCCCAGAAACCAAGCAAGATCAGATGAAGCGAGGCGGGGGGTGCCTTCGCCAAACTCCCGCGCGTTGTTTGGAGTTTTGTCTCCTGTCTTCAAGCTTCGCGCGGGTTGTCTTCGATTGTTGCGTGTTTTTGAGTAAGGTTTTCCATCCATGAGTGATCCTTGGTTTAAGTTTTATCCCTCTGACTGGCTGTCTGGTACGCGTGGCCTGACACCAGCAGAAACGGGCGTTTACATCACGCTTGTATGTATGATGTATGAAAATGATGGTCAGCTTATGCGCGGTGGTGCCAAGCAGGATGCGCGGCTTGCCCGGCGTTGTGGTTGCACCTTCGCTGCATTTAAAAAGATCATCAACAATCTGATTGTTGAGAAAAAACTAACCGATCACAACGGAGCATTGAGCAATAGGCGCGTTCAAAAAGAGCTGAATGAACGCATGAATCGTGTTCAAAAAGCAAGCGATGCCGCGCAGCAAAAATGGGCCAAAGCGCGGAGAAATAGCGAGCAAAATCAAAGCAATATTCCTGCTCCGACTTATCCTTCGCATAGCGCGAGCGATGCCAATTACCAGAACCAGAATCAGAAGACTTATAAAAAGAGTTCCAATGGCTATGTAAAAGCAGAAACGCCGCTTCAGCGCGTGTCTCGTAATATTGCCGCGGGGCAAAATCTGGGTGGTCAACATGATGACTGAACCGCAAAACCACGAGATGGCTATCCTAAGCCAGGTTGCGCGGCTTTTTCGTGCTTTTCCTGCTGGTAAGAATGTGGATGAGCATACGCTGCAAGATTATTGCGAAGCTTTTTCTGATTTCGATATTCAGATCGTAGCGCACGTTGTTGACAGGTTTCGGCTGGGCAAGGTCAAGCGCCAAGCGCCGTCTTTTCCGCCTGCTTTAGCCGAGATCATGATCCATATGCGCAATCGTCATGCATTTATCCGCTTGCAGAATGAGCGTGCAGAACTGGGGACAATCGGCGAGCCGAAAACAAACAGATACCTTCTGCCGAAAACCCATTTTTTAAACCGATATCAAACCCCATCGAATGTCGCACGTGCTGGCGCAGCCATTTCGCAAGGCTTCGATCATCATAAAACCCCATCGAATGTCGCACGTGCTGGCGCAGCCATTTCGCAAGGCTTCGATCATCATAAAATCCCATCGAATGTCGCACGTGCTGGCGCAGCCATTTCGCAAGACTTCGATCATCATAAAATCCCATCGAATGTCGCACGTGCTGGCACAGCCATTTCGCAAGACTTCGATCATCATAAAACCCCATCGAATGTCGCACGTGCTGGCGCAACCATCGCGCAAGACTTCGATCATCAAAAAGAGGAGAATTCATAGCATGGGCGTATCCACATGGACCGACACGCAGGATCAGATGATTTTGGATGGATTGAAGGCCGATCAGACTTATACGCAAATTGCCACCTCATTGGGTGTTAGCAAGGCCATGGTTTCCGGCAGGCTCTATCGCTTGCGCAAATTGCGCCCCGATGATGTGCCGGAAAAGAGGGTTCAATTTATCCATAAACATCGCTCTCGGCGCAGAACGGGACCAATGGCAAAAACGCTAAATATAGCATCTGCTGGTCAAAAAACGTTTGAACGCCAAGCCCGCAACAATGCAAAGAAAGCCACAAATCTTGCATCTGTGAATGGGCTAAAATATACGCCCAAAAATGATCCGGCACCCTTTATGACGCTCGAACGTGGCCAGTGCTCATGGTGCCGTGATGGGGATGAGGACGCCAGCGCCACCATGATGTGCTGCGCAGCACCTGTGGTCGATGCTAAAAAGCGCGAGGGCGACCGACGCTCAACCCATTGTCACTACCACTATCAATTGTCACTGATGCCCGGCAAATAGGCCATTTGATTCAAAGTTTTAAGCAGGAGATTCAAAGTCTAAAACAAAGAAAGTAACATCATGTTTGTATTGGTTATTTTGGTTTTTCTATCCCCGCACCAACCTGTGAAAGAGCAGTTTTTATTTGCCAAAAAAGGCGAGTGCGAAAAGCTGGTGGAGATGGTCAAAACCGTATCCAAATATCGCGTTCTAACAAGTTGCCAACAGGTCATTTAGTCAAAAGTCCGGGCAGATAAAAGCGTAAAAGTAAAGCGTAGGAGTTATGTATGAGAGTTCAAAATCAGGCATCATTAGGTGGTGGAAAAGCGCAAAAAGAAAAGAAAAATGCAACGACAGAACAGGCTTTAAATCAAGAGGCGCGGAGGGGGTACACCCCGACAGGGAACTTAAAAAGCCAGTTTATCAAAACAGAGGTCGATTGCCCCTATAATGAAAATGCTAAAACACATAATGGCAAAAAGTACACAGAGCGGGTGACACGCCGTGTGTCGGATAACCCGCTTTTGCAATTGCACTCTCGCGGCAAAATCTCACAAGCGCAGTTTTTGGCAGGGCATAAATATCTGGCCGCACATCTGGTTTGCACAGGCCAAACAGGACAAGCCATCGACTATTCACGCCAGCGGGTGGACTGTTCAAAAGCGCCCATGACGCTGAGCGAAAAACAAATGCATGCCAGTGATTTGATCCGCAATGCAAACCGCGAACTCAAAGCAGATGGCATAAACGAAAAAAGCCCGATGGAAGCCATACTCCGCATCCAAAAAATCGCTGGCGAAAGCCTGAACGTCACCCAATATTGCAAGAATGTCAGAGGCCTAACCAGCAACAAATCCATCAGCAAACAGCTAGGGTTTTTGAGGGAAGATTTAAGCGTTTTGGCAAAAATATGGGGCTTTGAGAGGTGAGAATTAACTACAAGCAGATTGGGTCGGTTGTAACAAACAATTAACTATAGAGGTTTACAAAATAGGCCATATTATCGGAGTCCCATTCATGTATAAGTTGTTACCGTCATCAATTGCTGTTTTGCCATTTTTATCACTATCAGTATTGGCTGCGGACGTCATTGATCCAATTACGATTATTGAACCTCCGGTGATTGCGGATGAAGGGCATAATTTTGAGGGTGCCTATGTTGGTATCTTAGCAGATTATGATTTTGGCAAGCTCAGAAGCGGCCCGGCAACGGGCCCACTTATTAGCCGTGATATTGAAAGTCCATATTTTGGGGCACTTGCTGGTCTCAATGTTCTTTACAACGGCTATATTGTTGGTGTCGAAGCAGATGTGCTGAGCGGCGGTAAAAGTAACTCTTTCTCGTGTTCTCCAACGCAGATTTGCTCTGAGCGGTTTAAATGGACAGCATCTTTGCGTGGCCGCATTGGTGTAACCCATAATAAATGGATGGTTTATGGCACCGGTGGTTTTGCATTTGCCGAAGCAACTTCGACGACCACTCCTCCAACAGGCGGCACAACAGGTACTGCTAATATCAGCTTGAACGGCTGGACTGCAGGCCTAGGTGCAGAATATGCAGTGACGTCTAACGTGCGCGTGAAGGCAGAATATCTTTATACCGATTACGGTACGCGCTCCATTCCCGCGGGAACCATCAGCGCAGTGGCTTATAAAGCCAACCCAAAGATCAATTCAGTCCGTATTGGCGCGATCTACGGGTTCTAGGCTCGTATTCCAAAAAATCATTTGTGTTTTTATGCAACCCGCTGTCTTTGTAATGGCGGATTTTGCCATTGTGTGTTCTGGCAAAATTATGGGGCTTTGAGAGGTGAGTGGCGTTGCCATCAATTAGTGTCAAGCCTACATTGGCCTCTGCAAGGTCGTTGTAAGTTTAAAACGGACAATTGGTACAATTTCTATTTGTGGGCCAAATAGGCATGTCTTTCTACTTGCACCGCAGATATGCACCTTCCTAACAACACTTAGGTGATTTGCTTGATGTAAAAAATTATCTAGCAACCACTCACCAATATCTGCCCTGAGCCCTTCTGAGACATTCGCTACGACTGACCAACGTCTGTTCTTAAACATGAACCAGCCCCAGCAACACAGAATAATTTGGTCTGTAAGGTGCCAATCGCAGACATAATTGGCTCAAACAGAATAGATATAGATCATGTTTTTACGACATTTATAAATCCAATAGCCAAGAAGAATATACGAATTTTCTCAAAATCGTATAAACACTTCGAAGCCACTACTTTCGTTTCTGCGTGGTGAGAATATTTTGAATTCGCCATCACACTGTTCAACAATTGATCTGGTAATAGATAATCCAAGGCCTGTGCCTTTGGCATCCGTATCGCCGCGCTCAAATGGTAACCCTAGCCGCTCTAGCATTTCCTGCGAAATGATAGCACCGTCATTTGAGATCGACAATGAGGTGGAGCTCTGCACTTCAATTTGAACTAAACCACCCCCAGCCCCATGGATGAGCCCATTCTCAACGAGGTTTCGCAGCAAAATTGCGAAAGCATCTTTAGTGAGGCCAGCCTTGAACTGATGGTCTTTCGGGTTAAGTAACTTCACGCGGTCACCGATGTTTGTGTCAGCACGGAAGTCATTTAAAATCAGCGAGAGAACAGGCATCAAATCGATATCTTGATCCGTTTTTGCAAACCCCGCTTCAAGTCGAGAGAATTGTAATAATTTCTCCGACAAGTCAGATAAATGTCTGAGTGATTTTTCAATATCGGTTGCTCGCTGCTGACCTTTGCCATCAGTCAATTCAATAGAAAGCCGTTGCGCTTGCGCTAGTGCGCCAGCTAATGGTGTGCGCAGTTCATGCGCGCTTTTCGCAGCAAAGGCCCTTTCCGAATTCAAAGCGCTACTCAAGCGATCTAGAAGATTGGCAATCTCCTCTGCAATTGGAGCCAATTCAAGCGGATAAATATTTGTCGTTAGGGGAGACAGATTTGACCCATCCCGTTCAGAAACATCTCTCTGGAGCTTCTCAACCGGCTTCATCGCACGTTTTATCGCATACCATATACCAAAAACCATAAGCGGAATTAACGCGGCCAAAGGCAACAAAAGCGCCGAAATGCTTTCCCATAATGCTTGATCGCGGTGATTAGATCGTTCCGCTATCACAATGCCAAAGCCGGATTCTGGATCCGTGATTGCAAAATATCTAATATTATTGATGTTTGAGAACCCATCGGGCACACCATTTGATACTATATTGGCCCGCAAATCATCCGAAAGCGCAATTCGCCGCCCCTCTGCATCACGAATATAGTAGGCAAAATTGCTGCTGTAACTCTCAAGCGATGCAATCCGATATTCATTTTCCGGTTGCTCTCCTTCCGCTAATTCTTCTAAATCATGAATAGCGAGCGGAAGCAGACGGATAGCAGCCTGCTCAAGCGATTGATCAAAAGCTTCATTCAATTCGTGCTGAACAACAAGACCGGCGATCAATGCAGCTCCTAGCCAAAAGCAAACAACACCGAGTACAAGGCCAATGGAAAGCCTTTTAGCTATTGAAAATGGTGATTTCATTTGTTCACCTGATAACCGATGCCGCGCACGGTATGGATAATCTCCTTGCCAATTTTCTTGCGTAAACGGCTGATATATACTTCCACAGCGTTGCTCTCGATTTCAGCGCCAAACTCATAAAGCGAATCCTCAATATCTCTCTTTGGGACAATTCCGCCGCGGTTTCGAATAAGCCTCTCAAGAACGGACCATTCCCTTGCAGTCAACGTGAGTTGTTTATCATCGTAGGAAACAGTCTTGCGCCCCAAATCAATTGATAAATTGCCAATATCGATAGTTGGGAGTGAGTGCGACGAATAACGGCGAGCGACTGCCGTTAATCTTGCTGTGAGTTCATTAAGGTCATATGGTTTGACGAGGTAATCATCCGCGCCGGAATTCAAGCCCTCAATCCTCATATCAATTTGATCTTGAGCCGTGGAGATAATAACTGGAACATCATTTGAATTAGACCTCAAATGGTTGAGAATATCCATTCCCCTTCCATCAGGCAGACTTAAATCAAGCAAAACGAGTTCGTAAGACATTGTCTCCAAAGCAAGCATTGTCTCATCAACTCTCTTCATCCAATCAACACTATGACCACTGGCAATTATGTGGTCACGAATGGCAGCCCCCAGAATATGGTCATCTTCTACAAACAAAACACGCAACTGAAATTCCTTTCGTGACCGCATTTGCGACACAAACCTTACAGGAAGCTGAACAACTATCTCAAACCCTGTAAGCATGCTGTCAGCTTTTTTGTCTAGCTCTAACACACGTCAAAATATTGAGCAAAACTGGAAAGGACATATAATGAGAAACATTTTAGCTGCACTTGCAATCACCACAGCACTGATAGCCCCAAGTATGGTTCAAGCTAAAAACATATCAGCAACAGTGACTATGAAGGGCTTTAGAGGCCCGCCGGCATATGTGGCGGTCTATCTGACGAAACCAAATGGGCAATTCCATTCTACACTGTCAGTCAATGGGCACAAAAATAAGTACAGAAAGCATCTGCGTGGTTGGATCAGGGGTGCTTCACGCTCAAACCAGCGTCTGGATGGATTGTCAGGGGCAAGCGTTGGTTCTGGACGCACTTTAACCGTCAGTGCAAACGTTAAAGATTCGCTCCTTAAAGCTGGCTACCAAGTTCACGTAGATACGGCGATTGAAGATCGTGGCGAATTCAGGAGCGATGCTGCCGTCGATGTTAGTTCAGCCAGCCCAAGCACCATAAGCAAAGGTAAGGGCTTTGTTAAAACACTCAAGGTTCAAATTAACTAGGAAGAACTCACTATGCGTTTTATTCATTCACTTTCCGGAATTGTGGCAGCCATTTTTATCAGCGTTATTGCTATGATGGGCGCTTATCTCTCTGTTGGCCCCGTTATCGATCAGTTTTCTGTTGCGTCAACAACTGATCTTAGTGTCGCGGATATTGCAGGCATAGCAAATAAAAAGATACACGGTGTCGAACGAATAGAGCGCAAGGCGAGCGGTGAAATCCTTGTACATGCATTCACGCAAGATGGCGCGATTACATCGATTTTAGATCCTCGAACAAATGAACTTATGACACAAGCGACTCATTCTAAATTCACTGGGTTCGTCACTGAGTTACACCGTTCGTTGTTTTTGGGTGATCTCGGTCGCGGTCTAACTGGATTAAGCGCATTCCTACTTATTTTGATCACATATTCAGGCCTCGTGATGCTGGCAAAACGAATGGGTGGTTGGTCTAAAATATTTGGAGCAGCAAGGGGAAGCAAATCTCAACGGCAACATATCGACATAGCGCGTCTAACAATGGTTGGGTTTTCAATTTCAGCACTAACTGGGCTTTATATGTCACTCGCTACTTTTGGTATTATTGCTGAACCGTCTGATGTCGTTCTCCCTTTTCCTGAGGACGTAGCGATCGGAGAGACCATGCCTGTTGCTGAGATGAAATCTCTAGCAGCTGTACCCATTTCAGATTTACGGGAACTAACATTTCCCTATCCAGATGACCCGACAGATGTCTTCACGCTAAATTCTGATCAGGGCGAAGGCTTTATCGATCAGGTCACAGGCGAGATCATTGCATTTCAACCTAGCAGCTTAACTTCAAAGATCTATGAGACTGTATATTTATTGCACACAGGTAGAGGTGGAGTTGTGGCAGCAATACTTTCGTTTATCTTGGGCGCCTCTGCTCTCGCTATTCCGTTTCTATCCCTAACAGGAATTGTCATCTGGTGGAGGCGCCGTAAACATACACCTCGCACGCAACCAAATGCGCACCTACCTATCGCAGACACCATACTATTAGTTGGTAGCGAAGGCAGCACAACATGGGGCTTTGCATCCACTCTTCATAAAGCATTGGCTGCGCAGGGTAAGAAAGTTCACACATCTGCCATGAATGAGCTCATGCAAGAGCATCTTGAAGCAAAAAATATCTTTATTCTAACATCGACTTATGGCGACGGTATTGCACCGGCTTCCGCCAACAAATTCCTCAAGAAATTGGAAAATATGGAAATTGCGCATTGTGGGAAATTTGCCATTCTTGGGTTTGGAGATAAGCAGTTTTCGAATTTCTGCGGTTTTGCCGAGACGGTGGAGAAACAACTTCGGCATAAAAATGCTGAATTCTTTCATCCGCTCGCCAAGATCAACCAACAAAGCCCACAGACATTTAGGGATTGGGGCCAACAAATTGGCCAAATCGTAAATTGTGATCTGGTTCTCGAGCATGTTCCGGCACGTCCTAAAACAAACAAGATTGCCCTTCAAAAAGTTGTGGTTCGTTCTCAAGAGCTCGATGAGCAAACAGCCATTTTGAGATTTAACTTGTTACAAAATCATTTTGGTTTTGACAAACGGATGTCCAAATTTGAAGCAGGTGATTTAATTGGAATTATCCCACCAAAAAGTGACGTACCACGTTACTATTCCATCGCTTCAAGCTCCTATGATGGCTTTATCGAAATATGTGTCAAACGCCATAAGCTTGGTCTGTGTTCAAATTATCTTTTGAATTTGAATGAAGGTGACAAGATCGATTATTTTATTAAAGAGAATAACAGTTTTAAACCTGTCGCAAGTGACACACCTTTGGTGATGATTGGTGCTGGGACAGGAATTGCTCCCTTGGCAGGATTTGCGCGAGGGAATGTGAAAAATCGACCTGCATATCTTTTTTGGGGCGGCAGAAATCCAAACACAGATTTTCTCTATAAGGACACTTTGGTGGACCTCACTAAACACCAAAAGCTTAGCGACACATACCTTGCTTTTTCTAGAATTACAGACCGTCAATATGTGCAGGATAAGTTAAAATCTGAAGCTGAACTCCTGAAGGAACTCATAAGTGAAGGTGCACAAATCTTGGTTTGCGGTGGCCCCGAAATGGCCTTGGGTGTGCGCACCACGATAGATGGAATTATTTCGCAAATAGGTGAAAGCGCGACGTCATTGCAACAACAAAAGAGGTATCTCGAAGATGTCTACTAAAACTGAGTTAAATAAAGTGGTTTTTCCCTCAATTCACTCTACGTTTAAACAGCATAATATCCATGGGCAAACAATGGGGACACGCTATTCGGCAATTTTTTACGCTCCGTCATCTATAAATCTTGCGAAAGTTCATCAAGCTCTTCAGCAAGCTGTCGATACTGTGGATAATCAAATGTCACCGTGGAAAAAACAATCCGATTTGGTTCGCTTCAACAAAGCCCCCGTAGGTGATTGGTTTGGTATTCCGCTTGAGATAGCGGTCGTTATCAACGAAGCATTACACGTGAGTAAGCTAAGTGGAGGTGCTTTTAACATTGGTGTTGGCAGACTTGTCGATAATTGGGGATTTGGGCCTAGCTCACGTGACAAAGATAGCGCTGTACCAACATCTGAACTGATTCCAGCTGCGCATGATGCTTTCGAGTTGGACATAGATCAGTGTAGACTAAAACGGCATACCCCAGTCGCGCTTGACCTTTGTGGTATCGCAAAGGGGTTTGGGGTGGACGAACTGGCGCGCGTTCTTCTCAGGTTTGAGATTGCAGACTTTATGGTATCAATCGATGGCGAAGTTAGAATTGGAGGAACAAAGCCCGATGAAATGCCGTGGTCTATCGGGATAGAAAAACCTGATCAAACACAGCGTGAAACAGTTCTAAATTTGGAAGTTTCCGATATCGCAATTGCCACATCAGGTGACTATCGCCATTTTCGTAATATTGGCGACGAGCAGGTTTCACATACAATGGACATGAAGAATGGCATGCCTGTCAACAACAAGACCACTTCTGTGACCATCGCATCAGAGCACTGTTTATCAACTGATGCTTGGGCCACGGCCTTTCTTGCAATGGAACGAGCAGACGCCGTCATATTGGCAAACCAACTGGATATTGATGCGTTGATATACGAACGGTATTCAGATGGTATTGCGTCATATGGAACTGGCGAATTTGCAAGTTTGGTTAACTAAATTAAAGCTATGGCTATAGCCGCTCTGAATTTCAGCTTTGGGCCAGCTTTTGATCACCCTGATTTGATTACTTATGTCTGCTATTGCTTTCATAAACCTGAAAAACGGCCATTTGATTCCATTATTATATTTCCTTCATTTAAAACCAGGAGGAAAAATGATGGAAAATATCCAAATGAACCTAAATCTGTCTCGGCATATTCCATGGAATAAAGGAAAACTACTTGGCCAGAAGCCACCACTTCAACCAAAGCATATTTGGTCTATACGGACACAATTACAGCTTACTGGAAAAGTTCGGGATCTTGCCCTATTTAATCTCGCGATAGAAGCAAGCTTCGAGGTTGTGATGTGGTATCGATACTGGTCGAAGATGTAGCACCGCATGGATATGCAATTGATCGTGCGGCTGTTGGGCAGCAAAAAACAGGGCGACCTGTCAAATTTGAAATAACCGAACAAACAAGAACTGCACTTGATGTCTATATTTCCAAATTTAGCCTCAAAGAAGAACGATATCTCTTCAAAGGAAGACACGATCACCTAACAACAAGGCAATATGCTCGCCTCGTTGGCGATTGGGTGGAATTGGTTGGTTTGGATCGGAAAAGATTTGGTACCCATTCACTCAGAAGGACCAAAGCCGCGTTGATTTACAAAAAGACAGGAAACCTGAGAGCAGTCCAGCTTTTACTGGGACACACTAAAATCGAGAGTACCGTCAGGTATCTTGGTGTTGAGGTCGATGATGCACTGGAAATAGCAGAAAAGATTGAAGTCTGAACACAGAGGTGGAGCGGAAACGTTTCACCTCAACTGGTTTTCAACAAGATGTGCCATTAGGAGACATGCAGAATATCCCGGTCATGTCCTGCAGATATAAGAATAAATGTCACTTCTGATTTCTACCAAATCCCAATAAAATAACACTGAGCTGCGATCAGGCCCTTTTGCTGAGATAATATATCGCGATTTGTCGCTTCGGAGTGCGTCTTGTCACATAACTTTTGATTCAACTTCTCAAACCAGTTTGAAAAAGTGCTTTTACTTGAAATAGGTGAGCTTTCTAGATTCGTTTGAGAGTTCACAGCTATATGTTGCGCCATCTTCAATACCCCTTGTTTCCAGAACCCTTGTCATCCCCTACCGGACACTTTCGAACCGGTAGGAGTAGTACTGATCATCATTCACCTGCTGAAAAAATGGTGACGGGACGAATTACCCCCTGCCGTTTCATATTTGAATCATGATAGTCTGCATTGTGTGATGCAAAAAATTCCTTCTCACCATGCATGTCCATTGTCATCGCAACCATGTTGGAACCTTCAATATCAATGTGGGATTTTAAATTTTTTGCAAACGGTGCAAAAATTTCTTCCCGTTCCTTTTCAAATGACATCCATTTTGCGACGTCTTCAACTTTATGCGTAAACACCATTTTCGGCATAGCTCTCTCCATTTCACCTTCCAAATCCGCTTGATTGCGATCCGATGAAAACAGGGTGCATGAAAAGTGATAACTTGATAAGCTAGGTTAATCCAAACTCTTTATTCGGGCTGATGAGATAATGATTGACTATCTAAGAGCGCTTGCCATGTTTAATGAGGTGGTAACTCATGGCTCGTTTCGCGCTGCTTCAAAAGAACTGAAACTATCACCCTCTGTCGTGAGCCATCACGTCATGCGGCTTGAACAACATCTTGGCACAGCATTGCTCTATCGATCAACGCGCAAGATTTCACTGACCAATGACGGTGCTATACTTTATCGGTCCAGCCAGAACATGGTAGAGGCAGCGAGAACCGGTTTCAATGCACTGCAGAGCAAGAACGACCAACCTGCCGGGCAATTGCGCGTGACATTGGGCAGCTCTATGTTTGAAAGACCACCCTATGTGAATTATCTGGCAGAGTTTGCAAAAACATATCCCAAAATTAAGTTACAGATCAATTTCACAGATCAACGTGTTGGGCTGCCCGGTTCGAAATTTGATGTCGCTATCCGCTCTGGAGGATTGGAAGACAGTCAGTATAAAGCGAAGAAAATTAGTGAAATGGGTCATGCTATTATTGCTTCGCCAGATTATATGAAGGGCCGTCCTTCGATCAAAAAAATTGAGGATTTGGAATCGCTTGACTGGATCGAACCCGCTCAGTCTTCGATCAACAACCATCTTAGTTTTGCTCAGGGAAATCACTGTAGGATTAATCCCAACATTGTGATGGAGTTGGATAATTTATTTGCCATGATTGAAATGGTGAAGAATGGTGTGGGAGTGGGTATATTGCCCGATCTTATGGTAGAAGATGATCTGAAAAATGGTGAGTTGATCAACCTCCTTCCACCTAGCTGGAAAACTATACCGATCCCGAACTATGCGGTTTGGCCGCAAAATGTGCCTGAGGGCGGCATTACGCATCTGTTCGTCAATTTTTTGGCTGGAAAGTTGAAAGCTCATTATTAAATTTGCTCTGCCTAAGATTTAAATCCTCTGTGGTGCGTCGGACGGTGCGATGGCATCATGGACATCAAATCATAATCGCTTTGTAATGACACCGGATTGCTGAGCACAATATCTTCCAAGAGCATCTGCCTAGTAGCTTCTTCAGCAGTTGACGATTGAGATTGCTCTTTTGATTTCTCCGCTGGCTCAGTGATTTTTGCTAACTTTGGAAGTTTGATGATTAAAAGATCAAAGATTGAAAATGTGTAAATCATATAAAAGCCCCGCTGCTGTGTCCTCCTCATAAACTTACAGCACAAAAGTTTTCACTTGTATCCGCTTTAACATTGTGATGCTCTACAAAAATGAATAACCATTTTCACAATTGGTCTGACATACGAGTTTTTCTTGCTGTGTTGCGCTCTGGTTCAACCCTTGCGGCCTCAAAGGAATTAGGTATGGCTCAGCCGACAGTCGCTCGACGGATCGATGCACTTGAACACTCTCTTGAGCTAACGTTATTTGAGCGAGACACGCGTGGCTTCCAGCCAACAGAAGATGCACGTGCGCTTGTTGATGCTGCTGAAGCGTTGGAGACTGTTGCTCATAATCTCTCTGAAACTGCTAGAAAACAGAATGCCGCCTCATCACGCATCATTCGCATTACAGCTCCAGATTCAGTATTTACAAGCCAATTTTCTGCAATCCTAGAAGATTTCATCAACAGCTATGGTGATGTCCAGTTTGAGTTCATAAAGTCCTACCATGTGATTGATCTGGCAGCGGGGGAAGCAGATGTTGCTCTTCGCTTCTGCAATGTTATCGAGGATCAATCGCTGATTTGCCGCAAAATCACCGATATCAAAGGTGTATTAGCAGCATCAAAAAATTACGCGGCAAAGCATGGTGTTCCAACTTCTGAGGATGAACTTGGTGGTCACAAATTTGTGGTCTACAAGGGTAAAAACATACCTCAACTTATCAACAACTGGCTGCTTGATCGGATCGCTACCGAACAAATCGCGATGACCTGCGAAGATATAGAAACTCTTGAATCAGCTTTGGAGATGGGCGCGGGAATAGGTCCCGTACCATCACGCTATGTGTATTCGAGCGACAAAGTTATTTCCTGTTTTGAGCTTCCGCCGGAGACAATAAACACGGGATGGCTGCTAGCCGGTCCGTCAGCTTATCGTCGAAACGAGGTCAAAGCATTCATCAAGTTCTTCGCACCACGATACAGTGCTCTTTTTCGAGAAGATTAGAGTTAAATTCCGTAAAACCAATATTCGCAGGTGTTTTGTCTCTTTAGGCCAAATTAGAATGTAATTAATTTCTTTCGCATGTCCGCTTTCGAATGTATTTTGACAGTTGCAGTAATGGTGCATTAGTCTCCACAGTAGTCATTCGTCGATAGACATTCAAAAAACAAAAATTCAGTTCCATCTATCGACGCAGGATTAAGCGCATCTGTTTCAGTTTTCCGGACCGAAGGTTAATTAGAGATGCGTTTGGCGAACCTGTCTGGGTTTCACCGATCATGTTGTTCGATTGTCACCGATTTCTGGCAGGAGATTATTTATTTTCTGTCGCAATTTATTGGTGGAAATTTTCGACCTTAGGGGGCATGGTACTCACATGAAAAGACGGGAATTTGTTAGATCTTCTGCGGCATTGGCAGCGTTTGCTTCCTTGGGTGGTGACTGGGTGAGAGGCAATATGATCAATAAAGCCAGTGCGGCTTCGCACCTTCATGTTCCGCCCGAAGAGGCTCCGCATGAACTTACTTTCATGCAATGGCCGGTGAATCGCCAAGTGCATCCAGATCAGGAGTTTCTCGATATTCTGCAAGGCACAATTGCTGATACTGCCAATTCTATATCGGAGTTTGAGCCTGTAATTCTGTGCGCAGCCAAAGAGGATCAGCGCCGCGCCAAAACTCTGTTGTCATCCAATGTTGAGCTTTGGGATATTCCGACGGAGGATTTGTGGGCGCGGGATTCTGGGCCTTTATTCGCCATACAAAATGATGAGCTTGTTATCAGTCACATTCAGTTCAATGGTTGGGGCAACAATCAGGTGCATATGCGCGATGGCGAGATTGCAGCTCAGATAGCGCACCGCCTTGGCGTGCCGCTTGTTTCCAGCGGTCTGCAAGGCGAGGTGGGCGGTGTGGAGCATGACGGGCATGGGCTTTTAATGGCACATGAAAGCTCGTGGGTGAATGATAACCGTAATAGGGGTCTCTCCCGCGATGAGGTTGAGGCGAGATTGCTCGCCGCCTATGGTGCGACGCGTATGATTTGGGCGCAGGGCGTTAAAGGTGAGGATATTACCGATTATCATATCGATAGCTTGGCACGGTTTACAGGCGCTGGTCGTGTGTTGATCAATTTGCCGGATGAGCTGGATGAAGATGATCCGTTCCATATGGCCGCGTTGGAGACATATGAGGCATTAGAAGCGGCTAATCTTGATGTTGAGGTGATCCCCGAGCCAGAAGTTCGCCGCGTTGATAGTGTGGATTTTGTGGCATCTTATGCCAATTATTATGCCTGCAATGGTGCCGTCATTGCCGCCCAATTTGGCGATGATGAAACAGATAAGATCGCCGCTGATGCGCTTGCGCGGCATTATCCGAACCGTGAGATCATCACGCTGAATGTTGATGCATTGGGTGAAGTCGGCGGTGGCATTCACTGCGCTACCCAGCAGATGCCTAAAGTTGTAGTCAAAACTTAACGCCTCGTTAACCCTGTTTCATTAGTATTGATAGTTAAGTTATACATGTTAAATTATGGGTAACTTTGGGTTTATCTGATGTTTGGTTTATTTTAGCTTTACCGCTAAAGGGTTTTGCAAAAGGTGTGGGGGCCAATTGCAATGATCTTTAAAACTGGAACTCGATAAACCCATTTTTTTTTGAAAGCGGTTTAGGGTGTTTGGAGTGGCACTTATGTTTTGCGCTCATCCCACAGTGCCTGCATATTTATCCATGCACCAGAACCATTTCCAAAGTAGCGTCCAAATTTTCCTGCCGTGGCACGGGTAATGCTGGTTTTGCCATCAAACAACTTCTCCAACTCCATTTTAGAAATACCAATTGCCTTGGCAAACGCAAGCGGGGTCATGTTGTGATCTTTCATCGCACGCTGCAAAATAAGGCCCGGATGTTCTGGGTCATCATTTTTTTGCTTGGCAAATATCCGGTTCATGTTTGGAAACTTTTTGTTCGTGGCTGTTGTTTATCGCGGTGAAAGCATCAAATCTGCTGAGACTTGCCAAATTTTATAATCCGCCCTAATTTGCCTTGCAATAAGATATTGTAGAAAATAGCCTATTGAAGAATAGCATTGTTGGGAGGCAAAGCTGTGGCGGACGTGAGCTGGATAAAAGTTTTATTGGCGGGCTGCATAGCAATCGCATCTATCGGCGTCAGCGCAAATTTGGTTGCCGCAAATTCCAATCCTCCCAATATACAAACGCCTGCGCCTATCATCCATCTGAAAGATAATCTGGATGAGAAGGATAATCTTGGCTTTTGCATTGATACTGTAGGGCGAGGGCCGTCAGACAGGGCACATGTACATTCTTGCAAGCCTTTAAATGGCTCTACAGAGCGCAGCGATGTGCAATTTATTTATGATCCGGAAACGGGCCACATCATGTCAGCAGCCTATGATAATCTATGTCTGGAAATTGTGCCCACAAGTGATGTCGAAGTCGAATTTCACCTCAGCGCCTGCGAAAATAAACCATTGCAGAACTTCACCTTTGATACGGAGAGTTCCGAGTTGCACCTGACAGATGATTATGCGCTCTGTTTGGCAGCAGGCCAAACCAGCCGCAGCGCAGGGCCATTTATGTCACGTGACTTGCAGCTTAATGATTGTGATGATCTTGATCCTGCGCTCAAGCAATGGGTTGTTGTTTCCAAATAAATACCCCCCGACTGAGTATTTGTCGGGGGGGTCACCTACAAGAATGTAACAGGCAAGCTTTCGGGCGCTAGCTATTTTCCAATTGTAGAGATCAAGTCGGGGTTCACAATAAGATTGCGAACGCCATGGGCGTGATCTTCATCAAAGATATTGTCTTCCAACCAAGCGCCAACTGTTTCGATATTCACTTTTAAAACCTTTGGACGAACACTCCATGATACTTGGAATGGCGAGCCTTTTTCATTGTAGCCGGGGCCTGTTGTTGAACCATCATATTGAATAGCATCTCCGAGATAATTTGGAAGATTTACGGCCTGCGCGTACCCGTCGATATTGCCAACTTCGGCAATTTCTATGAAGTTCGCAGCACTTTCATCGTTCACAAGCACCATAACAACAGTTTCAACACGCAATTGCGGATTGCCAATGGAAGGGCTCAAACAGGAGCCAAGTGTAGGTCCAGGCTTTACCAGTGCGGTTGTGTGCACAAAATGTGTTTCAATTGTATCGCCGGGAATAAGGCCGCCATGACCTTTATCTCCATACTCCATTTTGGCAGGCATAAGTTCAGCCTCTGTTAGCACGCCATCATACTTAAAACCTGTGCCATAGCCTTTGCCATCACCATTGCCGGCATATGTGGTGAACTCGCCACCCTTATGTTCAGCATTTTCGTGGAAGTGAATGTTGCACAAGTTCATCTCCGCGTAAGTCGGCGCGGCTGCAAACGAACGTGTATTTTTACCTGTCGCTGTATCAAGATCACGAGGTGATTGTGGGCCAAAGCCAAGGCCTTCAGTGTTTCTTGCAAGGTTTGCTCGTTGTTTGGCAATCACTTCATCTGATGCGCTGTGTGACGCATTCCCAGATATTGCAGACACAGTCGAAATTGCAATAATAGAAGCAGCTGTGGCAAATGTTGTAAGTTGTTTCACTGTCATAATCGTTCTCCCAATTTTATACGTTATGTTGATGTTCAAATTTTGAATATCTTTGATCACGATGTTTGAAACTTGCCTTTCTGTGATACGGTCTTTGCGTGATACTGCCTTTCAATCAGTCCAAACTTGCCAAAGTCCAAAAAGATACACAAAATTATATGTTCGAAAATGGTCAAAATTACTCACCTATTATAGTGATTTATACCCAAGATCGTATTTAGTATTGCAGCTAGCTAATTGTTTTTACAACAGTATTTCGAAAACTATACTCAGTGGAACCCCCTAAATTTAAGGATTGACCTGTAAAGTGTTTTATGTAAACGGGTGCCAATTGGCTCCTGCGTTATTTGCAGCCATATTTAGATTATCTGAGGGTTGTTCTTGCATAATCAGAACAACATTGCCGCGCTTATGGCCTGTATCGACCATTGCATGTGCTTCTTGTGCCGCTTCGAAATCAAATGTATGGCCGATTAACGGTTTATACTTACCGTTCTCGGCAAGTTTAGCCAATAATTCTAAGTCTTCAAGCTTTGTCATCGCCACGCCGGGGATTACTTTCTTGCCCGATTTTTTGGGCGCACGTTCAAGCCCCAATAGTTGTTTAAAATTCCCAAGAATAAGGCCTAGGCGGCCTCTTGGTGCGAGTGAGTGTTCCACATCTGAGAAACCTATCTCGCCATTGCAATTTAGAATAATGTCGTACGTTTCACCGTTTTTGGTAAAATCTTCTTTCGTGTAGTCAATCACATGATCTGCACCAATGGATTGAACAAGCGCGACGTTGTTTGGCCCGCATATGCCCGTTACTTCGGCATCAAAGCTTTTGGCAATTTGGACCGCAGCAGATCCCGTTGAACCGGAGGCGCCAATGATCAACACTTTCTCATTTGGCTGTATGCCGCATTTATCGCGCAAAAAGCTAAGTGCAGTTGTGCCGCCAAAGCATAGGGACGCAGCTTCCGCAAAGTTGAGATTGTGAGGTTTCTTCACAATCAGACCATCTTCTTTCATCGCACAATATTGCGCATGGGCACCCATTGAAATGTCGGGAAATGCGACGACGGCATCGCCAATTTTAAATTTTTTAACGGATGCGCCGATGGCCTCTATTGTTCCGGATAATTCAGTGCCCAATATAGGTTTTCGTGGGCCAAATATGCCAAACATCAGCCGCCCCAACAGGCCAAAGCCTTTGGGTAGGATAAGGCTTCGCGCGCGCCAGTCACCGGACGAAACACTTGCTGCGTGCACCTTTATAAGTACCTGATCATCCTTGATTATCGGGGTTGGCACTTCGCTGATTTGCACAACGTCCGGTCCGCCATATTTTGAGTATGTGATTGCTTGCATGGTTCTGACTCTCATGTTTAATCGCAGGACAAGAAAACCATTCCCGCCAGATGGTTCTGGCAGGTGGGCTTATCGTTGACCTGAATTTTGATTGTTATTTAATCTTGGTTTTGTGGTTCGCTAGATTGCTCTGGCAACAATAAACCGGCAGGCGGGTTTGGTGTTGTGATCACCGGATTCAATAATCTCAAATCCGGCTTGTTTAACCGCAATTTCCAATTCATCTCCGGTTATGAAATTGACGTAAGGTGCCAGACCAAAGAAGCGCATAATGGGAATAAGAATGGGGAAAATCGGATTTTGCTTTTTAAGGCAAACCGTCTTGGATATAAACAATCCATCCGGTTCAATTGATTGGCGAATACGGGCAAGACCATCTTCAAGGTCGGTCAAAAGGTGCAAAAGCGATGAGGCAAACAGCACATCATATGTCTCGCCAAAGGGCAGGTCTTCAACACTTTTTTGTACAAAATCGACGTTATTTATGCCCTGTTCATGCTTTTTGCGATCGGCAATGTCCAGCATATTCTGCGAAATGTCTGTCGCCGTGATGTGGCGCACCTGGTCAGATAGTGTCAGCGCTGTTGTGCCAGTGCCGCAACCAAGCTCCAGCATATGGTCATCTGGCTTAAGATAAAAACGTGTGCGGTCGAGCGTATGCGCATAGGCGGCGGGATCACTAACCGGGCTTTTGGAATATTTTGCCGATGCTTTATCCCAGAATTTCGGATTGGTTTTTGGCGCGCTGACATTCATATTTTTGGGCATCTGTTCGGTTAATTCTGACATGGTCGGTTCTACTTACGATTTGAGTGCAAAACATAGGGTGTTGAGTGCAATGCATTGGGGTTGCTTTCTAAGCTGTGCCGTGATCCTATCAATACGAATATGAAAGTAAATTGCTTAAATATGTTAGTTTAATATGCATATTTGCATGGATTGGTTGGATGAAAGGGCATTATGGATTGGAAAAACACCAATTTTGATTGGAACCGGGCACGGGCCTTTTTAGCTACCGCAGAAGAAGGTTCGCTCTCAGCCGCAGCTCGTGCACTCCATATGACCCAGCCAACCCTTGGGCGTCAGGTGGATGCGCTTGAAGAAGAGCTGGGCGTTGTTCTGTTCGAGCGGGTAGGGCGTGGATTATTGCTGACCCCTGTTGGCGAGCAGCTTTTGGAGCATGTGCGCAAAATGGGCGAAGCGGCTGGTTCGCTCTCACTATCAGCCTTGGGTCATACCACAACGCTGGAAGGGTCGGTTTGTATCACCGCCAGCGAAATGACATCGGTTAGCGTTCTGCCGCCGATCATTGCCAAACTGCGCCGCATCCACCCGAAAGTCGAAATTGAGATATTGCCATCCAATGAGCCAAAAAATCTGCGCAAGCGTGAGGCGGATATTGCGATCCGAAATTTCCGCCCAGAGGATAATGACCTGATTGCCAAAAAAATCCATGATGAGCGCGGGTATTTTTATGCCACACCAGATTACCTTGATAGTTTGCCGCCAATTACAAAGTTCGAAGATCTTGCGCAGGCTGAATTTATCGGTTTTGACCATTCCCATGAGATGATCCGATATCTCAATAGCGTCGGCATACCCGTGACGGAGAAAAATTTCCCCGTACTTGCCGGCACGCACCATGTGCACTGGGAATTGACCAAGCTGGGTGTCGGCATTGGCGCCATGCCCGCCCGTTTAGGTGATCTGGAGCCAAAAGTAGTCCGCATTTTGCCCGAGCAAACAAATCTGACCTATCCCATATGGCTGACGACACATAGAGAAGTACATCTAAGCACCCGCGTGCGCACCGTGTTCGATTTTCTGGCCGAGGAATTGGTGCGGGGGTAAGGGGGAAATAGTACAAACCTCCCTTTCATAAAAACGACATCTGGCCCGCCTAGAATTGGTGAATAAACAACTTTATGGTATGTATGATTTCATAAATAACTCATAGGTGGAAAATCTTATGCCTCGTAATTTTAGAATTGGTACCTACAATGTAGAAAATTTGTTTGATCGTTTTGATGATCCTTATTCAGTCGGTGATGATACTTATGGGCGTTTTAATACGCAGCCCAAATCGCGGTCCCATGCTTTTGATGTAGCGCAGCGCATTCGTGACAACGGCATTGGCAAAAATTCAGTTGATATCGTTGCCCTGCAGGAACTCGAAAACTTTGGCGCTTTGCTGGATTTCGTGCAGGCCAGTGTCGGCCCTGATTATGGACCAAAAACTGGTGTGGTCAGCCTTCCCTCCAATGATCCGCGCGGTATCGATTTAGGCCTGATCTGCACAAAGCTCTTTCGCATTGGCCGCATCGTTAGTCATCGGTTTGATAAATTCCGCCGCTCTGATGGCAAGCTTTACCAGTTTGGCCGCGATTGTTTGCAGGTTGAGATCGTCGATAAAGATCGCGAGAACCTCGTGCTAACGGCCTTTATATGTCACTTTAAGTCCAAATATACGGGCGTTGATCCATTTAAGGACCCGGGAAAATACGCAAAAGCACAACGCAACAATACGCTCAAGCGTGAGGCAGAGGCACGAAAGGTCGTTGATATTGTATCGTCTGCGATGGATATCGAAAATGATCGGTTTGTTGTCCTGGGTGATCTAAATGATACGCCTGCCAGCGAGGCCTTAGCGCCGCTATTGGCAGATGATAACGCGCTTGGCGTTACCAATGCCGTTTCTGTCATCGAGCAGGCTGATACGGCAGAAAATTCTCCCGTTCGACGCCCTCGCGATACCCATGTTTGGCAGCGACCAAAGGCGGATGGAACAAGAGAAGATGAGTGGGCGCAAATCGACTATATTCTGTGTTCTAAAGCATTGTGGAAGTTAAGAACTGATAAGGTTGATGTTTTGAACTCACCTAAAAAACAGGGTTCAGATCACTTCTTTTCCTATATCGAGTTCGAATATCCCGATTTTAACTAACTCGATTTTAGTAAGATCAATTTTGGCAAAAATGGCGATCTGTTCATCTGACAATCGTGTTTGTTAACCTGATTGCAAAGAGGAAGGGCTCACGTTAGCGTAAGCTCCATCTCATAGTCATCCATGACATAACCGCCGCCAATATCCTCAACGACGGTGTCTGTTTTTTTGAAGCCCATTTTCTCATAAGCTTTGATTGAGCCGATATTGTTTTTGTTCACGGTCAGGCGAACTTTGTCCAATTTGAGTTCAAATGCAAGGTCAACAATATGGCTCATCGATGTGCGGCCCAAGCCTTTTGAGCGCTCTGTTGACAGGATGTAGAGTTTACTGAGGAATAGTTCATTATCGTTTGGCTGCACACCCATATACCCCACAATGCGGCCATTGTGACCAATGAGAAAATAACGGTAACCCTCATTTTCAATTTGGTTTTTAATCACCTGTGGAGAGTGAAAATGCTCCAACATATAAGTAACCTGATCGGACCCAACAATCGGGTCATAATGGTCATGCCAGATAAGGTTGGCTAGGCTGACAACACGGTCGATATCGCTGTCCGTTTGCACTGCTTTGAACATTCCTTCACCTCCCGTCGTATACAGGCAATTGTCGCACCATAAACGAACTTGATCAAGTAGAGTGTACCACTAATCCTAAATGACTAGTCGTATGCAGCGGTAACTATGATTTCGACATAAAGCTCAGGTCGGGCAAGTTTAGCTTCGCCGCAAGCACGTGCAGGGGCATGACCTTCTGGCACCCACGCATCCCACACAGCGTTCATTTCCTGAAAATGCTTCATATCAGAAACCCAGATAATGGCTTGAAGAATTTGCTCTTTTGATGATCCGGCCTGAACCAAAAGCGCGTCAACCTTTGCTAGCATCTGCGCTGTTTGATCGCCCGCAGACACTTCTTCGCCCGCTTTGACATTGCCCACCTGACCACAAAGATACACAGTGCCGTTGTGCTTAACAATTTTGCTCATGCGTGTTGCAGTTTCTTGTCGTTCAATCATGGTCGATCTGCTCCTTCTGTGGAGGGCGGGTTGCGCCCATTTTAAATGTGATTATGGGAGCGGCATCTCACAAAATCACGCCACAGGCTAGGTGTTTATTGATTTTCTGGTTGAAAAACTTTTGCAACGCCGAGAGACGAGCCTAGTGGAGAGCATTATAGCGCTCTGTCAGGTCAGAAATTGCATCGCGATAAGGCGCCGGCCCATAGCTGGCGCGAGATGCTCCAACTTTGGTAATATCACCAAAAGAGTTCAATTCGCCTCTCATCATAACGTTTACAGGAAGGTTTGCAGCATCAGTAATCCGTTTAATCAGATCGTGTTGGGTAAGGCCGGGAATGAAAAAGCCATCCGCTCCGGCGTTTGAATAGGCAACCTGGCGTTCAAGAGCCTGATCAATCAGCGCCGCATGTTCAGACGGTTCTGCTTTGAGGAATAAATCAGTGCGCGCATTGATAAACAACGGAACATCTTCCTGCTCGGCGGCTTCACGCGCTGCCTGTATCCGCTCGATCTGTGTAGGGATTGCATGAAGACCTTCGCCGCCCACCACCTGATCTTCAAAATTAATGCCGATAGCACCAGCCTTGATGATTTTGCGCACATTGGAGGTCACATCTGCCGCATCAATCGCGTAACCACCTTCGAAATCTACACTGAGCGGCAGATCAACTGATTTTGCAATGCGCTCCACGATTTGCAGGACAAATTCAAGCGGAATAGCTTCGCCATCACCAAACCCTTGTGCGGCGGCAACTGACCAGCTTCCGGTTGCGCATGCTTTGGCACCTGCATCTTCAAGCGCTTTGGCGCTGCCAGCATCCCAGATATTGTAGAGGACGAGTGGTTCACTCTTCTTGTGAAGAGATTTGAAATGGGTGGCTTTGTCAGACTGGTTCATATTGCTTTGCTCTCATGGGGGCACATCTTGTAGTGCCGTTCGATTTCAAGAAGTTTCTGCTTGCGCCATAGCCCGCCGCCATATCCGGTTAATGAGCCATCAGCGCCAATAACGCGGTGACATGGTACAACAAGCGAGATTTGATTGGCACCATTTGCCCGCGCAACTGCACGGGTTGCAGATGGTCGGCCAATCCCTTTTGCAATGTCGGAATAACTGCGCGTTTCGCCCGCAGGTATGCGCAACAACTCATCCCAAACGGCCTGCTGGAAAGGCGATCCGGCAAAGGCGAGGGGCGTGGAGAAACTGGCAGATTTTCCTGCGAAAAACGCCTCCAGTTCCAGCCTGATTTGCTCACCTGCGTCTGTTTTCCCAACCCCGAGTTTTCCTTTTGCCTGCTTATCGAGCTTGCCAAGTTCGGTTTTCAAAGCTTTGCGATCGACAAATTCCAGAAGGTGCAGATGCAATTGACTGCTGACTGCGATCATATCTCCCAAAGGGGTGGTGACCCAATCAGCAAACAGGGTGGGGTTGCTATCCAGACTGCCCGGTGCCCGGCCCAAAAGTTTTGCAAATGATGCCCGAAAAGCGCTGGCTGATTCAAAATTAGCCTGGATCTGCGCATCAATGACTTTGCCGCCCTGCGAAATCGTTTCAAATCCATCACGCAATCTTCGCTGCCGCGCCATTTCAAGAAACGTCATTCCGAACTGACGCTTAAAGCTTCGACGAATTGTGGAAGGGTCGAAGCCCATCCGCTCAATGTCCAACTCCGACCACCGATATTCCGGCTTTTCATCAAGTGCTGCAAGAAGAGCAGCAATCGCAGGATCAGATGACGCCATCGGGGTTAGTGGGTGGCATCGTTTGCAGGCGCGATACCCCGCTTCAATACATTCGCCCACGGAAGCATAGAACGTGCAATTTTCCGATTTTGGTTTTCGTGCAGGGCAGGTCAGTCGGCAAAACACACCTGTTGTCGACACGCCCACATAAGCCTGCCCGTCATAGGCCGCATTCCGGTCTAATAAAGCCTGATAGAGTGTGTCGTGATCTGGAAGGTCAAAAAGCATGCGCCCACCATATCACCAAGTGTGCACAATGCCGCCGAAAATCGGGCGTGTATTTTCTTTTTTTCGAATGCTTTCGAAACAAACATCAACGATGGCTGCATTTGCGAGATAAATGTGAAGTTGCTGATCTGGTTTCTTAGAATATATTTAAGACCATTTTATACTGCACCCCATTGATGCATTTTGTTGGCGCGGGCCTTCGCCTGTTTTACCAACTTGCATCATGGCATTGAATAGTTCGCGATCGCGGTTTGCAAGTTCGCTCGGTGAGCTACCCATCGCGCCGTTATCAAGGCGGCCACGATATTGCAGTTCGCCTTTCTTGTTCAGACCAAAAAAATCCGGTGTGCATATTGCACCGTAGGCTTTGCCGACTTCCTGTGTCTCATCAACAAGGTACGGAAAATTAAAACCATGTTGCGCGGCAAATTTGATCATGTTTTCGGGGCTGTCTTCCGCATAGTCTCGGTAGTCATTAGACATAACAGCAAGCACATTGATCCCATTTGTAATCAGCTCATCCGTATCGGTGGCTAAGCGGTTGGCAATCGTTTTAACGTAAGGGCAATGGTTGCAGATAAAGGCGATCAATAAACCGTTCTCGCCCATATGTTCACTCATGGTATGGATTTTTCCATGTGCATCAGAGAGCGTAAAATCCGGTGCTTGCCAACCAAAATCACAAAGGGGAGTATCGAGCAATGCCATGGAATTTCCTTATCCGTTTTCTAACAGGTAGCGCGTCGAATAGCGGATTTCAATAGGACCAGTTGTATGGTTTGTACATGCCATCCGACGATAGTTTTTCCATAAACGGATTAAACATGTATCTCATGATGCCTCGCACACGAACAATTGGCAGCGGATAACCACCGATCTGCGTTTTATCAATTTGAATGTCCGCAGGCGGTACATTCTCAAAACATACAAGGTCATTTAGAACATCATCCAGCCAAATGGTCTCTGCATGCCGATGATTGGCCCAATCAGTTGCATTTCCTTCCGCCCAATAGCCGCGTTCATCTAGTTCAAACCCATTTGGAGCATGTCGTTCGAGTATGCTTTGTGCCATTTATATAGGTTTATTTTCCTACAAAGTTATAATAACAAAATACATGATGAACAACCAACTCAAGAGTGTAACAAATTACCAAATCATCGAGAATCTCTGAGCGAATATTCACGATAAGCAATTTTATATTCTTCATCTCCTTTATAAAAGCTCTCCGTTTCCACTGAAAAGCCAAATCCCGCATAAAACGGCATGGCGGTAACACGTGCATTGCACCAGAGGCGCTTTGTGCCGGAGCTTTGCGCGACATCGAGCACATGCTGAAGAAGTGCTGTGCCGCAGCCTTTACTTTGAAACGCGTGATCAACTGCCAACTTCCTGAACTGCATGGCGCCATCTTGCTCAAAAAGCGAAATCACGCCGATAAGCTGATCTGTTTCAAACAGGCCAAAATGCTGCGTTGAGGGCAGGTGGTCATCGGCCAATAATACGAGCTCGTCCGGCCCATCTGGCCAAAGCACTTTGCGTCGAAGCGGGTAGGTGTCTTCTGCTGAAATGGGTTTGATGGAAAAGGTCATGCTTTATCGCCAGCCTTATCAATCTCATCCAGCGCATCTTTAAACTCAACTACGGCTAATTCACCCTTGGGCGTGATACCGTAAATACCTTTCAGCACCTTGCCGTCCTGCTCCATATGTATGCGTTCAAACCAGCCGTAATGATCGGCTGCCATGATGGTGCGGGCGCGGCTTACATCTGTCGCCTTGGCGATGATCGAGGCTTTGGTGGGGCCGTGTTCATTCAGATATTGCAGGCAGCGCAGAGCATCTTGTCGATAGGCGGTGATAATGTGTGTTCGCCGGGCCGCGCCACCCTGATTGGGATCACCTACACGGGTTGCAAATTCACGCAAAAGGCGGGATTTCTTTATCTTTGATTGGCGTGGCTGATAGGGCGCTGGGTCGAGGTGAATTTCGGTAAATCCATCTCTGAGCCGCACCGTGATGAGCCCAAGCCCGAGGCGGCGGCACAGGTTCTTGTTGTTTTTCAATGCCTTTAAAAAGGGCTTGCCCGTGCCGCGCGGCACAGCAATGTAAACATCATCAGTCAGGCTCTGCCGATCAATTCCCTGATGAAACAGCGATAGCGAAAACGCGGTTTTCAACTCTACAACAATGGGCGCTTCAGCCGTGCCACCATCGCCAGTTCGCACAGCCACAATATCGGCCTTACCAATCTCGCCTTTCACCTCATAGCCCTGGCCCTCCAGCAATGCTTTGACAGGCGCATAAAGGTCGGTCTCGCGCGGTTTTTGGGTGGGTTTGGTTTTGGGCACAGATCACCAATTCGGTTGCAATGCTTTGAACTATATCAATGAATTTGATTCTACGCGAGCACCTGATGTGCGCCTTATGCAATGGTTTCAATTCAATAATTTAGAGTTTGACTTAAACTACTTATGATGCAACTGTTAAAATATACAACTATAAATAGAATGATTGAGGGGATGAAAGTTATGGCAGATATCAGATTGGCGATGGTTGGGGATTCATTATCGGCAGGTGTTGGCGATGGGGTGGATACCAACGATCCAACGGCGACTGTTTTTTCCAATGCGCAGCCTATAACCAACCCGAATTGGATCACTGATGCCAATTATTATCGGCCCGGCGGCGCGTGGTCTGATTATGGTTATCTTCCCAAATTGGTCACGCGGTTAAACGGCGCTGGTCATAATGCCAGCATAGCATCTGTATGCGTTATGAATGGGGCCACCAGCCAGCAAGCTAAAGATATTGGCGCAGGAACCATTGTAAGCAGCGCAAACCCAAAACCAACTCACACTATTATTTGGCTTGGTACCAATGACGGTGTTTATAATTCGCCGGCATCTCAGGTCAATGTTGGAAATGTCATCATGCAGGTAATCAATGGCAATGGCGGTTTGGTTTTTTGTATGACCAACAATGCGACATGCCCAACTTGGGTGGATGCGCAAAATCAGATATTAGCGCCTTACAACGTGCCTACTTATACTGGCAACCAGGCGTGGATGCAGGGTCACCCAAATCATGCAGGCTATCAGCAGATTGCCGATGGCATGTATGACAGTTTGCATGGCAAGGGGTGGTGGTAGTATCTGCCTGGTGAAGGGGTGCATCGTTGGGCCCGATAGCGATGCTGTTATAGGTATGCGCTATCCGCCCAGCATACCCAGCCAGACGAACTCATAAATAGTTGCGCCAAAAGCAATGGCAAACAGGGCGTAGCCCGCATATAAAAACCACCTTTGCGGCATCCGGTCGAGCATGGCGCGAAAGCGTGCCCATTCCTTGCGGATGAATTTTTGTTTTGGTTTCGGTTTCATCATCTGTCGTTCGGTTCATCATCTTGCATGTCTGCCAAAACCTAATGCGGTGAAAGCTCCACCTTGTCAATCCATGTGCCAATACCTAAATCTATTGCAGGTTGGCGTTCGCGGGATTGAATCAACTTCTCACGATATCGCCATAAGAGATTGATATTTAACCATCATGAGGGCGATAAGATGGATTTTGCGACTGCAGTTCAGGTTTGTTTTAAAAAATATACAGATTTCACAGGTCGCGCGCAGCGGTCCGAATATTGGTATTTTTTCTTATTCTCATTCTTACTTCAATTATTGGTAGATATTGTCACCGGGTCAGAATTCGCATCCGGTATTGTCTCGTTAGGTCTGCTTTTGCCCAGCTTGGCAGTGGGGGCAAGACGTTTGCATGATACAAACCGGTCTGGCTGGTGGTTATTGCTTGGCTTAATCCCGGTTCTTGGTTGGATTGTCCTACTCGTATTCTTGGTTAAAGAAGGAGACAAGGGTGATAATGACTTTGGTTACGATCCGCTGGACCGCACCGTGGACCCGCACGAGCCTGCACAGCATGATGTGGACGCAGAGCCTGCGCCGCGCAGCCGCTACGATGATGACAATGGCAATGATGGCGATGATGATAACGACGACGATGAAATATCAAATGAAGACAATCCGTGGGTAAAAGCCCGTCGTGAAAAAGCCGAAGCAGCAAAAGAAGAAGCTGCCGCCAAAAAACAGGAAAAAGCAGCGCAGAAGAAAATTACCGAAGAAAAGAAACGCCGCATTGAACCGCCAAAATTTGGCCGAGATGCTGCCAAGAAAGATAAGAAAGATAAATAGGCGTTAGAGCGCCTATTTACATCCATCTAGCCATACATCTTTCAGATCAAGTGGCTCACATGCTTTGGCAATGAGCTTTTCAATTCGGGTCACACGCTCGGTCAGCGCAGCATCTGGTTTGCGCAGGTTGTATTTCGCAGGTGCAATCATCACCGCGACCAGCGATAAAAATTCTCGATCTGAAAGTTCGTTGACCTCCTTGCCATAGATTTTACGGCTGGCATTGAAAAAACCTGTCATCCAGCCATCCGGGCCTTTGCCCATCTCAACACTATCGAGAAACAGCGCAAAAATTTGTTCTTTGCTAAGTTCAGCTTCCAAACCCATCGCATAGGTCGTCTGCCGAAACTTTGCGATGCCTGGCTTGAACTCTGAAAAGCCAACGCGCTTGGCCAGAGATTGGGTGAGGGTGGTAATACCCGCACCTTTGGATGTCAGGTCAATGCCAGAATGGTCATAATAGCCCGGATCCTGAACCAGAAGCAGTAGCGCGGCCTTGTCTTGTCCCAAACCATCAAGCCTCAAATCATCAAGCCTCAAATCATCAGGCCCCAAATCATCAGGCCCCAAATCATCAGGCCCTTTGCCATCGGCAATAAGTTGGTCCGCCCGAACCTTCAATTGGGCAGCATCTTTGGTGGCGTCAGCATAGCAATAAACACCATAAACCACCACCGCTATAGCTAAAAGAAAGATACCCTTGATAATGTTTCGGACAATAACCATAAAAAACTCCCGCATACCTATCCAACACCCAAAACATCGCGCCAAATTGCGTCAATAAAATGCTTGAAATGTGTTTTGTGTTTGGCAGTGCGGGGTGGTGTTGAGACGTATGGCAATTCTGCACGGGTTTAGTGATGCCGATGGCAGTTGAATAGTTGCGGTAGCATGCAAACCACTAGTTCCGCTCTTAGGTTAAGAACGGATACTTGAACTACAAATTAGGATGTTAAAAATGTGCCGATATTGTTGATAAAGTCTGCCATTTGTTTGCCTTGATGGTCTGATTCAATTTGCTCATTGATTTTCATATGGAGAATGAGTTGATGATGGGATTACAAGCTGAACCGGATCAGTTGTTCTATG
>NZ_JBFNGQ010000014.1:0-81881 GCF_040784015.1 Lentilitoribacter sp. EG35
AATGTTTGGAAAGCTCAAAGATTGGAGACGCGTCGCTACACGCTATGACAGATGCCCAAACGTATTCGTCTCCGCAATCGCACTCGCCGCAACCGTCTTATTCTGGTTATGAGTCCTGAGCCTAGCATTCGTGATCGCCATATTACCAAAATACGAGCGCAGGGACAAATGGAATGGCAGAGGGCTTCGGGCTACAATCAGCGCAGCCGTGGCGAAACCTTGATGGGTCGCTGGAAGGCCGTGATCCGCCCTGCAATCGATCCGTGCAACACGGCCGACACGATCAAATCATCTATTTCATCTTTCAATACGAGCACTTAAAATCTTCTCAGCAATTTCCACAAAGCCTGCACCGCCCTTTTTACTGGCTACCCACTTAGGCGCTGCAGGTAGTGTATCTTTAAAATCAAGAACATTCGCTACACCACATGAATGGTTGAACATGTCAAACATCGGCGCATCATTTGGACTATCACCAACAAACGCGATACAATTATTATCCAGGTCTGCGTTTAAAGATAGAATATCACTTAGAAATGTTCGAGACATTGCTAATTTATCATATTCGCCAAACCAGCCATTAACATGAATAGAGGAAACCTTTGCAAAGGCCCCTTCATTCTCAAAAATAGCCTTTATCAACTCAATATCACTATCTGGCAACGGCGATACATCTTCACAAAAGTCAATTGCCAAATCGGCCACACGGAAAGCTTGATCAGCGGATATTGCAGCACCAGGAACTTCTTGTTTAATGCGAGCTTTAATACGATCAAAACGATTGGGATCACTCACATATTCTTCTAATGCAGGATGGTATTTGCGGATCATTGTTTTTGCACTTAGATCATAGGCGTAATAAAAGGCGCCGTTTTCACCAACTACACCATCAACGGGCCAGAAACGAGCAACCATATCGCACCAACCTGCCGGACGGCCTGTAACAGGCGCAACGCGAATACCGGTGTTCTTTAATTTTTCCAACGCAGCATAAGCATCTGCAGTCAGTCGGCCATCAGTTGTCAAGGTATCATCGATATCAGCTAAAACCACTTGAATTTTTGCAGCAGTGCTATCCGGCATATCAGCAATAGTTTTCATCTATTACACCTCCATGGCCGCTATTTCCTTCAACACGCCGGCTCCATCAGCAATATCAGCAAATGAAAAACGGTTTCTCATTTCGTGACCGTGACAAACAGCTTCCCTATATACTTTGGTTGGAAGCCCCATTTCTTCCGACGTACAAGAACCCTTTGCTGCACGTAATTTCTGCTCTAATTTTTCGACAGGTATCGAAATATCAAGGCATTGCTGGCGAAGTTCTGGCCAAATAGATTCAATCTTCATATTGAATTCATCTGCTTGCTGCGAGTTAAAAGCTTTCTTTGATATTTCTTCATGACATTGGGTGGCAACTTCTTTGCCCATTCGCATAATCATCCCATCCAGATCCAATTCTGTGGGACCAATTTTTGGCGCGGTTTCACTGGATAGGAAATGCGACTGAATTCGAGCCATAGTAAGTGTCGCTACACCTACCTGTTGGCCATGCAAACTACCTGGATGCGCATCCCTTGCAAAGCAATCAATATAATGAGAAATTTGATGTTCACCCATAGAACCGTGATTGGAAATACCAGTAAATGAGATTCCAAGGCCACATAATGTCAGAACTCTGAAAAGGTAGCCGACAGCCTCTATATCTCCAGATGCTATACCTTCTGCTCGCTCCATCAGTTCAATTTCATCAGGTATCTCTAAGATATAAGGATCATGATAATAAACAGATCCAAGCAACCTATGGGACATCCACCAATCAATTTGAGCAACTGAGCGGCATAGGCAATCACCAAAACCTGCTGCATTAAGATAGCTTGGCGCACTGGCACAAACCTCTAAATCAACAAAAAAACCAGCCGGAACTTGAGCGGGAAGAGACACCTTTAAACCGCTATCTAAAGTTATCGATGCGGTCGATGATGTATAACCGTTCATCGAGCCTGCCGTGCCGAAAACCATATAGCGGCGACCATCTTGAAATGTGGCATATTTGGTAAGGTCGTTCACCGTTCCTGAGCCAACCGCGACAACAGATGAAAATCCTTCTATTTTTTTCGAAAGCTCGCGAACGTTTGCCATATCAGCATGTGGATGATCCAAAATAACCTCAGTTACAGGTCCAACATTTGCAAGCGCTTTTGCTACACGCTCTCCCATGGCTTTGTGTGTATTTTGATCAGATATAACAACGAAAGGAGGCTTAAAACCTAAATCTGTAACAAGCGCTGCTTCCTCGCCTCTCAAACTTTCTTTGATAACGATACTATCATAAGGAGCTGCCGGGAAAACTTTACCATTAAGCGGACTAATCCAACGTCCCTCACAAATTTCATCAATCAGGCGTGTCCAGCTTCTTTCGTCTTTATTACTTCTCATCAAGAACATCTCCATGCAACTTAACATATGCAATTTCTAATTAGCATTTGTCAAGAATAGATTCTGTAGTGTAATATAACTTGAAACATTGTAGAGTTGATCTGTTTTGCGGTTTCTAGAAAGGGTATATTGATGGTAAAGCGCGTACCAACTGCTTTTGCTGGCGATGTTCAATTGTGGACGACCTGGCTCTATCATGTCGAAAACCGAACTCAAAGCGATATAGCTGACGAGCTGGAGGTTAGCCGCCAAACGGTGGCAAATTATTTAGGGGAAGCCCTGGAACGAGGACTTGTGCAAGTGCAGGTCAATAAGGATATTTTAACACGACATTCAAGGGCTTTAGCATTACAAAATAAGTTTGGATTGCAGGCAGTTCACATTATTCCTACACCCAAGTCTGAGTATCAACTTCTTGAACGTTTAGGACGTGCAGGCGGCCAGGTTATTCATGGTTTAACAAGTAATGGTGATACAATTGGTGTCGCGTTTGGGCGAACGGTTTTAGGAATAGGCACCAACATGCCTGAATCTGACCAGCCGAAAACAAGAGTGGTCCAGGTGGCAGGTTGTTCAATCGGCGGATCGAAAACATCGCCAGAAATATGCGCATCCCTGATTGCCAGTAAATTATCTGCTCAATGTTTGAATTTATTTGCACCCGCTTATGTTTCCACAAAGGAATTGGCGACTTCTCTTTTGGCAGAACCATCTTTGTTGAGACATTTCAAACGTTTTGACGATGTGAATCTACTTGTTTTTGGCATTGGGGAACTTAACCCCGACACGATTTTTTACACCAATGAAGAATATTTTATGAATGATGAAATGCGCGATACCTACAGATCTCTCGGCGCAGTGAGCGTCATTTTTGGACGCCTTATAGACAAGGATGGTAACGAAATTGACGGACCTTTGAGGCAAAAAACTTTGGCAATCGAATTAGCAGCAGCAAAAGCTGCACCAATAAGATTAGCTGTAGCTGGAGGCTCAGCTAAAATACAAGCTGTTGCGGCGACAATTCGGGCCGGATTTGCAACGCATTTCATTACTGATGACAAGACAGCAAAACGTTTGTTGAAGGACGATATTTGAGCGACAAATAAGTGGTGGAGCAGTAAAAAATGGTAGATCGTTTAATCATTGGACTAGATAGTTCAACACAGTCAACCAAAGCGATAGCTTGGTCAGACACAGGAGAATTAGTCGCCGAAGGTCGTGCCGACATTCCAATGAATACACCGCGGAAAAACCATTTTGAACAAACCCCCGAAGAGTGGTGGAAAGCAACATGCATTGCACTTAAAGCACTTACAGATCAAATTGACTCATCGTTAATTGACGGAATTGCTATCTCCAACCAAAGAGAAACTATTGGTTTTTTCGATAAAAACCTAGAACCTTTACACCCAGCTATTGTTTGGCTTGACTCCCGTTCGATCAGTGAGGTGGAAGAACTCACTGAAAAAATAGGCACTGATCAGCTGCACAAAATTAGCGGCAAACCAAAAGATATCATTCCCAGCCATTCACGCATTCTTTGGTTTGTTAAAAACCATCCGGCGAAGATACAAAACCTATATAAAGTCCTTAATGTGAGTTCATATTTAGGCATGAAGCTTACTGGCGAATGCTTCGTAAGCTGGCCAAGCGCCGACCCATCGGGGGTATTTGACATTAAACAAATGGATTGGTCGTCAGAAATTTTGGATGTCATAGGATTGGACAAATCTCGGTTTGCGGAACCGGTTGCACCTGCATCCCCTATTGGGGAAATTAATGAAGAAGCTGCACTGCAAACTGGCCTTAAGGCGGGAACCAAATTATATGCCGGAGCCGGCGATGGTCAATGCGCCGGACTTGGAGTAAATGCGGCACGAAAAGGTAGAGTTTACTTAAATTTAGGAACCGCGGTCGTAACCGGAGTTTGGTCACAAACACCCAATATATCAAACAGCTGGAGAACGATGACCTCTCCAACAAGTGACGGTTATTTTTTAGAAGGAGTGATGCGTGCAGGAACATATTTCATGGATTGGTTCGTCGAAAACTATATCGATTGCAATGCAGATAATTCGACCTACAGTAAATTACAGGCAGATGGGGAAACTCTTCCAGTAGGCACGGATGGACTTCTAGTTTGCCCATATCTTTCCGGCTGCATGAACCCCTTCTGGAACATGAAAGCTAAAGCAGCTTTTTATGGCATCTCACCATTTCATGATTCTACACACCTTTATCGAGGCGCTATGGAAGGTTTAACTGGAGACATTGCCAGAACCATACATGATATGCGTCATCAGGGCTTACCCGCAGATGAAATCGTAGCGGTTGGCGGTGGTGCGAATTCTGCTCTTTGGCGAAAAATGATAGTAGATGCAACAGGCATTCCCTTAACCATCAGCAAGTCGCTTGAAGCATCAGCGCTTGGCGCGGGAATGATTGCTGCCGTTGGCGCGAACTGGTTTGACAATTTCGACACAGCGGCACAAACTATGAGCACCAACGGTGAGACGTACCACCCAGATCAAGCTGACCATGAATTGTGGCAACCTCTGTTAGAACGACAACTAATATTTAATACATTCTGCTGCTCAAATGAGTCAGAATTAACGTAGACTCTAACAGAGCTAGAAATGTGATATTAGCATCACTAACGAACCATTGCAGCAACATTCCCGCCATCAACTGTCAGCACCGCCCCAGTTGTTTTTGTAGCCTTTATTAAATGCAGAAAAGCATCAGCAACATCTGTTGCAGTGACTTCACGCTTTATAAGATTACCCCGCATATATTCCTCAGGTGTAATCCCGCGCGCTTTGGACCGTTCTACGATGAACTCATCGGTTAAAAGATTAGTTCTTATGCGATCTGCATTCACCGCATTTGATGTTATGCCTGATGCTCCGTGTTCAATTGCATACTGACGCATAAGTGCCATAAGAGCTGATTTTGATGTACCATAAGGCCCAAAATCAGGACCCGGATTCATAACCTGCTTGGTGACATTAAATACGATGGCACCACCGGAACCTTGCTCTTCCATGACCTGTGTGCAAGCTTTTGCCATATAGTGATGCCCCCAAAAATTGAGCGCAAACGCTTTGTCAAACTGTTCCTGATCAACATCAACAAGACGTCCTTGAAATGCCGCTCCGGCATTCGAGACCAGAATATCAACACCACCAAATTTACTAATGACCTGCGACACGGCATCCTGTACAGATTTTTCGTTAGTAACATCGCAAGTAACAGGGAATGCCCCGATTTCAGCTGCTACACTTGCCAAAGTTTTTTCATTGATATCAAACAACGCAACTGCCGCACCATCGGCAATAAGAGTTTTTGCAATCTGAAGCCCAAGCCCGCCTGCCGCACCTGTAACAATGGCGACTTGCCGAGATAATGGCTGCTCAACCGTTTTAGCAAGCTTAGCCTGCTCTAAAGACCAATATTCAATATCGAACAAATCCTCCTCGGGAAGCGCTACGAATTGACCAATACCCTCCGCCTTTGTGATGACATTGACAGTTGCCTCTGCAATGTCCGCACAGATGGCAGCTTCCTTTGCGGTCCTGCCGACGCCAAACAGACCAATTCCTGGCACATATATTACACGCGGAACCGGATCTAGCATTTTTAATCCACCATTGTGGCGAGAGTTGTTACGATGGAAATAGGCCTCATATTCTACGGCAAATTTTTTAACAGCCTTTTTTACACCTTCTGCAAATGAGTCCATGTCATCCGCCGCTGGACAAGGCATCACCGCCCCAAAGCGCTTTATTCGAATAGAATGATCCGGCGCAGCATTGCCGCGAACCGCATAATCTGAAACATTCTGACCATTAACAAATTCGATCACCTGATCAGAGGATCGATGATCCAATATCCATCGATTAGGCCTCCCTTCAATTTGAGTATCCAAAGCTAATGCGCCGCGAATGACAGGAGCCACCTTATCTAAACTTGCCAAATTTGAAGGCAACTCAATACCTGAAAATACCTTGACTCGCCCTCTTTCAAGTCGCTTTTCCGCCATATCAACCATATTGATCATATCGTCATAAGCCTGACGAGGATCATCATGATATGTGAAGATACCATGGTTCATCAAAATCATATGTTTGGAATTCACTTCTTTCAAAAGAGCCTGGCGGCAAACTTTTGATAAAACAAATCCCGGCATAACATAAGGAATAATCGTAGTATCTGGAAACAAATCTCGAATAATTTCTCTGCCGTTCGGTTGATTAGAGAGCGAAATAATCGCGTCCGCATGAGTGTGATCTACATGTTTGTGGGGAACAATAGCATGTAGCACCGCTTCAATGGATGGGTTGGGAGCATACGGGTCGATTAACATACGACGCTGCGAAGCAACTAACTCTTCGTCCGACAAGCTTTCCATATCTGCAAGTTCTGCCAATGGCTGCAGTTGAACTGCTGGCAAACCAGCAGGCTCAATAACTCCCATATCCCAACCTGAACCCTTTACACATAAAACCTCATATTCTTTACCCAAAGGGTCAATCATTATTGTCTTAACAGATGTATTCCCCCCTCCATGCAATACAAGTCTGGGCTCTTGACCTAATATTCGCGTCGTATAGATACGAATAGCAATATCGGAATTTATCCCTTCTCTTGCATAATGTTCGATGCATTCTTTAGCATCAGCTTCTGACCAACGTGACTTCATGATATTTTCTCTTGTAAATAGATGTTCTATGAGGGCTGATTATGCAGATATTATTCGGTTGCACTCATCAAAATTTCTGTCTCGTCGGGGTTATGCAAATTTCCTGAACAATAGCCTCTTGCGGATAATTATATGCGTTCAAAATAAGATCAGCGACGATATCCGCGCTGATGCCTCCACCCATCTTGGCTTTATTTTCTTTGTATGCGGCAAGCGTACCCTCATCACGCACGCCCGATAGAACTTCAGTCTCAATAACGCCGGGAGACAGAACAATAACGCGCACATTATAATCTGATAGATAATCCCTTAGAGATTCCGAGACTGCGTGGACAAAATATTTTGTACCACAGTAAACTGTATGATCGGGATAGATCTTCCGTCCGGCTATAGAACTCATCATAAAGAACGTCCCACGTTTACGCTCCATCATACCCTTCATAACTGCATGAACGGTATTCATGACACCTTTGGTATTAATATCAATCATCTCGTCCCATTCTTCGGGGGGCTGTCGGCCAATATCCGCAAGACGCGCAACACCGGCATTAACGAACATCATATCCACAGGCCCATACGCTTCTTCTCCGGCGCGAACTGCCTCCACAATCTGCTCACGACTGCGAACATCCACACTTGCAACAACAGAATTTGGAAGATTCATCTCTTTCATCCGTTCCGTTCGCCTTGCCATCATAAGCACCGGATGCCCGGCCTTTGAAAATGCTTCAGCAGTTGCGGCGCCGATACCAGAACTTGCACCAGTGATTCCAATAAGTGGTTTATCTGTCATTAAAATATTCTCCTGCCCGATACCAAAGTTTAGCGCGTCGATATTTATCGATGTAATGGCATTTCATCTTTACTTTCATAGGTTGAATTTACAAAACATAACATACAAATTCAATATCTAAATAGCATTTGTAAATTATAGATAATCAAAAAAACTTTATACTATCTGTCAAAAAATCTCAGAAAAATTTCAATTATTTGGATATTAGTCAATAAAAACAATTATTTATTTTTTCTTCCATTTAGAAAAGCGCCATTCTTATGTCGTATTGATTAAACTTTACATTCCTGTTAGTTTTTCACTGAGGTAATTTTTAGGGAACGCAGTTTTGCAAAGAACACACATTCTTAATCGATTTTCAGCACCACCGCAGGAGGACCGATAAGAGTGTCCTACTCAGGCAGTAAAACAAAATTTTTCTCGTTACCCAGATGGCTAACGTCAGAACATCCATTTCCATGGCTGTTTCCTGCAACATCCGTCCTGCTTGTTTTTGGATTGTACCCGGTGCTTTATTCACTCTGGCTTTCTTTCTTTAAAAGAAACCCGGCTACACGAGTTGAAAAATTTCAACCATCGTGGAATTGGACTAAAGCATTCACAGACGACCGTGTTATCGATGCAATTTGGCTTACCCTAACCTACACAGGCATCGCAATTATCATTCAGCTTATTCTTGGGATGGTGATTGCATTGCTTCTCGATTCAGATCGCAAAGGCTTCGGCATTTTACGTGCTCTGATGACACTCCCCTTGGTGGTCCCACCAGCTGTAACCGGAATGATGTTCTTGTTAATGTATGATGGCTCTTTTGGTGTGATTAGCCATATGCTCTACGGATTGGGTCTTCTATCTCCTTCTTCTCCCATACTTGCAAATGGTACCACTGCACTTTGGGGCGTTATTATAACCGATGTCTGGCAATGGACCCCATTTATGGTACTCATAATGCTTGCAGGTCTCCGCGCACTCCCGAAAGATCCCTTTGAAGCGGCAGCCATTGACGGAGCCACAGACATTCAGGCATTTTTCAAGCTTACATTACCAATGATGTCTAAAATCATCGCGCTTGCCGTACTCATTCGCGGCGTCGATCTCTTCCGGGTCTATGACTATATCAAAGTGATGACGGATAGTGGCCCTGGCACCGCCACTGAGACGCTAACAGCTTATGCTGGCACAATATATTTTAAGAGTGCAAATTTTCCATACGCGTCGACCATTGCAATCATAACGCTGCTATTGGTGGTCATTGTCGCGAATATCTTCATCAAAATATTTAGGGTGAAATTCTGATGGAATCCTCTCGCTTTAGCATAACAGCAAGATACATAATTTCGATTTTTGTTGTTTTGATATTTGTTTTTCCGATTGCTTGGTTTGGTTTGACATCGATTAAACCGATTTCCGCTGTTTTCGATAAGGATGGCGTGATCGTATTTGATTTCGTACCGACATTTGAAAACTATGAGGTTACACTATTTGGCGGTCAGGCAATTGATGTGGAAACCAACACTCGCTCGGATTTCGGCACAAGCGGAGGTGGCTCCTATGACGGACGTTCTTCCATAGTCACATCAATCATCGTTGCCGTAAGTTCGACTGCATTATCAGTAACTTTGGCATTGTTTGCCGCCTATGGATTGTCACGATTGAGCTTTTGGGGCTCCCAAGGTTTTTTAAATTGGGTGCTTTCGCAAAGGTTCTTGCCACCAATTGCTATTATCGTTCCCCTCGTTTTCATATTTCACGATTTAGGCCTTCGCGATACGCATCTAGGCCTCATTATAGCTCACACTTTGATAAATGTTCCCATTGCAGTACTACTGCTCAAATCCTTTATGGACGATATTCCTAAAGATATCGACCAAGCAGCGATGATTGATGGAGCCACACGATTGCAGTGCTTCTACAAGGTTATCCTGCCTATGGCGAAGGGCGGAGTGGCGGCAACAGCAGTGCTTTGTTTTATCTTCTCATGGACCGAGTTCGTTCTGTCATTATTTTTAACGAATTCAATCCGTACGATACCAGTAAAAATCACAACTTTTGTAACATCGACTGGATCAGAGTGGGGCTATATTTCCGCTCTGGGAACGTCGGCGATTATACCCAGTTTTATATTCATTTTACTTGTTCAAAATCACCTAGTCCGTGGACTAACGATGGGAGCAATTAAAGATTAAGCGCATCAGAAACATGCGTGTTTACCGCAGGCTCTAACTTTGGAGGAATATCATGAGCTTTAAGAACTTTGATAAGCAAAACTACCTAATCGACACTGCGAACGCATTTACAAAGGGGACAATGTCTAAACGTGACTTTCTCCGTAAAATGGGCATAGCCGGTGTCGGATTGTCTGCATTCTCTGCAGGGTTGTTAGGAGGAACTCGACCCTTCCGTGGAAACATGGCCTACGCAGCGGAAAATAATACACCTAAGGAAGTTGCTGACTTCCTACGTGAAGCTGGGAAGCCATTTGCCGGTACGACTATTCGGTACACATCAGAAGCAACACCACCAACAGTGGTTCTTGATCAATTAAAAAGTGAATTTACTGAACTTACAGGCATCAATGTGGAAATTGAAATTGTGCCTCTTGAGCAGGTTCTTGCAAAAGCGACACAGGATGTACAGGGTCAGCTCGGAACTTATGATATCTATTATCTGGATCAAGCTTGGACGGCAACATTTGCCCAGGATACAATTGACCCACGCGAACATTATAAAGATAAACCTGATCTAGCAATGCCAGGCTTTGATTTTGACGATTTCTCAACTCCGCTTGTTGACGGAATTTGTATGTACGAAGGCAAGATGATTGGCCTACCATTTGATATCCCGATCTTCACGCTGATGTACCGTAAAGATATTCTCGAAAAGCATGGTCTTGAGATTCCTCGAACATACGAGGATTTTACTAAATCTGTTGAAATGATCACCGCAGCAGAGAAGGAAAATGGTATTTTCGGTACTGGCCTTCAGGCTAAATCCGGTCATTATTCACTCGAGTGTGATTGGTCACAAGCGGTATGGGGACATGGTGGATCTATCTTTGGTGCGGACAAGAAATTCTCCGGCAATGATGAGGCCGCAATTGAAGGTTTGAACTGGTATATGAATCTTCTCGATAATGCACCAGCCAACTCTGTCGCATCAACATGGGATGGTCAGTGGCAAATGGGTGCATCCGGCCAAGTTGCACTTGTCCAATCCTGGGCTGAGTTCTTCCCTGGCTGGAATGCGGATGATTCCAAAGTTAAAGGCCTTTGGGAAATGGCTAAACCACTCGAAGGACCAGCTACCCTGCGTGGCACAGATGCTGCCGGATTTGGTGAAATTCCAAACTGGGGACACCAAGGCGGTTCAAGTATTGCTCTATCTCGCTATTCAAAGAATGCAGATGCGGCTTGGCTTTTCTTACAGTGGGCATGTTCTAAAGACATCATGACACGTTGTACTTTGGCAGGTGGTTTTGCGCCAATGCGTAATTCTTCATATACAGATCCACGCATTGTGGAACGCAAAGGTCTTGAAGGCGCTGGCACAACACGCCATCTGGATACTGTTAAGTGGACAATTGATAATGCAATGGCTTCTGAGCCTGATGTTGCTATTTGGGCAGGGGTTGCCAACAACGAGATCCCGACTGAACTTGGTAAGCTGTTGACAGGTCAAGATTATAATGGTGATGCCAAAGCCTGCATGGATAAAATTGCTTCACTTGTTGATCAACAAGTTGAAGAAGCAGACCTTCTGTAAGTCAAATATCGTTCCACCTCAGCTTAATTTGGTTGAGGTGGAATTCGTAACAGAAAATACAAAATAAACTTCATTCTTAAACAATGCGTCCAAAGCGCTAGGTGCTAGTAGAAAATTATGGCTGTTGTAAAAATAGAAAATCTAAAGAAATCTTACGGCATTCTTGAAGTGCTGCATGGCATTGATTTAAACGTAAAAGACGGAGAATTCGTTGTTCTCCTAGGACCGTCGGGATGCGGAAAATCCACGTTGCTAAGGATGATTGCCGGTCTTGAAAGTATCACATCAGGTGATATTTCAATCGGCGATCAATTGGTCAATAAAATGCATCCGAAAGATCGAAACATCGCGATGGTTTTCCAAAACTACGCACTTTATGCTCATATGAGCGTGAAAGAAAACATGGCGTTTTCAATGCGCTTGAAAAAAACACCTAACGCAGAGGTTGATAAACGAGTTGCATGGGCGGCTTCTATACTGGGTCTAGAACCATACCTTGAGCGCCAACCTAAAGAACTTTCTGGAGGGCAACGGCAACGGGTAGCAATGGGCCGAGCTATCGTACGAAACCCTGACGTATTCCTCTTTGATGAACCTTTATCAAATCTCGATGCCAAACTTCGTGTACAAATGCGTACGGAAATCAAAGAACTGCATAAAAGACTAAAAACCACGACAGTTTACGTAACCCATGACCAGATTGAAGCGATGACAATGGCCGACCAAGTCGTCATTATGCGCGATGGTCATATAGAACAAATGGGTACGCCCCTCGATATCTATGACAATCCAGCTAACTTGTTCGTCGCACAATTTATCGGTTCACCCGGAATGAACATCCTAAAAGGTGTTGTCTGCGAGAAAGATGGCAACCTTTTCGTGGCTGTCGACGATTCACTTCTCCCTCTACCTGAAAAATCCAACGTCACGATAGGACAACAAGTCTTATATGGTGTTCGTCCTGAACATCTTTTACCAACGAAGGATGGTGACGGGTTTTCCGCAACTATAAATGTTGTGGAGCCAACCGGGCCGGAAATCCATTTATATTCGTCTCTTTCAAATCAAGATATTTGCGCTATTTCGCGCGAACGACTGGATTGGAAAGCTGATGAAAAAATTGCTCTACAACCTCAGCTTGATCATGTTCATGTGTTTGATGCACAAACAGAAGAAACAGTATAAATTATAAATTGAACCTGGAGAGTTTCGAAAATGCCAATAGCTCTTGTGCTTGAGAAGATGAACGAACTTAAGCTTAGAAATATAGAGCTGAACGATATAATTGGTGCAGATGATGTTCGGATTGAAATCGATACGGTCGGTGTTTGTGGCAGTGATGTCCATTATTACACGCATGGTAAGATTGGACCTTTTATAGTTGAAAAACCGATGGTTCTTGGACATGAAGCCGCCGGTATCGTTACGGAAATTGGCGATAACGTCAAAGACCTAAAGGTTGGCGATCGTGTATGTATGGAGCCAGGAATTCCAGACCCCAGATCACGCGCATCCAAATTGGGTATTTACAATGTAGATCCCGCGGTTACGTTTTGGGCAACTCCTCCTGTTCATGGATGTTTGACACCTAGTGTAATTCACCCGGCGGCTTTTACCTATAAATTACCAGATAATGTCTCTATGGCCGAAGGCGCCATGGTTGAACCGTTCGCCATAGGTATGCAGTCCGCAGCCAAAGCTAATATTAAAGGTGGGGATATTGCACTTGTAATTGGGGCGGGCCCAATTGGAATGATGACGGCGCTTGCAGCACTTGCGGGAGGCTGCGCGGAAGTTTTTATTTCTGATGTCGTGGACGATAAACTAAAAATTGCAGGTCAATATGACGGCATAACGCCAATAAACGCAAGAACACAAAATGTTGTCGGTGAAATTGCAAAGCATACGAATGGTTGGGGCGTAGATGTCGTATTTGAATGCTCCGGCGCTGCCGCTGCATATCCAACGGCTCTCTCAGCTATTTGCCCAGGCGGATGTCTGGTATTCGTTGGAATGCCTGTTGATCCGGTACCTTTTGATATCGTATCGGCACAAGCTAAAGAAATTCATATTGAAACCGTATTTCGGTACGCAAATATATATGATCGGGCCATCAATTTGATTGCATCAGGTAAAGTCGATCTTAAACCTCTAATTTCTAAAACTTTTGATTTTAACGACAGTATCGAAGCTTTCGATCGGGCCGTTGAAGCCCGCCCAACTGATGTTAAAATCCAGATCAAAGTTAAAAACCAATAATATTGCTTTGACCTAGCTTAATACTTCTAACGGTTCTGTCGCAAATTTAATTGCAGCATAAAAGTATCTTATTCTTAGACACAATTATCCTGCAAGCGCAGCAAATTGTTGAAAGGCAGATTGATTGGTTTTGCCAAATTGAAGTTTGCGGATCATATGTGCAACTTCAATTCCTTGAAGCGTTGCAGAAGCAGAATTAAACGATTTAAAGCCCATCATCGGACGAGTGAGTCTTTTAGTGAAGCGATGATTTTGCTCCATAATGTCGTTCTGTCGCAATTTTTACAAATGGTTATTAAGGGGATATCGCTGGAAACGATTATGCAGCGAGTGATGCGGATTGACCATTGGTTCCAAATTGGCGCTTTTGGATCATATGAGCGACCTCGATACCATCCAATGTTGCTGATGCGGACTGAAAGGATTTGAAGCCTTTCATGGGGCAGTTTAGTTTCTTGATGAAGCGATGATCCTGCTCAATCATGTTATTGAGATATTTGACTTGCAAGACATCAATTAGCCAGAACCATCCATGCAACAGCAATAAAAGATTCATGTTTTGTAATCCTGCAAAATTAGCACCACTCTTGTCGATCACAACCTTTTCAGGCCAACCGTTGTTCTTGATCGTACGTTTGAAAAGTTGGTGGCTGCGGCTTCATCGCGGCGCTCAGAGAGCTTGAAATCTAGGGTTTTCCCGTGTTTATCAACTGCACGATAGAAATACATCCACTTACCTTTAACTTTGATATAAGTCTCGTCCATCCGCCAAGAACTGTTGGTTGCGGACTTCCGGCGATGTGCTTCACGTGCAATCAACGGGGAATACTTTACCACCCATCTGTTCAACGTTGCGTGGTCAACCACGACACCACGTTCAGCCATAATCTCTTCCAGATCACGATAGGAGACTGCATATCTGGCATAGAAAAACACCGCGTATAGAATTACATCTTTAGGATAATGACTTCCTTTAAAGTCAATCTTTGGAACCTCAACCTGCATGTTCATTTAGCTGAGGACTTAATACATAATCAAAATGAACCGTGCGTAAATTTTGCGACAGAACCCATTTTAATATACGAACCAACAAAATTTTACAAAAAGTAAAATGTGAGGTTCCTGCTATCTAGGGATATTTGTTTAAGTGTATTTCAGGCACTGTAAAGTTAACCAAGTATCGATCAAAATGTGGGATCTTTCTGGATGTTGAGTATGTTGTCAGAATCGCAAACGACCTGGATCAATTCGGCAGGTAACAGGCTGACAGATGCGCTCCAGCGTGATTTTCCAAGCGGGGCTGTTCGACCCGGCATGTGTCCATCACTTTTGGGCAGCGCGAGGCAAAGTTGCAGCCCTTGGGCAGATTGAGCGGGTCCGGCGCCTCGCCGGTGATGCTGGAAAGCACCTCGCGCTCACCCTTTAGCTTGGCGACTGACGGCACCGCCTCAAGTAGCGCCTGCGTATAAGGATGAGAGGGGTTCGAAAACACCTCCATGCGGCTTCCGCTTTCGACAATACGCCCCATGTACATGACGACAATGTCGTCGCACATATGCTGGACCACTCCGAGGTCATGGCTGATGAATAAATAAGTCAGACCGAGGTCCCGCTGCAATCGGCGCAAAAGATTCAGAATCTGCGCCTGCACTGCGACATCCAACGCTGACACCGCCTCGTCACAGATGATAACATCCGGATTGGTTGCAAGCGCCCGGGCGATACCGATACGCTGCCGCTGACCACCCGAGAACTGGTGCGGGAACAGGTGCTTTTGTTCTGGCCGCAATCCTACCTGCTCAAACAATTCATCAACGCGGGCGGCGTGTTGGTGTTTTGGCAGGGTGCCAAGGCTCTCCATCGGCTCACGCACAATATCTTCCGCGCGCAGGCGTGGATTCAGGGATGAAAACGGATCCTGAAAAATCACTTGGATCTTGGCGCGCGCCCGGCGCAACGCCTCGCCCTCAAGAGCCATGAAATCCTCGCCAGCGAGCGTAATTGAGCCGGACTTAGGTTTGACCAGTCGGGCAACTGTCAGGGCGGCAGTGGTCTTGCCCGAACCGCTTTCGCCGACGATCGCCAGGGTCTTGCCGCGTTTGATATCAAAGCTCATCTTATCGACAGCAGTCAGTGTGGCCTTACGACCGAACCGACGCTTGATCTGGAATTGAACTATCAGGTCCTTGACGGATAGGATCGGAGCATCTGTCTTCATGTTTCTACCTTCCAGCATGCCGAGCTGTGCAGATCTTCGCACAGGGTTTCGGGTGGACGTTTCGATCTGCAAAGCTCGTCGGATTGGGCACATCGACTGGCAAAGAGGCAAGAGTCCGAACCGAACTCAGTCAGTGCGGGCACGATGCCGGGAACTTCGGTCAGTTCAGGCCGATCCGCTGAAATCGGTTCAACCAAATGCGGGACGCAGGAAATCAGTCCCTGTGTATAGGGGTGACGTGGATTGGAGATCACGGTTTTCACTCTGCCCTCCTCAACCTTGCGTCCCGCATACATAACGACCATCCGGTCGGCCATATCGGCCACCGCACCCATGTCGTGTGTGATCATGATCGTTGCTGTATTCATCTCTCGTGACAACTCGCGCAACAGGTCGAAGATCTGCGCCTGCACTGTGACGTCGAGCGCGGTGGTCGGCTCGTCGGCGATCAGGATTTTTGGCTCACAGGCAAGGGCAATGGCAATCATAACCCGTTGCCGTTGGCCGCCCGACATCTGATGCGGATAGTCGCGCGCTCGCGCCTTGGCGTTTGGGATACGCACTGCATCCAATAGCTCTACGGCGCGCGCCCAAGCTTCGGATTTTCCCATGTTTTTATGACAAAGCAACACCTCCGCGATCTGATCACCTACCGTATAGACTGGGTTTAGCGAAGTCATAGGCTCCTGAAATATCATGCTGATTTCGTTGCCACGGATATCGCGCAACCGGCTTTCGCTCATCTGCGCCATATCTTGGCCATGAAAAAGGATCCGGCCAGCCGCGATGCGAGAGATCTTTGCTGGCAATAGGCCCATGATCGCCAGCGCCGTCATTGATTTTCCGCAACCGCTTTCGCCTACAAAGCTGAGGGTTTCCCCCTCAGACAGTTCAATAGACAGGTCGTCAATAACCGGGGTGCCTTTGTCGCGTATGCCTAACTCGATACGCAGATTTTCAACCTTGAGAAGTGGTACACTCATCGCTGCCTCAATTTCGGGTTCAATGCGTCGTTCAGCCCATCACCGACAAGGCTGATCGCAAGCACAGTAATAAAGATTGCAACGCCAGGTACGGTGACCGCAAAGCTGGCATCAAGGATGTATTGCCGGTTCGAACCGATGATTTGCCCCCAACTTGCGACATTGGGGTCGGTCAGTCCCAGAAAGGACAGACCTGCTTCGAACAGGATGGCAGAGCCCACCATGAGGGCCGATTGCACAATAATGGGTGGCAACGCGTTGGGCAGTATCACCCGAAAGATCAATCGGCCGTTTCTGACTCCACCTGCATGGGCTGCCTTGACGTATTCCAGCTCGCGGATGCGAAGGAACTCGCCGCGTGTGATCCGGGCCACAGCCGGCCAGCTCACCAGTCCAATGGCAAGCGTGATCATTGGCAACGTTGCTCCAAAGAGCGCCACAATCACCATCGAGAACAACAACGTGGGCAAAACCTGGAAGAATTCAGTGATCCGCATCAGCACTTCTTCGGCCCAGCCGCGATAGAACCCCGCTAATGCACCAACTGTGATCCCGATGATTATGGTGACTAAGGCGGCAGACAGTCCGATGGTCAGCGAAACTTTGGCGCCGTGGATCAACAGCGACATCAGGTCTCGACCCAGATAGTCGGTTCCCAACAGGTAACCTTCCTCACCTGGGCGGGTAAAAGGGGTCCAGACCATTTCGAACGGGTCACCTGGATAGATAAGCGGACCCACAAGCGCGACCAGGCAAATTACAAACAGGACGACCAATCCGACCACTGCTGCATGATTGCGCAGGAACATCTCACTTGCTTCGGAATACGGCGAACGTGCTTTGACGACGGGATTATCTTGAATATTCATGTCTTACCCCTAACCCGCGGATCAATCATGCGTAACACAAGATCCGTAGTAATATTTCCGATGATGACGACCAATGCCGAGAAGAAGAGAATTCCAAGGATAGTCGGTGTATCGCGTGCCAATATCGAACTCAGCGCCAGTTGACCCAGGCCGGGCCAGGAGAATACCGATTCGACCAGAACCGCTCCCGAAATCACTCCCGAAAACTGTAGACCAGCCAACGTGACCACTGGTGGCAACGCGTTTTTCAAGGCATGCTTCATGACCACCTGACGCTCTGACAGCCCTTTGGCCCGCGCTGTGCGCACATAATCCGAGCCGAGCACCTCAAGCATCGAAGCCCGGCACAGGCGTGAGTAAAGCGCGATAAAGATTGATCCAAGAGCCAGCATCGGGAGCACCAGATGATGGAGCACATCCAACGTATGGATCAGGAAGTTGCCGCTCACCGTGACGTCCTGCATCCCAGCAACTGGAAACAACGGGATTTTTAACGAGAAGGCGATTAGCAGCAAAATACCAGTCCAGAACACGGGCGCTGCATATCCAAACAGCGAAATCAGCGTTACAAAATGGCTGAGGATACCGTTGGGGTTACGTGCGGACAACACACCGACAACCACACCGACAACCAGTGAAAACGTCTGGGCGCAGAGAACCAGAAGTAGTGTCGCCGGCAAACGTTCCACGATCAGATCAATCACTGGACGATTGTAGAAATAGGAATGTCCAAGATCAAAGCTGAGCACCCGGCCTATATAGCTGGAGAGTTGAACAATAAACGGTTGGTCCAGCCCGTATTCGCTTCGGATCTGGGTCATAAGTTCTGCGTTGGCCCCGCCCATCGACGAGGCAATCGTATCCGCAACATCTCCCGGTGCGAGGTAGATCATTGAGAAATTCAGCACGAGAACTGCAAGCAATAGAATTGTCGCATAGGCTAAGCGTTCTAGGATTGTTATCAGGATTTGCATGATACCGTTCGAACCTCTGAGTTGGAACTGCCGCCGACAACTAGGCCGACGGCATTGGTGTTATGGTTCGGATCAGTCTTTCAAATAGACCTGGTCGTAGGGGGTCGACGAGGCCCAGATACCCATCGGCGGATTGCCGACTTTGGTGGAGAACACCGAGTGGTAGGGCAATGTGTTTGACCAATAGACAGGCAGATCTTCGGACAGGATTGACTGGAACTCTTTGTAAAGGTTGGCCCGCGCCTCCGGGTCGATCTCTTGGCCGGCAGCTTCCATCAGCTCATCGATGCGAGGGTTGGAATACTGTTGGGTATTCGACCAAATCACGCCCGGCTTGATGTTGGCGCTGGAATAGGTGCGATGCACACCGATTACCGGATCGCCCCAATTGAACACATTGTCCCAGGTCATATCAAAGTTGTGGTTCGAAATCGTCTTGGACCAGGTTGGGAAATCCACAAATGAGTTCACGGTGACATCGATACCAACTTTGGAAAGTGCCGACTTGGTATATTCTGCATGCGCCTTGACTGATTGGTTCACATAGTCAAGCGTCAGCGAAAAACGTGTGCCGTCAGACCCTTTTGGGAAACCCGCCTCGTCCAAAAGCGCATTTGCTTTGTCTAGATCCACGTCATAGCCATTTGCCGTTTCGTCATAGAACGGCGAACCCGGGTGAATACCAGTCTTAGCCTCTTCGGAGAACCCAAGCATCAGAGCCTTGATAATGAACTCTTTATCCAACGCATAGGCAATCGCCTGGCGGACCAATTTGTTACTCGTGGGCCCGTCCGACCCAGTGTTAAACGCCAACCAGGTGAGGGCGCCAATCGCCGAATAACCTTCGTTGGTTACAACCAGTTTGTCATTCTCGCTCATACGTTTGATGTTGCGTACTGCGCTTTCAAACGTGGACAGGTGCAGCTCGCCGTTTTCCAAACCGATGGTTCGGGCCGAAGCATCCTTGATGATGCGGTAGACAATCTGGTCCAGATAGGGGCGCCCATCCATGAAAAAGTCGTCAAACCGCTCAACAATAACGTGCTGATCTGGCACAAACGCGGTCAATTTAAACGGGCCAGACCCGACCACATCGGCGTTGTTGCGTGGGTGTGACTTGGCGTCCTGCCCGTCACCATAGATATGCTTGGGGATAATCGGCATCAACTGCGACGACATTGCCAGCAACAGCGCCGGATGCCGCTGCGACAGGCGGAGGATGGCGGTGTGTTCATCCGGTGTATCGACTGTTTCCACGACGCCGAACATTGTTTTAAAGGGGTGGTTTGCCTTGATGGTCGCAACCGAAAAGGCCACATCTTCCGAAGTGATCGGCGCGCCGTCGTGGAACACCGCATTTTCAACTAGCTTGAGCGTCATCGACAGCCCGTCATCTGACCATTCCCAGCTTTTGGCCAAATAAGGCTGTGGGGTCCAGTCTTCATCATAGCGAAGCGGAGCAGCAAACAGCTGCGCGCCGACGGCGCCCGTGATAATGCCAGATTGGACCGCGGGGTTCAGGTTGCGCGGTGTGTTGCGTAGCGTCGTGACAAGCGTGCCACCAGTCACCGGCTCATCGGCAATGCTCGCGGTGGAGGTCACCGCAAGTAGTGCAGCCATAATTACGAATTTCTTTAAGTGAGAACTCATAGGTTCATCTCCTTCCTGTTGACGAGATTTCAAGTCGTTATTCTCGATTATCCCTTGAGCCTAACAGCCACCCGTTCATGTGAATAATGTTCGTTTTACGGCTTATTGCTCGGTTATTCCAATGAATGATTGTACCGAAGCGACAGGGCCTCAAACGCACCCTCTGCTCTTAGCTTGAGGCAGTGATCAGCAAATCTGCGCACAACGCGGGGCTGACGCATCGCTGAAGGTCGAATAAGACCAAATTCACGATCGCGCAGACGGTCAATTATGGGTACCGCCCTAAATCCGCCATCGGCATGTGACAGGTTTCCGGCCCGTGCGTTAAGAATTGAAAAGCCAATCCCCGAGGCAACAAGTGTGCGGACCATCTCTGCCGAGCGCGTGTGATGCGCCACGATGACTTTAAGCCCTGCATCCTTGAGCAGGTTAACATAATAAGTCTTTGTCCGTTCAAGTTCCAGGTTCACCATCGGTCGGGTGCTTAGGTCTTTTAGGCTTACCCCCCGTTTCTGCGACAGCGGATCCCTGGAGGGCAGTAGGGCGTAATGCGGCAATGAAACCAATGAGTTAAACTGATGTGCTTCTGTTGTCACCTCTTCGTAACTAAAGGCGATATCGGCCAGCCCACTGTCGATGTGATCAATAACCGCGTCCATTGACCCCTCTACCAATTTAAAGGTAACGCCGGGGTATTCCTGCTGAAAACTCTCGATGGCGGCGGGGAGAAATCCGCTTGTCGCGCTGGCAAAACAAGCCAGTCTGACAGTTCCGACCAGGTTGCCACCTATGGCCAAAAGCTCAGTTTGAAACTCGTCAAACTCGCGAAGTATCTTCGAGATGAGTTTTAAACAATCCCACCCGGCTGGCGAGGGGTTGATCCCCTTAGATGGCACCCTCGAAAATAGGTCAAATCCCAGGCTCGCCTCCAGGGCTCCAATAGCACTGGCAATCGAACTTTCCGAGATATTCTGATCTTCTGCCGCGGCAGAAATTGAGCGTGTACGGCCCGCCGCTTCAACATATCGCAGCTGCTTGAGCGTCAGTGGTAGCATCGATTATTCCTCTTTTTTTTGGAGTTTAACCCATAGATTATAGTATTTTTATGGGTTTTGATCAACCGCTATGCTTAGGCAGTACAAACGCAAATGCATTGCTCAGGACATAGGCGCCAATGATCACAATATATAATGCCGCGAAGATACTGACCATGAATCCACAGCGCCCCGAAGCGACCCATGTCGCTGTGCGCGATGGTCGAATCCTAGGTGTTGGCAACCTGGCAGAGGTCTCGGGTTGGGGGGATTTTAAGCTTGATGAGCGTTTTGCGGAAAAGGTCTTGATGCCTGGACTTGTCGAAGCACATTGCCATCTGATGGAAGGCACCCTTTGGTCCCATACCTATCTTGGGTATTTTGACCGAATGGATCCTAGCGGCGCGGTCCAGGCTGGTTGCAAAACCATTCAGGCGGGCTTGGACAAGCTGGCGCTCGCCGAGCTGCCCCTTGCATCCGCAAACGAACCTTTGACGGCCTGGGGGCTTGACCCGATCTATTTCGGCAACGAGCGCATCAGCCGTCATCAGTTGGATGCAATCTCGTCAACCCGACCAATCGGGATCTTACACGCCTCGGGTCATAGTATGAATGTCAACACCAAAGCACTGGAATTGGCCGGGCTCTTGCGTGAAGGGTTGGAGCATGGCGGCATCCCCCTAGGAGACGACGGATTGCCCACCGGCGAGCTGAGAAGCCCCGAAATCATGGGGCTCGCCTCATCGCATGTCGGTCTTGCTCGCGAAATACTTGCCTGTGACGAGCCAGGCATGTGGCGGTTCGCACAACTCTGCATTCGGGCGGGCGTAACCACTGCCACCGATCTTGCCGCCCTACTTCCCGACGAGACAGTGGACATAATGCAACGGGTCACTGATGATCCGGCTTTCCCAGCGCGTATCGTGCCCTACCGGTTCCACCTTGGCGTCAACCCGGAGCGTTTGATCGAACATGTCCAATCCCTCGCCAAACGCACCACCGATAAGCTGCGTCTCGGCGGAATCAAAGTAACCGTTGACGGCTCGATCCAAGGTTTTACAGCCCGTATCCGCGCACCCGGTTACTTCAATGGGGCCCCAAACGGATTGTGGTACATCTCGATCGAACACCTAGAATACATCCTCGAAACTGCTCTGGCTAAGAACATTCATGTGCACCTGCACACCAATGGCGACCAAGCAACCGAGCTCGTGCTCGACACGATGGAAAAGGTGCTGCGCCGCGTGCCCTCTTCGGATCACCGCTTTACCCTGCAGCACTGTCAGCTTGCCGACACCGCGCAATTCAGACGGATGAAAAAGTTGGGTCTATGCGTGAACCACTTTGCTAATCACCACTACTATTGGGGGGACACGCATTACGCGCAAACCGTCGGCCCCGAGCGGGCCGAACGCATGAACGCCTGCGCCACAGCTTTGCGCGAGGGTGTGCCAATGGCCATCCATTCCGACGCGCCGATCACCCCCTTGGGGCCGCTATTCACCGCTTGGTGCGCCACGCAACGACTGACGTCATCGGGCCGGGTCTTGGGCGAGACAGAAAAAATCACACTGGGGCAAGCGCTTCATGCGGTCACAGTGGGCGCGGCTTATACGCTGAAGCTGGACGTTGAAATCGGCTCAATCGAGGTGGGCAAACGCGCGGATTTTGCCGTTCTGGACGATGATCCATTCGCCGTGGGTGCTGAGAGACTAAACGACCTGAGCATCTGGGGAACAGTTCTGGGAGGGCGGGTTTTTCCGGCCAATCCTCAATGACCCTGCCGCTGACCATCCTTGGTGGGTATCTGGGCGCCGGAAAGACAACGCTGATCAACCATTTGCTACGCAATGCCAACGGGCAGCGGTTGGGGATTCTGGTCAATGAATTCGGCGATCTGCCGATTGACGCCGATCTGATTGAGGCCGAAGATGACAATATTGTCTCGCTTTCCGGGGGGTGTGCATGCTGTTCATTTGGTGACGATCTCCTGGGAGCGATCCGCCGACTGAGCGAGCTTGAAACACCTTTGGACCACCTGCTACTTGAGGCCTCCGGCGTCGCATTGCCAGGTGCGATTGCCGCAAATATCAATTTAATCAGTGAAGTTAATGTGCAGAGTGTCGTTGTGCTTGTGGATGTCGAAACCCTACCTGAGCTACTGGCGAACGAGTATCTTTCTGATACGATCATCCTACAGCTGGTGGCCGCCGATATTGTTGTTCTAAACAAAACCGATCTAGTTACATCCGGTGATGTTGATGCCGCAAAAGGATTGATCCGGGCCCATGCCCCTGACGCGTCTGTTTTCCGATGCGCCGAGGCGCGTGTCGCCCCAGCACTTATTATGGCTGACTGCCACTTCAGGGATTACGTGCATGGTGGGGATCACCACTCTCACCTCACCGCGCAGAACCTTGACATGCGAACTGCTGTCAATCCGCAGGAATTCGCGCGCAAACTGGCCCAAGACAACACTGTTTTGCGTGCCAAGGGGCATATCTTGTCTGATCAAGACCATAGGAATTGGACGCTTCAGCTCGTCGGAAAAAGGTTCCATCTGTCCCTCTCCAAACGGCCCTCAACTCCTGGCGTTGTTGTCATACGTCTTCAGCCATAGGTGGCGCATTCGGCACGGGATAAAACCGATGCAAATTGGCAAGTATGCGCGCCACAACCGTCATAGCCGCACCCGCAGCGAAGTCACCGTTTGTCCGATATCTATGGATTCAGGTTCTGTCGCAAAATTTACGCACGGTTCATTTTGGTTTTGTATTAAGTCCTCAGCTAATTCAGTATGCAAGTTGAGGTTCTAATGATTGACTTTAAAGGCAGCCACTATCCCAAAGAGATGATTTTATACGCGGTGTTTTTCTATGCCAGATATGCTGTGTCCTATCGTGATCTGGAAGAAATCATGGCTGAGCGCGGTGTCGTGGTTGACCGCGCAACGCTAAACAGATGGGTGGTAAAGTATTCCTCGTTGATTGCTTGTGAAGCACATCGCCGGAAATCCGCAACCAATAGTTCGTGGCGAATGGACGAGACCTATATCAAAGTCAGAGGCAAGTGGATGTATCTCTATAGAGCAGTTGATAAACACGGGAAAACCCTTGATTTCAAGCTCTCTGAGCGCCGCGATGAAGCCGCTGCTACCAACTTTTTCAAACGTACGATCACGAATAATGGTTGGCCTGAAAAGGTTGTGATCGACAAGAGTGGTGCTAATTTTGCAGGATTACAAAACATGAATCTTTTATTGCTGTTGCATGGATGGTTCTGGCTAATTGATGTCTTGCAAGTCAAATATCTCAATAACATGATTGAGCAGGATCATCGCTTCATCAAGAAACTAAACTGCCCCATGAAAGGCTTCAAATCCTTTCAGTCCGCATCAGCAACATTGGATGGTATCGAGGTCGCTCATATGATCCAAAAGCGCCAATTTGGAACCAATGGTCAATCCGCATCACTCGCTGCATAATCGTTTCCAGCGATATCCCCTTAATAACCATTTGTAAAAATTGCGACAGAACCCTTGCGACACTACCGCCTATTGACTATATACAATTCAAAGATTGACAAAAATAACAATAACTGTAATAAATTACATAACGACTGAATTATTGTTAAAAGAGGTACAAATTGGCAGCTCCCGCAACCGCACGTCAGGATGAGGCTAGTCTAGCTGTAAGGGCTGCTTGGTTTCATTATGTTGGTGGTCTCAAACAATCTGACGTAGCTGATAAATTAGGTGTGACAAGCATCAAAGCGCATCGGCTTATCATGAGGGCAAATCAAGACGGCGCTGTTAAATTTATCATTGATGGTGAAATTTCGGAGTGTGTGTCGTTAGAAAATAGGATTTCTGAACGGTTTGGGTTGGATTATTGTGAAGTTGTTCCGAATGTTAATGACGACGATGTGCCGTTAGGTGTTCTGGGTGTCGCCGGGGCAAAGTTTTTACAGCGCGAAATTCATAGTGGTGAGCATGAACTTATTGGTTTGGGCCACGGTAGAACGCTTGCTTCGTGTGTGACACAATTGCCGAAATTAGATGCACGCAAAACACAATTTGTCTCACTGTTAGGTGGTTTGAATAAAAATTTCTCTGCCAATCCACACGATGTGATGCATCGTCTTGCTGAGAAAACAGGTGCGGATGCTTTTGTTATGCCAGTTCCCTTTTTCGCAAATTCTAAAGAAGATCGCGAAATTTTGTTGTCTCAGCGCGGCGTGACAGATGTGATGGCAATGGCGGCATTATCAAAGCTTAAATTCGTGGGCATTGGAGCAGTAGATCCGACTGCTCAATTGGTGGAGTCTGGTATGATTGCGCCAGAGGAGATCAATGATGTCGTTCGCGCAAATGGCGTGGGAGAATTGCTAGGCCATTTCTTTGACGAGAAGGGGCAGAATGTTGAAACCAATCTTACATCGCGAACTGTTTCAGTAGAGTTGGCAGATATGGAGAAAAGCAGAATTGTCGCCGTTGGTGGCGGTAATAGTAAGGCCCGTGCAATTGGGTCTGTTTTGATGAGTGGTCTTTTGAAAGGTCTCATCACCGATGAGCGCACTGCAAATGCGCTTCTAACTTTGGACTAATCCAAAAACACTGGGAGGAATAACAATGCATGAGAAAGAAAAGAATTTAATCAAAACATATGTTGATGGCAAAATAGATCGACGGTCTCTTATTCGTGGACTTGGTGTCATGGGTGTTACAGCTGCAACAGCTGGAACATTGTTAAATTCTGTTGCAACTGAAGCATTGGCTCAAAATGGCTTTGATTGGCAAAAGCACAAGGGTACGACAGTAAAATTATTACTGAACAAGCATCCATATGCAGATGCTATGATCGCCAACCTAGAGAATTTTAAAAAATTGACAGGAATAGAAGTTGAATATGACATCTTCCCTGAAGATGTTTATTTCGACAAAGTTACAGCCGCTCTTTCATCTGGATCATCAGAGTATGATGCATTCATGACAGGCGCCTACATGACTTGGACATATGGCCCTGCCGGATGGGTTGATGATCTAAATGAATTTATCAGTGATCCTGCGAAGACAAATCCTGATTACAATTGGGAAGACATGCTTGAGGGTGTTAGGGATTCATGTGCATGGAACGGCAAGCCAGGTGGTGAGCTTGGTTCTGATGATGCTAAACAATGGTGTATTCCATGGGGCTATGAGCAAAATAATCTTTCATACAACGCGCGTATGTTTAAGGCTGGTGGTTTATCTGTTCCTACAAACATGGACGAATTGGCAGACACAGCACTAAAAGCCAAGACTGATGGCATTGCTTCATATGGTATTGGTGTTCGTGGTTCCCGTTCATGGGCAACTATTCACCCCGGCTTTCTTTCCGGCTATGCGAACTTCGGTCAGAAGGATTTAAATGTTTCTGCAGATGGTAAGTTATCAGCTGCAATGAACACAGATGTATCTCGCGGTTTCCATTCTCAATGGGTGAAAATGATTCAAGATAGTGGTGCACCTGATTGGTCAACACATACTTGGTATCAAGCTGGAACCGATCTGGGTGCCGGTAAATCAGCAATGATTTTCGATGCTGATATTCTTGGTTACTTCATGAATGGTGGCGATAATGCGGAAGCTGGTAATCTTGCTTTCTCACCGTTCGCAGCTAACCCAGATGCAGATGCTCCGACACCAAATATTTGGATTTGGTCATTGGCCATGGCAACTGCTGGTAAGAAGAAGGATGCTACATGGTACTTTATGCAATGGGCTTCCGGGCCTGAGCACGGACTCTTTGGCGCAACGCAGATGGACTTTGTGAATCCTGTTCGTAAGTCTGTTTGGGCTAATACCGATTTCCGTGCCCGTTTGGATAAGAGCTATCCTGGATATGTGGAAATGCATGATCTTTCAGCACCGGGTGCGAAGATTCACTTCACAGCTCAGCCGCTATTCTTCGATTTGACAACAGAATGGGCAGCAACTCTTCAGAAAATGGTTGCGAATGAACTGCCAGTTGATGAGGGTCTCGATCAACTTGCTCAGAGTGTCGATAAACAGCTGATAGAAGCCGGTCTCGGTTAGTCCTCCCAAGAGGTTTCAGCAAACTGACTCATCCCGTTCTCTCCGCGGGGTGAGTCTTGAAATATAACGTCAAATTAATAAACTACTCCAGATCAACTCACCTAAGTTGGAGATGATCAGAGAATACCTGTGGGTGAATTACGATGTCAGTGCCAGCAAAATCGCGGTTCCATATCAATCGTCGATATCTTCCGTATCTATTAAGTCTTCCGGCTTTATTGACATGTATTGGTATACTAATTCCGTTTGTCACTGCTGTTATTTATTCATTGCAGCGTTATAGACTTTCCCAGCCGTGGGCTCAAAAGTTCAACTGGGGTGAGAACTATATAAATTTTCTTTCAGACACATCATTTTGGAACACTCTGAAAGTCTCTATGACCTACGCGACATTGACGGTTGGCATCGAGCTTTTACTAGGATTGGGCATTGCTTTGCTGCTGCAAAGGCGCAGTATGTTCAATAACTTCGTATCAATAATGTTGCTGATGCCACTTATGACAGCTCCCGCATTGGCTGCCTTGATGTGGAAACTGATGACAAATCCAGGCTTTGGGATTTTAAGTTATTTTGCGTCACTTCTTGGTTTTCCCGACATGAATTGGGCATCTGATCCGTCAACGGCGATGCTAACGGTAATTATTGTGGATGTCTGGGTCTATACCCCATTCATTATGATTTTGCTGCTTGCAGGATTACGTTCGCTCCCAAGGCAACCATTCGAAGCAGCAGAGTTGGATGGCGTTCCTCGTTTGTTTGTTTTCTGGAAAATTACCTTGCCAATGCTAACGCCATTTTTGCTTACTGCGACATTGTTCCGGGTTATAGAATCGATTCAACAGTTTGACATTATTTATGCGATGACGCAGGGCGGACCTGGGGATACTTTGACCGTCTTTCAGGTTGAGGCTTATTTGAACTTTTTCCAATCAACCAATGTTGGACGTTCTGCTGCGCTTATGATGATCTTATGGGCTATCACATATTTTCTATCAAATTTATTTATAAAAAATTGGCTCCGTTTGCGTGAAAAAGCACGCGGCGAAGCATAGGAGACGACAATGGATCAGGTCAGCACCATAGAACGAGTGTTACGCGGCATGGCAATTTCGCTGGTTATTATCTTTTTCATGTTTCCAATTCTTTGGATTTTTTTGATGTCATTTCAAACCAACGAAACCATACTTCAAATTCCACCAAAGTTGTTTTTTGAGCCAACCATTGTGAACTATAAGGGCCTTATAACCGGGCAGTTAGAAACAGCTGCGGGGTCACTTAAAATTGAGTTCATGGGTAACCTGTTTAACTCGCTTTTCTTATCAACTTCAGCTGTAATTGTAGGACTAATTCTAGGTGTTCCAGCGGCTTATGCGTTTGCCCGTCTCAAATTTAAGGGATCAGAAGATATAGCGTTTACATTGTTGTCGTTTAGATTTGCACCGCCTCTTCTAGTACTGCTTCCGCTTACGATTTATTTTCAGCAACTTGGATTGGCGGATACCTATGTGGGATTGATCTGGGTTTATCAGCTTATCGTACTTCCGCTTATTTTATGGATTGTACGCGGATATTTTGAGGATATTCCTGCTGATATTGAATATGCTTACCGTATTGCTGGCCACGGATTTTGGTCGACGTTCAGAAAAATAGCGCTCCCGCTAGCGGGGCCGGGAATAGCCGCCGCGGGTTTGCTGGCATTCATTTTTGCTTGGAATAATTTTATTTTTGCGCTTGTTTTAGCCTCCGCTGACAAGCAACCGGTAACGGTTGGTGCTCTCGCATTTATCACTGCTTCAGGCATCAATTATGGCCAAATAGCTGCCGGAATCGTTCTATCAATTACGCCAACTTTTGCATTGGCAATGTATGCTCAACGCTATCTTGTTGAAGGATTATCACTCGGCGCGGTGAAAGGGTAATTATGTCACTTAGTCTTGAAAATATTTCCAAGTCATTCAAAGACGATTTGGTTCTGGATCAGGTTTCTCTTTCGGTCGAAACTGGTGAAACATTGGTTCTTTTTGGTCCGTCGGGCGCAGGTAAAACAGTTTTACTTCGTCTTATCGCTGGCGTGATTGAGCCAGATGAAGGGACTATTGTTTTGAATGATGCAGATATGAGTGGCGTAGAGGCTGAGCATCGCGGCATTGGTATGGCGTTTCAAAATTTTGCATTATTCCCGCATATGGATGCGCATGCGAATATTGCGAGCCCGCTTACAGCCAGAAAACAACCCAAGAACGCTATAGATACGAATGTTCAAAAACTAGCAAAGTTATTGAAGATTGATCATGTGCTTGGTCACCAACCTAAAGAGCTGTCAAATGGACAAAAGCAGCGTACAGCGCTTGCCCGAGCTTTAGCAGGTGAACCTGCAATTTTGTTGCTTGATGACCCTTTGCGAAATGTGGATGCAAAACTTCGTTTCGAAATGCGCTTGGAGTTGCCAAGACTTTTAAAAGATCAAAATGCAACGGTCATTTATGTAACTCAAGATTATAAAGAGGCTATGGCTTTCGGGGATAATATTGCTGTTATGAGTGGTCATGGCATTCAACAGACAGGCACGCCTGAAGAAATTTATCTTAAGCCAGGAAATATCGAAACGGCACGGCTATTTGGCGATCCGGTTATAAACCTCATTGATGTTCAGCCAATGATGTCCGCAGGCAATATTCAGGTGAGAATATCAGAAACTCCAATACCCATAAATGCGGGATATTCAAAAGCGGTTAACACCGATTGTATTTTAGGAGTGCGGCCAGAAGCTTTAAGATTTGTGGAAAAGGGTACTCCAAATGCGTTTCCAATTACTGTTGAAGCTGAGACACCGCTAAATGAAAAGACTGTTAATTTAATGCGCACTGTAAATGGTCGCGAACTTATGTTGTCGCGTCCGGCGGGATCTCCTGGTCCGATAAATAAAGACGCTTATATCGCCGTTGATACGAGCGACATAATGCTATTTGAAAAAATGTCTGGCAATAGAATTGAGCCACTTGATGCGGCATCCCTATCTGCTGGTGAGCCAGGAGAAGTCGCATGAGTAACGTGATGTTAAGACTGGAAAATGTCGATAAATTCTACGGTCCGATTAATGTAGGTGTTCATGCTGTGAAAAACGTTAGCATGGAAGTAGCGAAGGGCGATATCATAGCCTTACTAGGCTCTTCGGGGTGCGGTAAGACGTCAACATTGAGAATGGTCGCCGGATTTGAATCCACAAGTCGTGGTAAAATTCACCTTGCTGGTCGTGAAGTTCAAAATTTGCGTCCTGTTTTGCGTAATGTTGCAATGGCGTTCGAAGGCTATTCGCTTTATCCTACGGTGACTATACGTGAGAATATAGCATTTGCTTTAAAGTCCACTAATCTTAGTGCATCAAGGGTTGCCGAAAAGGTCAAGGAGATTTCCGACATGTTGGAAATTTCGGATATTTTGGATCGATCTCCAACCTCAATTTCTGGTGGGCAACAACAGCGGGCATCCTTAGCGCGGGCATTGATAAGGGAAGCAGATCTATATTTGCTTGATGAACCAATGGGGCAGCTTGAGCCTCAATTGAGAACTCTCTTACGCGGTCGGATCAAACATTTCATTAAGGAGCGTGGTCAAACAGCTATCTTAGTAACCCATGATCAAACTGAAGCAAATGCTCTAGGCGATAAAATAGCCGTTATGGAAGATGGTGAAATGCAACAATATGCTAGCCCTGCCATAATCAAAGAAAAACCCGCAAATTTGTTTACAGGCACATTTGTAGGAGAGCCTCCCATGAATGTGTTTCCAGCAACCGCAACACTCGCAGAAAGCAACGTACATCTTCAATTAGATGGAGGTCTTTCACTTAGCTATCCGAAGTCTAAATTCTCGGAAGGCGTTCGTAAGAAATTGGTCGAAACAAAACATGTCATTGTTGGCGTTCGTCCATATGCAGTCAAACGAGGCGTCAATGGAGCTCAGGCAACTGTTGTTGCCAATCAATGGTTGGGCGACCAGAGCCATATCGCCGCGAATTTTGCAAATAGTACGATTGTTTTGGTTGAACATGATCGAGCTGTTGTTAATGAGGGGGAGAAAATTGGGATTGAGCTTGAGCCATCTGATCTTCATATTTTCGATCCAAAGTCAGGACATGCATTAAGTCATGGGCAGGATATTGCGTGATGCCCAAAGATGTATTGATCGGAATTGATGCAGGGACTTCGGTCATAAAGTCGGTGGCTTTTGACCTTTCTGGAAAACAGATAGCGGTAGCTTCCACGCCGAATATCTACACAACCAGATCAGATGGCGCAGCTTTTCAATCACTCAGGAAGACCTGGGATGATTGTGCTACAACCTTACGTATGCTTGGCGAAAAAGTGCCTAATCTTGCACAAAGAACCGTAGCCGTGGCTGTCACTGGACAGGGTGATGGGACATGGCTCGTGGGTGAAGATAACGAACCGGTTACTGACGGCTGGATTTGGCTAGATGCTCGCTCGACACCTGCCGTTGATCGCTTGAGTACGCTGGAAACAGACAGGGCGCGATTTGAGGCCACGGGAACTGGACTGAATTGCTGCCAAATGGGTAGTCAGCTTTCTCACATGCTAGCGACAACACCGGAATATCTTGACAAGGCAGAGGTCGCGCTTCATCCAAAAGATTGGCTTTATCTTAAGTTAACGGATATCCGCGCAACAGACCCATCGGAAGCCTGTTTCACTTTCGGCAATTTTCGTACGAGAGATTATGATGAAACAGTTATCGATGCGCTGGACCTTTCATCATATCGTCATCTACTTCCTGAGATTATTGATGGAACACAGACCCATCACGTTCTCACTGCAAGTACCGCTCGTGAAACGGGTTTGTTACCGGGCACACCTGTTGTTCTGGGTTTTGTTGATGTTGTATGCACCGGGCTTGGTTCTGGTGTGTTTACAGGTCAAGAAGATGTTGGCTGTTCGATACTTGGTTCCACCGGTATGCATATGCGTGCAAAGCTGAGTAACGATGTTATTTTGGGTAAAGAAGCTACCGGGTATGTCATGGTGCTGCCCATACCTGACATGGTATTGCAAATTCAATCCAATATGGCGGCCACTCTGAATATCGATTGGTTGCTGAAATTAGCCTCAGATTTGATATCGAATTTCGGCAATGAAATCGATCATTCGACCTTGGTTAAGTCGATAGATGGCTGGCTTGAAGAAAGCCAACCAGCATCTTTGATGTATCATCCATATATATCAGAAGCTGGAGAAAGAGGTCCATTTATCAACCCCTTTGCGCGCGCTTCATTCCAAGGGCTCAATAGCTCACACCGTTTTCCTGATTTGCTTCGTGCAGTTATTGAAGGTTTAGGGTTAGCCTCTCGTGATTGTTATAGCGTAATGGGTCAATTGCCTAAAGAGATCAGGTTAACAGGTGGAGCTGCAAAATCTATAGCTTTGCGGCATATCATATCATCTGTTCTCAATTCTCCGGTCAGGTATTCAGATCGTGAAGAAGCTGGTGCGGCTGGCGCTGCGATGATGGCAGCCGTTTCAATCGGTATCTATGATGATATGCACTCATGCATAAAGGAATGGGTTAGCCCATTGCTTGGTAATATCGAATTTCCAGATAGCACACTCAGTGCGACCTACGACAAATTGTTTAATGCCTATCGAGCGCACAGAACGTCGTCTGAGCCCATTTGGCAAGAACTAGCTAAATTATAGGAGTAGTATGTTGACTAAAAGCATTGCAATTATCGGTGATCATTTCATGCTACCAGACGTCTTTGAAGAAAAAATCAAGGCGCTTTGCGGTGATAAAGTTACGACGAACTCAACAAAAAGTAACTGGCCAAATGAGCCGATGGAACATGGCTATGCTGTCAAAGGCATGGATGGTTTGAAGGAATATTTCGGCACAGCAGATCAAGTTGTTGATTTCGTTGGCGATGCGGATATTTTAGTCACTCAACTCGCGCCGATGTCCCGATCAATGTTTGAGCAATTGCCATCATTGAAAATGATCGCAGTTTCACGAGGTGGCCCGGTTAACATCGATATGGCTGCTGCTAAAGACCACAATGTACTCGTTGTAAATACACCTGGTCGAAATGCATCTGCCGTTGCCGAATTTACGATAGGAGCAATATTAGCTGAAACTCGCAAAATCAGAGAAGGACACGAAGACCTTCGGACGGGAAATTGGCGAGGGGACCTTTACCGCGCTGACCTTACCGGCCGCGAACTGAATGAAATGACTGTGGGTGTTATTGGATACGGTAATATTGGTACTAAGGTTGTACGAATACTTCGCGCCTTCGGCTGCAAAATAGTTGTTCATGATCCCTATATCCAATTATCAACCGACGACATAGAAGCAGGTGTTGAACTCGTTTCGTTGAATAATCTACTGTGTGAAAGCGATGTCATAACAATTCATGCGCGGGTAACTGATGAGACCCGGCATATGATGAATGCTGAAGCATTCGAAAAAATGAAAAAAGGATCTTTATTTGTAAATACGGCCAGAGGGCCTTTGTGCAATTATGATGATCTATACGACGCGTTAACAAATGGGCATCTGGGTAGCGCGATGTTGGAGACATTTTCGGTTGAGCCACCTCCCGCAGATTGGGACTTGCTTAAACTTCCTAATGTAACATTAACCCCACACATTGCTGGCGCATCTGTTCGCACTGTCACCTATGCAGCAGAACAAGCTGCGGAAGAAGTGCGCCGATATGTGGCTGGCGAACCGCCCAGAAACCCATGTTGAAAATTATGTCTCAACAACAATCCCGAGTCAGCACATGAGTAATACGGTCGATCTGTTCATCATTGGCGGCGGCATTAATGGCGCTGGTATTGCGCGAGATGCTGCCGGCAGGGGGCTGTCGGTTATGTTGTGTGAGAAGGATGATTTAGCGCAAGGAACTTCATCTCGTTCTGGAAAACTTGTTCATGGTGGGTTGAGATATCTGGAATATTACGAATTTAGACTTGTTCGCGAAGCTTTAATTGAAAGAGAGGTTCTTCTGAATGCCGCTAGCCATATCATTTGGCCAATGCGTTTTGTATTGCCTCACAGCCCCAATGATCGGCCAGCTTGGTTGGTTCGTTTGGGCCTGTTTTTATATGATAATTTGGGTGGGCGTAAAAAATTACCGGGAACCCGCTCATTAAATTTACACAATGATCCAGAAGGCTCACCCATCAAGGATGGGTATAAAAAAGGGTTTGAATATTCGGATTGCTGGGTAGATGATGCTCGTCTTGTTGTTCTAAATGCTGTGGATGCCGGGCGGCTTGGTGCGCAGATATTAACACGAACTGTTTGCACATCTGCAAGACGCGATGGGAACGTTTGGAAAATTGAGATAACAGACGCACATTCAGGTGAAACCCGGACGATTACATCAAAAATTCTTATCAATGCTGGCGGACCTTGGGTAAATGACATTATTAATCGCGTAACTGGCACGAATTCGCGTAGAGCTGTTCGGCTCGTAAAAGGCAGCCATATTGTTGTGTCGAAATTTTGGGATGGGTCACATGCGTATCTCGTTCAAAATCATGATAAGCGCGTAATTTTCATCAACCCATATGAGGGCGATAAAACCTTGATAGGAACGACAGATATTAGTTATGAGGGGCGCCCGGAAAACGTAGAGGTTGCAGATTCAGAGGTTACATATCTAGTCGATGCGGTGAATAGGTATTTCAAACAACAACTTACCAAAGACGATGTATTGCAGAAATTTTCCGGTGTTCGCCCACTATATGATGATGGTAATGGAAACCCCAGTGCTGTTACACGTGATTACTTGCTTGACTTGGAAGAGGGTTCAGGAGCGCCATTGCTGAATATATTTGGCGGAAAAATAACGACATTTCGTAAACTTGCTGAGCATGCGATTGAAAAATTACATCCGTTTTTTCCTGATATGAAAAAAGCCTGGACTGCTGATCAGCACTTGCCAGGTGGTGATATTCCCAATGCTGATTTTGAGGAGTTTTTGAGCAAGCTTGCATTGAGATACCCTTGGATGCAAAAGTCTCTTTTAACTCATTATGCAAGGCTTTACGGCACGCTTACTCATAAAATAATTGGCGGCGCAAACTGCATAGGGGATCTTGGTCAAAAATTTGGGCCAGACTTGTATGAAGCTGAAGTGAATTACCTTTGTGAAAATGAGTGGGCTCAAACTGCCGAAGATATTTTACATCGCCGAACTAAGCATAATTTACATATGACAGATCGTGAAAAGAACGGATTTATTGCTTGGTTTGATGAACGTGAAAACGAGCGCAAAAAGGAAATCTTATGAGCTTAGAGCTTACCCGGCCGCATGATATTAGTGAGTTGATTGAGTATTCAGCAGAAGTTGGTGCTAACCCGCTTTTAATACAAGGTGCTGGCGGTAATACATCCGTCAAAGAGGGTAATGTTATGTGGATAAAGGCATCGGGCACGTTATTGGCTGATGCTAAATCGAAAGATATTTTTGTTGCAGTCGACCTTCCCGAAATGCGATTGGCACTTGATAACAATGAACCTCGATCAGATCGACCCGCTGAATTTACTATCGGCAAGGGTGTGCTACGACCGTCCATCGAAACAAGTTTACACGCGGTTTTCAAGCAACGGATTGTCATACATGTCCACTGCGTACAAACAATTGCACATGCCATTCAACAGAATGGTAAAAATTTAATCTCACAAAAATTAGCTGGCTTAAATTGGTGTATGGTTTCTTATCAGAAGCCGGGTGCAAATTTAGCACAGGAAGTAAAAGCTGCACTTAAAGAAGATACAGACGTAGTCATCCTAGCTAATCATGGTCTTCTTGTTGCTGCTGATAGTGTGATTGATGCTGCTCGCTTACTTTCAAAAGTCGTGACTGCTCTAACAGTTAAACCGGATAAACGTCACAAACCAAACTTGGCTGGGTTGAGAGATGTGTGCCCTCAAAAATATCAAGTATTACCCGAGGAACACATTATTCACCAACTCGCTCTTGGACCAGATCGTGTCCGATTATCAACGGGAGGAAGCCTTTACCCTGACCATGTTATCTTCTGTGGAGTGGGAGCTGCATGTATGAACATTGAGGACGTGTCAAAAATTGATCTGGATATTGCCCCGGTGTTTGTCATCGTGCCAGAAAAAGGTGTTCTTGTTCGCCAAGATGCGAGCGAGGGGGCTTTCGCGCTCATACAATGTCTTGCAGAGGTTATACTTCGAACACCCATTGACGCGAGATTAAATTATTTGACTGAAGAACAGAATTTTGAACTTCTTGATTGGGATGCCGAAAAATATAGGCAAGCGATGAATGCGAAGTAATGCACTCTTTACTGGACTAGATATTGGAACATCCGGAGCTCGCGCCACTGTAATTGATTTCGCTGGAAAAGTTGTATCGGATGGGCAGTGCGCAATGTCCAGCGCTGGACCTGACTATCGTGATCCTTATGTTTGGTTAAAGGCTGCCAAGTCTGCTCTTGCCATTGCATTTGCTGATATTGATACAAGCCGCATCGCTTCAATTAGTGTGGATGGCACATCGGGCACGATGTTACCAATTGATAAAAACGGTGCTCCTTTAGCAAAAGCGAGCATGTATAATGATCCATGTACGGATACTCAGATTTTAGAAAAAATTTCTGAAAATGCGCCAATTACAAGTGCAGCACATGGAGCAACAAGTGGACTGGCACGAGCGTTATCTTTTTGCCAAGAACTTGATGCTTACAAGATTATTCATCAGGCAGATTGGATTGCAGGTCAGTTATGTGGAATTTACACTAGCGACGAAAACAATTCATTGAAAACCGGTTACGACCCGGTTGAGGGCAGGTGGCCTCATTGGATTGAGAATGTGGGTCTTGATCTTGATAAGCTTACGTCTGTCGAAGAACCAGGTTGTGCAATCTCGCATGTGACTTCGGATTTTGCTTCGGAATTCGATCTCTTGCCTCATGTTGTTGTTGTCGCAGGAACGACGGATGGGTGCGCTTCATTCCTTGCAACGGGGGCTGAAGATGTAGGTGACGGTGTGACAGCCTTGGGGACAACTCTTACTATAAAATTACTATCCGAGAGCCCCATTTTTTCTCCAGAGAATGGAATTTACAGCCATAAAATATTAGGGAAATGGTTAGCTGGTGGCGCGTCGAATAGCGGAGGGAATGTTCTACTTAGCCATTTTGATGCATCTCAAATTGTTGCGCTGTCCGAGGAGATAAATGCAGAAGTAGATAGTCCGTTAGATTACTATCCATTATCTAAAGTGGGTGAGCGCTTTCCCATTGCTGACCCCAAACTTCCTCCTCGCCTAACCCCTCGTCCGGCATGTGAAAGCGAATTCTTAAAAGGTATTTTGCAGGGTATGGCAGAAATTGAAAGGTTGGGTTACAGCCGTCTTTCTGCGCTTGGTGGACCAGAACTATCAACTGTTCGAACTGTGGGTGGTGGTTCCAAAAACAAGGTTTGGGCTCGGCTTAGAGAGAGAAAGCTTAAAGTGCCTATGCTCATGCCGAATAGTGATGAAGCTGCCTATGGAACAGCATTACTGGCTCGAAAAGGAGTCAATAAATGAGTCCAGAAAATGCTACTTTATCCAGTTTGATGGAGCAATATGATGCATTTGTTCTGGACCAGTTTGGTGTGCTTCTCAACGGCGACGGTATTTACCCTTGTGCACCCCAAGCAGTAAAAAGGCTTAGTGAAGCGGGTAAACTGATATTAATGCTGTCTAATTCAGGAAAACGCGCACGCTCAAATGAAGCTCGATTAACCGACCTAGGTTTCGATCGTAACGATTACTATGGTGTTCTCTCATCTGGTGAAGCTGCATACAAGTTTATGAGTGAGCGAATTGGAGCTGAAATAGCGGCAGGAACTGCTGTGTTTATTCTATCTCGTGATCAAGATACATCAAGCATCGATGGGTTAGATTTAGTGCAAACTCTAGATGTAAACCGTGCCGGATTAATTATCCTCGCAGGGTGCTCGGATGATGGCCTTGAGCTGGGCCACTACGAAAAATTGTTTAGACGTGCGGCTGAAAAAGACATTCCATGCATCTGTACAAATCCAGATATCATGATGTTAACAGGCAACGGGGTACGATTTGGAAATGGCCAGATAGCTAAACTTTATGAGCGAATGGGTGGTCAGGTGGAATGGATAGGAAAGCCACACCCGCTTATATATAAAATGGCCCAACAGATATTAGCTGATCGCGGAGCAAAAAATGTAATTTGCATTGGAGATAGCCCTGAACATGATATTTCAGGTGGCAAAGGCGCTGGATATTCGACCGCATTGGTACGAACTGGCATCCACGAATCTGACCCCCTTGCGCATGTATTAGACCTCTGCGCGGAACTTAATTCCGTTCCAGATTATATTATACCAAAATTTGAATTTTAAGAACAAGGTCAATTATTTTAACATATCCTTTAATTATTTGAAAAATATGCAGAAAATAGGTCGTAAATGCTGATGGTCGCTTTGCAAAAAATATTATGGGCAGGAGAAGTGAAAACTCTGATTGCATGCATAATGATGCCAGAAAGCCCTGCAGTTTTTCGCTGAATTGTGTTACAAATAAATGAAGTAAAACTGTTGCAGTTCTGGGCTGCATTTTTAATGAAATTGACGTTTAAAACTGGAGACTAAAATTGAGTTTTACCCTCTCTTTAAACACCAACCCACTGGTCAATAGATTTGCCGAACCAGACGATTTAATTGATGTTGTAGCCCGACAATTGAAAATTCGTGACCTCCAATTAACACATGAATTTATCAATCCAAGTTGGCAAGTCGAGACGATTAAGCGCCTTACCAAGCAAATGAATTCAGCGTTAAATCGTACTGGAGTTAAAGTTACCAGCGGCATGACAGGGCCTTATGGTCGGCTCAATCATTTTGGTCATCCCGATGCCGATGTAAGGCAGTATTACGTGAACTGGTTTAAGACATTTGCGGATATAATAGCGGAGCTTGGCGGAACTTCGCTCGGAACACAATTTTCAATCTTCACTTACAAAGATTTTGATGATGTTCACCGACGTGAAGAACTCATCAAGATAGCACTCGATTGCTGGTCAGAGATTGCTGATCACGGACAAAAGGCCGGGTTGAAATTTATCTTTTGGGAGCCGATGTCAATTGGTCGCGAATTTGGCGATACAATAACATCTGCCCTAGCGTTACAAAGCCGGATTTCGAATTTGAATATGAGTATTCCGATGTGGATGATGGCAGATATCGATCATGGAGATGTAACAAGTTCCAATCCAGATGATTACGATCCTTATGCCTGGGCAAGGGCTGTTCCAAAAGTATCGCCGATAATCCATATCAAGCAGTCACTGTTGGACAAAGGTGGGCATCGTCCATTCACATCCGAATATAATGCAAAAGGCCGCATCCAACCTGAGCCACTTATTGAGGCATTTGAAAAGGGAGGAGGGGTGAATAATGAGATTTGTCTTGAACTATCCTTCAAAGAAAGAGAGCCAGATGATCGTGCCGTTATTCCCCATATAGCAGAATCGATCGCATTTTGGGCGCCATATATCGATACTGGTGCTGGCGATTTAAACATTTAGCGTGGTGAGAATAGATTATGATAAGTAAGAAGATTATCAATAATGGGGATGATGCGGTTGATGAAATGCTCGAGGGTTTTCTTCTTGCGCATCCTGATGTCGTTGAACAAGTGGAAGGTTCTCCGCGTTCTATCGTTTCGAAAAGCAAAAGAGCTAATGGCAAAGTAGGACTGGTGATCGGCGGAGGGTCTGGTCATGAACCAACATTTCTAGGCTTTGTTGGAAAAGGGCTTGCAGATGCTGCCGCTATTGGAAATGTTTTTGCATCCCCGCCGCCACAGCCAATTATTGAATGCGCAAAAGCCGTTAATCAGGGCGCTGGCATACTCTTTATGTATGGAAATTATGCCGGCGATGTTATGAATTTTGATATGGCAGCCGAGATGCTTGAGTTGGAAGGGATTGAAGCTCGCACGGTTCTTACAACAGATGATATAGCCTCAGCGCCAATCACAGAGCGTGAAAATAGGCGTGGTGTGGCTGGCAATTTTTTTATATTCAAGGCGACTGGCGCTGCTTGCGATTTAATGTATTCGTTTGATGATGTTGAACAATTAGCGCAAAAGGCAAATGCCAGAACATTTACGATGGGTGTTGCTACTAATCCATGTTCCCTACCTCAAACACTGCGTCCTAATTTTGAAATTGGACCTGATGAGATGGAAATCGGAATGGGCATTCATGGCGAGCCCGGAGTTCGCCGTGACACGTTGCGCAGTGCCGATGAAATAGCTGACGAAATTATGGATGCTATTTTGGCGGAAATGAGTGCTTTACCGGAGGATAAAGTATGTGTCCTGGTCAACTCGTTAGGTGCGACACCGTTGATGGAATTATATATATTAAATCGACGTGTGAATGAACGCCTTATAGCTGCTGGTTTGCAAATTCACCGGACGTGGGTTGGCCCCTATTGTACCTCAATGGAAATGGCGGGCGCTTCAATATCCGTAATGCATCTGGATTCAGAACTTGAGAAATTAATCGATCATCCGTGTCGGTGTGCGGGGTTTGCTACTGGTGAATTATCATGAGCACAGTTGATTGTGAAAAAATGATCGGAATATTTTCTGCAATTTCTACCAAAATGACGCAGGAGCGAGATTATCTGTGTGAGCTTGATGGTGCAATCGGAGATGCAGATCATGGGATCTCAATGGCCGTTGGTTTTTCGGCTGTTAGTGATGCATTAAGTGAACTTAATTTTGACTCAATTTCTCTGACCGATGTTTTGAATGAGGCAGCCAAAAGTTTTTTAAATGCGGTCGGCGCTTCCACAGGCCCCCTATATGCAACCGCATTAATGCGAGCGGGTAAATGGGCAGCCAGGCGCTATGAGGTTCAAAATGAAGAATTACCCGAATTGCTTATCGCAATGTCAGAGGGAATAGAACATCGCGGAAAGGCAAAGGTTGGCGATAAAACGATGTTTGATGTCTGGAGCCCAGTAGCGGCGGCGGCAAAATACAACGCTTCTCATGAAAAAATCATTGAAATAGCGAATGCCGCAATGAAAAAGACTGCTGATATGACAGCTAAGTTAGGGCGTTCTGCCCGACTGGGGGAAAGAAGCATCGGTCATATTGATCCCGGTTCTGCATCCGCAGCAATGATAATTTCGGTCATTTTGACTGAACGAAATTGAAAATGATGTTTGAAAGTAATTTAGATTTTACAAACACGAGGAAGTTTGCACATGGTTGAGGGTAAAAAACTCTGGATCGGAACCAGTTGGAAAATGAACAAGACTCTGGAAGAAGCATTGGTTTTTACCGATGGTTTTCTCGAGCACGAAGCAACAATTAATCCTAAAATCCAGACATTTGTTATACCTCCATACACTTGTACCAGAGAGGTCGCGCGCGCGTTAGATAGCAGTCCGGTTAAAGTCGGCGCACAAAATATGCATTGGGAGGATCAAGGCGCATGGACTGGCGAAGTATCGGCACTTATGCTGAAGGATTGTCAACTTGACATTGTTGAATTGGGTCATTCTGAGCGGCGGGCATTTTTTAATGAAACCAATGAAACCGTTGGATTGAAAACAAAGGCAGCTGTTCGTCATGAACTTATTCCACTTATTTGCATCGGTGAAACACTTGCGGAAAGAGAAAGCGGGCAATCAGACTCTGTGCTGGAAAGGCAGGTTCGAGCGGCACTTGAACCTTTAGAGGGGGACGAAAGAGATGCTCCCATTTGGTTAGCCTACGAACCGGTTTGGGCTATCGGTGCAAATGGTATTCCGGCAACATCTGATTATGCCGATATAAGGCAGGAAAAAATTATATCTGTCGCGAGTTCAATATTAGGACGGAAAATCCCCTGTCTTTACGGCGGTTCAGTTAATCCAGATAATTGTGCTGAGCTTGTATCTTGTTCAAATATCGATGGTCTTTTTATTGGACGCTCCGCTTGGAACGTTACTGGTTACATCGATATTCTTCAACGGTGTTCAAAAATTATCTGAGATAAGAAAGGTCTAGGATTATGAAAATTGCGATAGCTGGAGATAGTGCTGGAATTGGGTTGGCAAAAATACTAGCGGATCATCTATCTGGAAAATTTGATGTAGAGGAAATTTCCATACCAAATGATGGCAGTGGGGAGTTCTACGCAAACTTATCTGATCGAGTAGGTTCTGCGGTGATAAATGAAGAATATCAAAAAGCAATTTTGGTTTGTGGAACGGGAATAGGTGTCTGCATATCTGCTAATAAAGTGCCTGGAATTCGGGCGGCGCATTGTCATGATGCATATTCTGCCGAACGCGCTGCGCTTTCCAATAATGCTCAAATTATAACCATGGGAGCTCGGGTAATCGGGCCTGAACTAGCAAAAACAATTGCAGATGCATTTTTATCAAAAGAGTTTGATGTCAATGGACGGTCTGCCCAAAATGTGGATGCGATCAATGATGTTGACAAGAGCTATAGAACATCATCACAAGCCCATGACGACCCTTAGTTCGCCAAACTGGGCAACCAGTCTTGGGAAAAAGCGCTTTGCTGCCATGGCATTACGGCGTGTTTGCACCAGAATGTTTAGCACGTCACCATCCGCGTCGATCGCACGCCGCAACCAGAGCTTCTTGCCACGGATCGTAATCACGACTTCGTCTATATGCCACTTGTCGTTCGGCCGCGGACGATCGCGCCTAATGCAATCTGCATTCCAACAATTTGCCGCGCTCGCTGGATAATTGTGTCTGCAAATAGGATAAATTTACCCTGCAACAAACTTTGCGACACTACCCTTGATGCTGGGCAAGACTGCAAAATTATTCTTCGCATTTGACTACAAGATGCGGAGATCTGAAACAACTTGGCAATATCCTCAGCCGCACTCGACCCCATTAGGCCATGAAGGAGATGTAAAAAGAGTGAAACTAATTGTGTGAAGTTGTAATAAATAGGAAGTCTTATTTTAAACTATAAGCGGCCGTGAAATTTGGACCGAAGCTATTCTCCGAATGGTCCAATACAACCATTTCCCAAAGAACAACTTATTGGTATGCTGCACTCTGAATTCACTAATGACCCGGTCTGTGTTTGGATCTATATCGAGAAGGTGTCATGCCAACCACACGACTGAACTCTGAGTTGAAGTTGGACTTTGTAGAGAAGCCAGCTTCTAACATCAACTCTGTAACGGGCGCATCGGTAGTTTTGAGCGATTCCTGAGCATAACGCACTCGATATCCATTTATATACCGAGAGAAATTTTCTTGACGACATCGGTTGACGGCTAACGAAATTTGTCGAGCTGGCTGGCCCAACCGTCGAGCAATTCTTGCTAGTGTTATGCCACTGTCGCGGTACAATTGTCGTTCAGCAAGCAGCTCGTCCAATGCATTAATTGTCTCATTATCTTTCTTTGACGGATGAGCCCCGCCGCCTACGATAAACCTCTCTTTTTTCTGACCAACATCGAAAGTGGCCAACCGCGCTATATAGAGTGCTGCAGCAAATGCAAAAAGAATCATGGCAACAGCTATGGATATTATTGAAACTTGAACAAAAAATTCTGAATAGCCTCCAGAAAACAAACGACGTGAAATAAATATGGCCACTTCCAACACTAGGATGAATCCAAACAAACCGATCCCTGCTATTATCCCCACAATGCTTAGTTTGTAACCTTGTGACGTAACGCGAATGAATTTGTCCGGCCCGGCCCGGAGTAAACTGAACATACGAACTGTATAAAATGCCAGGCTCGGAAATATAAAGATATCAACAAGGATCAAGGATACATCAGGTCGCATAAATGCTAACCCTGTAAATATCGCCACAAAAAGTGCTGGCCAGCCATGTCGAAAAAGCAGCTTTCCGGCAGATGTTGGAGGATCTTCAGTTAAAGTGTTAAACGCGAGATAAAGAGTTGGTTGGATTAACATGGCGATTACCGGCTGCACAAATCGAGCCAATTCGACCCCATAACCATCCCGAAGGCCGACCAAGATAAACATCATTGCCAACATAAGAAAAAACGCAGTGAGTAATGCTCGTGTAGGCGACGGCATGCGACTTACCGATACAGCCGCGCCTATGAGAGTTGCAATCAAAGCGATCACAAAGGCCAATGGCAATTGAAGCATTCACGCCCCCTCTTCTTTGAAGATACAACATATCAAGATCATCCAAGCGAAACTACCCGGAACGCGATGCAGGGCGTTCTGAATCGTATTTCAGGTCTCATTAGATGAAGAAAACCGTCAGGTTGTTAGTTCAGGTTTAGTGATGCCCATGGGGCAAGATGTTTTGGAGAGTGAAATGACATACTGGAAATTTGTGCTTGTCGCAGCGGCAACCTTTACTGGGATATCGGTTCTGAGCTTGATAACCAGTTTGATAGTGAATTCGGCCCCTGCAGAAACTTCAAAAATTGTAAGCTCGACAAGTTGGGTTGGGGAAACATTCATCGACGGCAAAGCAAATTTTATTCGTATTGCCCCCCAGGTATTCTCTGGACCTGAGTTATTTTTTCACCGTCCAAACGAGTTGATATTTAATCAAACCCTAGACGGTTTTACCGTTAATAACTCCACGATTTCATTTGCAGTTATTAGTGATCTCGGTGAACGCATTCAAATGTTCTCAGGCACTTATAACATAGATAGCAATTATTACAGCGGCACGGTGCATGGCGTGGCCGGTAATGGCTCGTTTATACTTTATCCAACAGCATCGGTTCCTGATAACACTGTTTTAAAGGCATATTCAGGCACTTATGAAATGGCAGATGGAGTCTACCGCACGGTAGGATTTGAGGACATCGCAGGTTTAGTTCAAACGCGATTATACTACAGCGATGGCGAAGACTTCGTGTTGCTCTTTCCAATATCAGCTTCTGAATTCTTGACCGGACTTGGTGAGAGAGTTCGCTTTGATCGCGCTAAAGACGGTGTGTCAGCGATGACAATCATAGGCAGGTCAAGTGAGCGTAGTGTTCCAAAGATTAAATTGTATTCCGAAACCGAAGTAATGTTCCAGAGCGACGATGCAACAATCGTCGGAACTCTACTGACCCCCAAAACACCTGGACCTCATCCGGCGGTGATCATTTCCCACACCTCCGCAGGTGGCGAGCGCCACGCATACTGGCTGTTTGCATCTCAATTTGTACAAGACGGAATTGCTGTTCTGTCCTACGATCGCCGCGGACATGGTAAATCCACTGGAGGTGAGCCATTTAACTTTGACACCGATGTGTTGGCTGAGGACATGAAGGCTGGGTTCGCTTTCCTTCAGACCCACTCGGACATTGACCCTCAACGCATCGGGCTAATGGGATTCAGCAACGGCTCCTGGGTTGCAGCGCGGGCAGCGGAAGATATCCCTGACGTAGCATTTATCTCGGTGAGTATGGCAAGTGGGGTTAGCCAAGTGGATGCCGAATTGTTTAGACGAGAATCAGCCTTGCGAGCAGCAGACGTTTCTGAAAAAAGTATTACACAAGCTGTTGAGGCGCTCGAACTTTACTACAAGGGTAGCATCTCGTCATTTACTAAAACAGAAGCAACTGAGTTCAGCATAATGTATCAAGCATTGGTAGAGAATAAAGAATTTCAGAGCGTTCAGGGTTTCAATATTCTACCCACCGACACTCCACTCGAGCAAATCCTGAATGATGGTGGGTCCAGGGCCTATATGGGGTTTTCTCCGACTGAAATCTATCTGAGCACTGATGCTCCTGTATCCTTCTTTGCCGGTGAGTTGGACGAGAATATTCCAATCGGCCTTACCAAACTAACATTGGAAAACGTCATCGTGCAACGGCCAGGCGCGGACATCACATTCGTTGTGTATCCCAATGCTCTCCATGGGATGTTTACTCTACCCGCACCTATAAAAGGCATAAGTCAAGATGTCTTGCTCCCCAATTTGGCAAGCTATCAATTTGCGAGCGGCTATATGACCCAGATGCGATCTTGGCTCAAGGAAAGGACTGGATTAGCTGAGGGTGAGTAAACATCTACCTATGTCACGATAACCCTGGTGCCTTTTTGCAAGAGAGATGGGGGGCTTGTCGCAAAGTTCATTGAGTTAACGTGATTTTGAGATTTGGCTGTTGAAACGGTGCTCTGATTTATTGGAGTACTGCGTCATGATTCTCAATGCCATAGCAAAAAAGCTTGGAACCGATCGCGCAAACACATTTCCGTCCACAATCAAAACGTCCGTAGAACACGGCTTGCTCCACCCTAATCCTGTACATTATGTTACTAAACATCTCCAACAAGGCATTGAAAGCGATCACTTTCGGGTCAAGAAGAACATGCCAAAAGTTGATAGCTTTCAATCCTTCAACACGGCCAGACGAACCATCGCTGGTTTTGAAGCTATGTTGTGTTTGAGGAAAGGCTTTGGCAATTCTTGCAGTTGGAATGTTAACAATCAGAATGAATTATTCAGGCACCTCTTCTGACTTCAATGGGTTAATAAAGTATGAAAGCAAGGCCGTTCAAGTGTAATTGCGGCCTCTGATAATCTTTGCGACAAGCCCCTTCAACATCACGCTCCGCCATGATTTCTTCCAAATCACGATAAGAAACCCCGTATCTGACATAAAAGATATTGCATATAATATAACTCCTTTGCGATAGGCGGCCTAATTCACTCTCATAAGAAATCAATCTATTCAGCTCAAAAGGAGCTGATTGATTGCAAAATATACACAAAACTATATTTTAATAAAGGTATGAAGTGTTGTTCAATGCAATTACGAATTAAATTATTGATTTATATCTGTCTTCCTTATTACTGCAATTGAATACTTCTCAATATTTGAAAATTAGTGCTAAGATTTAGGGTTTAAAACTACAAAAAACTCTCCAGTTTGCACAATTCATGTAGTTAAATAAAAATATTGTTGCATAACTACATATGTCATGCTAGTTGAAGCATCGGAGAACAGTCATTTATCTTTCAGGGAGGAAAAAAGATGCGAACAGTAACAGCAACTACGATTGGTTTAACTTTGGGTCTGATGGCGACTAGCGCGGCAGCTTCAGAGTTGGTCTTTTGGTCTATGTGGAATGAACCAGAGCCTCAAGCTCAGGCATTGCGCGAGGTCATGGCGGCCTACACGGCGAAAAAACCAGATACCACTTTCAAGGTGGTTTGGAATGGGCGTCAGAATCAGGTGAAGATCCGGGCTGCTATTGGCGCAGGTACCCAGATCGATTTTATGGACCAGGATGGTGATCAGCTGGCAAGTGGCCTGGTTCGTGCTGGTTTAGGGTTGCCATTAGATGAAATGTTGGAAGGCTCTGTGTCAGAGGATATGTTGCCCAACGTTCTGGATCTATTTGCTAAAGATGGCGCTCGGTATCAACTGCCATACATCTACAACCCGATTTCAATCTGGTATGCTAAAGACCTTTTTAAGGAATTGGGGCTGAGTAAGCCGACCACCATGAAAGAATTGCTGGCAGCATGTGAAACAGCTGCGGCGGCCGATTTTAATCTTCTGGTGACTGAAGGTAATGTTGCCAATTATCAGCTTTATAATTTCACCTACGCCATGCAGCGTGTAGCCGGAAATGGTGCTGTTCGCAAAGTGATTGCTGATAAAACGGGTGAGGCGTGGAAGTCTGACGCGGTGCGCGCCTCTCTTGATGCGGGAACTGCGATGTGGGATGCCAAGTGTTTCTCAGATGACGTACTCGGTTTTCAGTTTCCGATCGGTCAACAGACCATAGCTCTGGGTGAATCCGTCGGCGAACTGGTCGGCGCATGGCTTCCTGCTGAGCTGTCCAAGGCTGTACCTGAAGATTTTGAATGGGGATCTTTTGGTTTTCCAACGATTGAAGGTGGTACGGGTGCAAATAGTGATCTGCAAGCCTCACTTCTAACAATGATGGCCTTTGCGGATTCACCAAATGCTTCCGAGGTGCTTGATTTCTTTAAATTCTTAGTAAGTGAAGAAGGGCAGACCATCATATCAACGACAGGTGGGGTTGGCGTGACGAACCGCAATGTCAAGTGGAATAGCAATCTGACTGATGGTTATGAACTTGCGATCAATGCCAGTGCTATTCTGGCATCGAACGATGCAACAAATGTCGTTTATCCGGAATTCCATACGACGGTGCTAGCTCCTACATATTCAGAATTCTTCCGTAAGCAGATTACTGCCGAGGAATTCATGGAAACGATGGCGAACCGTGCTGCTAAATTCTGGTCCAACCAGTAAGACTGGGATAAAAAAATGATCCGACGCCGACTGATTGTTACTTTCCTGTTTCCTGCCCTTGCTCTTTACATAGGGTTCATGATTTACCCCGCCATTTTGGCGGTGAAGCTGAGCTTCTATGAAACTTCCGGTTTTGGTGATCAGCAGCTTTGGGTGGGGCTAGGAAACTACAAACGCCTGGCGGCGGATCCCATTTTCTGGAAAAGCCTACAGAACACACTTCTGATTCTCATTGTAGGAGGATTAGGGGTATTCGGATTTGCTTTCCTTTTCTCGGTGTTCCTGAATTCCGGGATTTGGGGAAAGAAATTTTTCCGAGCGATCATCTTTATGCCCAACGCAGTAGCTGTCATCGCTATATCCACATTCTGGTCTTTCATGTATACGCCGCGCTATGGGTTGTTGCCTAACTTCTTTCATCTTCTGGAAGATTACAACATCCCGACATTCGGGTTGGATCAAGTACTCTGGACTAGCCCTGAAAACATCTTTTTCTCGATGATGGTTGGGCTTGTCTGGGTTGGTACAGGGTTTTTTACAATCCTGATTCTGGCCGGGGTCGATAAAATTCCAGTAGAGTTGGTTGAAGCTGGTCGTATTGAGGGTGCATCGGATTTCCAGATATTTAGACACATCACCTTACCAATGATCTCTGATGTGGTCCTTATCACCATCGTTCTTTGGTGCGTTCAAGCGGTGAAGGTTTTTGAATATCCTTATGCATTTGGCGGACCCAACATCGACACCGGCCTTTATACCAATGCGATCTATCTCTACATCCAGGGGTTTGGTCAGCGGGATCCGATTTTCGCACTGGGATATGCGACTGCGCTCGGTGTTGTCATGGTGTTGCTGACGATCCTGATCGTTATCTTCTTCCGGATTTTCAAGCCGGCCGAACGGATAGAATTCTGAGGGAATGCTAAAATGACTAATCGTACTGTTAGGCTTATTTCATATGGGTTTTGCGGGCTTTGGGCCGGGTTTGGGATTTTCTTCCTCGCCTGGCTGGTCCTTGCGTCGCTCAAAACCAATCGTGGCTTGTTTCGTGCGCCCTTCACACTGGCAGACAGCGTCCATGTTGAAAATTACGTCCGCACCTGGCTTGCTGCTGATTTTGGTGCATATTTTCTGAATTCGGCGCTGCTTGTCACTGGGTCGGTTTTAGGTATCTTGATTGCGGCGGTTCCTGCAGCGTATGTCCTTAGTCGAGCACAATTTCGCGGCCGCAACGCGCTGACATCGTTTTTTGTCGTGGGAATGGGTATCCCGACACCACTACTTCTTGTGCCGATCTTCGTCATCATGGCTGGGCTTCGACTTGGTGATACACTGACCGGTCTGTCTGTGATTTATATCGCACTGTCATTGCCATTCTCGATCTATGTGTTGACGGGGTTCTTTTCTTCCATTCCTTCAGATCTGCAATCAGCTGCCACAATTGATGGGTGTTCAGATTTTCAGACATTTTTTTATGTGATGTTGCCATTGGCGCGACCAGGTGTTTTGACCGTGGCGTTGTTAAATTTTGTGGGTCTATGGAATGAATATCAACTGTCCCTAATCATGTTGAACAGCCCGGAAGTAAGGACACTTTCACTTGGACTTTACTCGCTGATTACATCTATGCAGTACTCTGGCGCTGACTGGGTCGGACTGTTTGCCGGTGTGGTCATTACCACAGTTCCAAGTGTCCTGCTCTTTATTTTCTTCGGTAACAAAATGATCGAGGGTATGACAATGGGAGGTGTCAAATGACATCTGTAGTTCTTTCACAAATAACCATGCCATCCGCATCGCTTGATGCAGACAACCCGTTGCCCAAGTTCTGGTGGCAGCAACCAGGGCGATTGATGGATGAGGCTCCAGTTGGTCTGTCAAAGGAAGAAATGGAAGGCTATATTTCGCAAGGACGAGCCTCTATCTTACCATACCTGGTGCAGGATAACTATGATCGCGATCTGAATGACACAGCGCATCGGTCGATAGAGATTAATAATGGAGCGTTACGGCTGACTGTTCTGCCTGATCTTGGTGGACGACTTTATTCCATGGTGGATCTTTCAACGGGGCGTGAATTATTGTTTCGTAATCCGGTGTTCCAACCTGCAAATCTATCTTTGCGCAATGCATGGTTTTCTGGTGGAATTGAATGGAACGGTGGCGCAGCCCCCGGTCACACAGCCTCAACTTGTGAAACGGTATTCACCCAACGTGTCGAAACAGGTCGTGGCCCGATCCTCAGAATCCACGATTTTGATCGAGTATCGGAAACGGCCTGGCAGATAGACCTATTTCTGCCAAATGGCGAAGCACGCTGTTTTGTGCATGGGCGTATTGTGAACCCAAATCCTGAGGCAAGAAAAGTCTACTGGTGGACTAATACCACTGTGCCCTATGAACCGGGTCTCAGGGTAATTTCGCCAGCTGATTATTCGGTCGAACATATGTTGCCGGATAACCATCTGGAACGCTGCTCTTTTCCGATGGGGTGGGGATTTGATGCGAGCTATCCCGGTAATTGGAATTCATCAACTTCGGTGTTTTTTAGGCGCCCCGGGCAGCAAATGCCCTGGCTTGCGGCATGTAAGCCGGATGGTTACGGTCTTGGACAGATTTCAACGAAACATTTAAAAGGCCGCAAATACTTTTTCTTCGGTAAAGGTGAAGGCGGTCGGCATTGGGCCGAATATCTGAGTGAGCCGGGCAAGGGCCAGTATGTTGAGATTCAATCGGGCGTTTTGCCAACACAAAACCAGTTAATGACGCTTGCCGCAGGTGCGTCTTATGAGTGGACGGAGTGTTTTGTACCCTTAGAAGGATGTGCGCCAGCTGCAAAAGGGCCTTATGATGATGCGGTTACCCATGTGCAGCAAACGATCACCGATGCTGTTCCGGTTGAAGATCTTGCCGATGTTCATATGTTTTTGACTGAGGCGGCACGGATAACTCCAACTGAAACATTAAGCACTGGTCAAGGATGGGCCTCACTGCACGAACAAATGATCGGCACAAACATTGCAGACGGCATGGATTTTGATACAGATGACCACCCGGAAGTCTGGTCAGATATTGCAGCTGGCGTGATGGTTGATACCGATATTTCTGTACCCTCCAAATTTGCCACATCGCAACTTTGGGAAGCCCGATTGGACGCCGCTCTCTCTCAACAACCTGAGCATGCCGTTTTGCACCTGTTTAAAGGGATTGCTGCGCTGGATCGCGAAGCTTTCCCTGTAGCCGAGATGCATTTCCAGAAGGCAGATGAGCTCTCGCCTGGTTGGCTTGTCGCCCGTTGCTTGGCTGTTCTTTATGATCGACAGGATCTTGCCGATCAGGCGCAACTGCAGTTTAAACGCTCGCTTGCCTATACGGATTGCCCGCCGCAAGTAGTTCTTGAGTTTGGGGAATTTTTGAAGAAATCAGGCTTGAGAGATGATTTAAACACGCTGCTAGAAGATATTTGTGAAGCAGATAATGAACACGAGCGTTTGCGTATTTTACGCGCGGAGGCCGCACTTGATCGGAAAGATTTCACAGCTCTCAGCCGTCTACTCAATTACCCTTATGCCACGGTGCGGGAAGGCGAGGTTCTGTTATCCGATCTTTGGCGGGCTTGTGTTCTGGGATTGGCATCGCAGGGCAAGGGTGGAGACCTGACTAAAGAGGAAAGCGAGCGCACATTGGCTGAGAACCCTGTGCCGTTTGAACTGAACTTCATGATGAAAAGTGCAACAATTCAAGTAGATGAGGAATTGGCCGATGGCTGACGTGAAAATTACGAACCTTAAGAAGGCCTACGGCAATGTTGTCGTTCTCGAAGATATCAACCTGCATATCGCCGATGGTGAATTTGCAGTTCTGGTTGGACCTTCTGGATGTGGCAAGTCCACGCTTTTGCGTAGTATCTCTGGGCTTGAAAAAGTCAATGGCGGTACTCTCGAAATCGGGGGTACTATGGCCAACAATCTCACTCCGATTGAACGGGGCGTTGGTATGGTATTTCAATCCTATGCACTTTACCCGCATATGACAGTCGCGGAAAATCTGGGGTTTGGTCTCAAGATATCTGGAGTGTCGGCTGCTGATCGCGCACCACGCGTTCAGGAAGTCGCCGAGATGCTCAAACTAGATCAGCTTCTTGATCGGCGTCCCCGTGCACTTTCAGGTGGCCAAAGGCAACGTGTTGCCATTGGGCGGTCCCTGGCGCGGCAGCCCAAGATTTTTCTGTTTGACGAACCTTTATCTAACCTTGATGCTGCATTACGAGTCGAGATGCGCGTTGAGTTGTCAAAGTTACATCAGGATTTAAAATCAACGATGATCTATGTCACACATGATCAGGTTGAGGCAATGACTATGGCAGATCGAATTGTTGTGATGGATGCAGGCCGGATTATGCAGGTCGGCAAGCCGTTAGAGTTGTTCAATTCACCAAAAAATCGCTTTGTTGCAGGCTTCCTCGGACAGCCAGCCACCAATTTTCTCAAGGTTACGCATGTTGCTGTTGAAGGCGACGCAACGCGGATACATTTCGCTGGTGGTAGTGTTTTGTTCAATGGCACGCCATCGACATTGGATAATGCCATTGAGCTGGGACTGCGACCTGACAGCCTTTTTCCTGTGGGTGAGGGTGCAGAGGTCCAGACCACCGTTGAATTAGCCGAGCAACTTGGCGACGAAACACTGCTGCATACGGTTTTGGATAGTGGCGAAAAGCTGGTTGTTAAATTGAAGGGTCAACATGCCTATAAACCTGGTGACAAGGCCGGATTCCGATCAGATATTTCTGCGCCTATGCTTTTCAATGGCTCTGGCGACAACCTGTTTTCAAATTGATTCAACATTGTGGAGTATTTAAAGTGTCAAAAAACCCTTTCCCCGTTGTCCCAACCGGTATGGGAGCAACACGTCAGGTGCAAGCTGATCATCCAGATATGATGGTTGTCGAATTTTGTTTTGAAAAGGGGGCCAGCGGTGCCGCCCACGCCCATCCCCACCTTCAATCAACCTATGTCGCAGCCGGACGGTTTGAATTCACCGTTGGAGATAAGACCTCCATTCTTGAACCAGGCGATTGTCTGGTGATCCCTTCTAACACAACACACGGCTGTGTTGCACTAGAAGCAGGTGCGTTGATCGACACATTCACTCCCCGCCGCGATGATTTTTTGTAAGGATAAAGTAATGCAAAACACACAAATTAGACAGGCAATTGATCCTAGACATGCCAAGTCGATGGATACTGAGGAGTTGCGCTCCGAATTTCTGATCGAACGCCTGTTCGAACCAGGTTGTACACATTTTGTCTACAGCCACCTCGACCGACTGATTGTCGGTGGGACAATGCCTGGCTCCACAACCGTTACCATAGACAAGATCGCCGAAACGGGAACTGCCAACTGGCTGGATCGACGTGAGGCAACCATCGTTAATATCGGCTCTGGACAAGGGCAAGTTAAAGTTGGTGGTGAAAGTCATACGTTGTCGCATCATGATATGCTATATCTTGGTATGGGTGCAGGCCCGGTAGAGCTGTCCGGCGACACCAAATTCTATATCCTGTCCGCGCCGGCACATCGGTCCATTCCAACCCGACTTATTACCATTGATCAGGCGGCACAAGTGCCACTTGGAACACGCGAGACCAGCAATGAACGCACCATCTACCAATTCGTGCATCCTGATGTCATGGAGAGCTGTCAATTGGTCATCGGAATCACCAAGCTTGCATCAGGATCGGTCTGGAATACGATGCCCGCACATCTGCATGATCGCCGATCTGAGGCCTATCTTTATCTTGATGTGCCCGATGATCAGCGGGTCTTTCATTTCATGGGACAGGCTGATGAAACACGACATCTGATTGTATCCAATGAGCAGGCAATCTTATCACCTGGTTGGTCAATCCATTGCGGCGCTGGCACTTCGTCCTATAGTTTCTTATGGTGCATGGCTGGAGATAATGTTGATTACACCGATGTTGAAATGGTCGGCATGTCGGATTTGAGATGATGGAAATAGCTGTATCTGGAAATCAGGAATTCATGTCGACCTTTTCTCTAGCAGGGAAAACAGCCGTGGTCACTGGAGCCAGTCGGGGAATTGGACAGGCGATCGCAGTTGGTCTTGCACGTGCCGGAGCAAATATTATCGGTGTATCTTCGCGGATGTCATCAGATGGAGCGACAACAGGTGATGCAGTTCGCGCAGCTGGCGGTACTTTCCATGGCCTTGCTTGCGATTTTGCAGATCATGCCGCCGTCACTAAATTCGCCCAAAATCTTAGACGTGATCATGGTTCAATCGACATTCTTGTCAATAATGCTGGTACGATCCGCCGCGCGCCGGCCATTGAGCACAGTGATGACGATTGGAACGCGGTGATTGATATCAATTTGAATGCCCAGTTTGTCCTGTCTCGAGAACTTGGCTCGGATATGGTGACGCGCGGATCCGGTAAAATTATTTTTATCGCCTCGCTGTTAACCTTTCAGGGGGGGATCACTGTGCCTGGTTATGCCGCTGCTAAGGCTGGTATCGGGGGCCTAACCAAAGCTCTCGCCAATGAGTGGGCAGCTAAAGGGGTCAATGTAAATGCAATTGCCCCGGGATATATCTCCACCGATAATACCGAAGCTTTGCGTGCTAATCCTGAACGCAATCGTGACATATTGGCTCGGATTCCGGCAGAACGCTGGGGCGATGTAAAAGATCTTGTTGGCCCTGTTGTTTTTCTAGCTTCTGATGCAAGCCAGTACGTTCATGGGCATATCATGTTAGTGGACGGAGGGTGGATGGGCCGATAACTTGGCTGTGTCGTAAAATGGTTCTGCTGAGATTGTTTCATTGAAATCAGAATCACGCCTCCTCACTGAAATTTTAGTTTTACTACAATTTCAGTGATTTTTCATAACATGGTGTATATTATCTAGAAATCGAAGTATTTCGGGTAAATACAGAGTTACTTTATTGCATAAAAAGTAGTTATATGAAATTATTGGGTTTATGTAAATTATAACGCGAATGATATAACATGAATGATACGGATAATATTTTCCAGCGAATATGTGAAGATCGAGATACTCTATCCAGGGCATTTCGTCAGATTGCAGATTTTCTCATTGCAGAACCGCGTGAATTTATCACTAATCCGATGCGTGTTTTGTCCGAAAAAATTGGTGTCAGTGAACCTACTCTCATTCGCTTTGCTCGCCATTATGGCTATCAGGGTTTGCCGGATTTACGCCTATCTTTTGCCATGTCACTGGCGACAAGGGACACGGATGTTGCTGCCGATATGGAGCCACGCCTAAAGGATAAAGAGGTCGTTAATCGAATTGCCAAACAGATGATAGCGGCCAAGGCCGCCGAACTTACCGCACAAGATCAATCACTATTACTCGACTCTGGCTCTACAACTCAGTTCCTCGCAGAAAATCTTGTGTCAGCACCGGCTAAAACAATTCTCACCACAAGTCTCAACTCAGTATTAATCCTACGCAACGCTGAACAACATCGTCTGATGATGCCTGGCGGCATATTTAGGCATGCAGCAATGTCACTGGCCGGACGAATGGCCGAGATGAATTTAGCAGATATGACGTTTGATACTGCCTACATTGGAGCGGACACTTTACATCCTGAACATGGTATTTCGACCTACAGTGAGGAAGAAGCCCATCTCAATCGCGCAATGATCCGCGCAAGCAAACGCGTTGTCGTGCTTGCTGATGCCAGCAAATTCAAGGGGCCAGCCCTACACCGTATATGCGATTTGTCGGATGTCGATATTATCGTTTCTGATAGCACACTATCAAGCCAAGTCCGCAGTGCGATTGAAGCCACCAGTACAGAATTGATTCTAGCTGAATTATCTCTACCCAACTTAGAATTAGAGGATACTCATGAATAAAGTTTTTGACACCGAGCAAGAGATCGCAGCTCAGCCGGATATCTGGAATGCTTGGGCTCGAACTTTGCCCGCTACCGCCTTAAAGATTCGTGAGTGGATTGAAAAACGTCGACCAGACGAAATCTGGTTATGTGGTGCTGGCACCTCCGCATTTATCGGCGATTCAATTGCAATGTCACTTGATCGACGCTGTTCGGATATTCCCGTGCGTAGTATACCTACAACTGATCTTGTGGCTCAACCTAAGAATTTTTTTCGCAAAGGCCTAAAACCTCTCGTTATTTCCCTTGGACGCAGTGGCAACAGTTCAGAAAGTGTCGGTACGTTAAACCTGATGGACACGCTGGCACCTGATGCGGACCGGTTGAACATTACGTGCAACAAAGATAGCACACTGGCAAACCGTAAAACTGTTGGCTCTGGTGAATTGCAGGTGATTATATTGCCAGAAGATTGCCATGATTCAGGATTTGCCATGACTTCCAGCTATACCACCATGTTGTTAACTGCGATGGCTTGCTTGGATAATTCCCCATTGGAGGGCCTGACATCGAGAGTTGAAGCACTAGCCAAAAATGCCCGTTCAATCCTATCGCATGATTTAGACCTATCTCGCCCCGAACGTGCAGTCTTCCTTGGTTCTGGCGCTTTTACCGGAACTGCCCGTGAATCTGCATTGAAAGTTTTAGAACTAACTGCTGGCCACGTAGTAACCTCATGGGACAGTACATTGGGGTTTCGTCACGGCCCTAAAGCCGTGGTTGATAACCAAACTGCAATCTATATTTTTCTATCATCCGATCCCTTGACCCGCAGATACGATCAGGATGTTGCAACAGAAATTCGCGAGCAATTTCCAACCATACCTGTCACAACAATCGGCCAACCCCTTCAGGGAAGCGATACACCCGACATTGGGTTTGAGACTGGACTAGAAGATGTCTGGAACACACCGATTGCAGTGCTCATCGCGCAGCGGCTTTCCGTGGCTTGGTCAAAATCGCTTGATCTCAATGTTGATGATCCATTCGCTGGCCAGAACCTAACCCGAGTAGTATCAAATGTCCGCCTCTACTCGTAATCCGACTACTGCCGTCGCTGCGGGTATTGATCTGGGAGGTACAAAAATTGAATCGACTTTGTTCGATTCTGATTTCCTACCCCTTACATCGCGCCGACAACCCACACCCGGCAACTCTTATTCCACATTACTCAAAGCCTTGGAAACTGAAGTTCAATGGCTTAGACACGAAGCAACGCAAAAAGATTTACCCATTGGTATTGGTATTCCCGGGCTTGTTGATCCGCAGACTGGCATTTCAGTGAGTGCCAACCTTACAGCAAATGGTCAGACCCTTGCCCAAGATCTCATGGCCCGTGCTGGTGGCACAATCGTATCGGCCAACGATTGCAAGTGCTTTGCTTTATCTGAGGCCTGTGGCGGAGCTGGAGAAAATCATTCTCGTGTGTTCGGATTAATACTCGGTACCGGCCTTGGAGGTGGATTGTGCCAAGATGGCCAACTGGTGCTGGGTTACAATGGATTGCCCGGAGAGGTTGGGCATTATGGCCTACCCGCACATATCGTCATTGAGCACGATTTACCGCTTCTAAAATGTGGGTGCGGACGGATCGGATGCACAGAAACGCTGATCTCAGGCACCGGCATTGCACAACTCTCATTGGCACTTACCGGTAATGAGCGCTCCGCAGTTGATATTGCATCAGCTCCGGATGAACCTGATAATAGCAAAGTGTTAGAAGTCTGGAGCAAACTTGCAGCTGAGATGCTTCATACAATTCAACTTCACATTGATCCTGATTGCATCGTTCTAGGTGGAGGCTTGTCTAACATTGTCGATCTGGAAACACGCTTAACCAATGCATTAAATGAAGTTGCGTTACCTTCAGTAAGGCGACCAGAAATTTTAAAACCAGCCTTTGGCGATAGTAGCGGTGGCCGCGGAGCTGCCTTACTGTCACTTGGCACCGAAGAAAGAACTGATCATGAGCCTCGTAAATGATATTGTAGCAAAAAACCGAGCGGGAGAAACTGTTGCAATTGCGTCGGTCTGCACGGCCCAGCCGGATGTGCTTTCCGCATCATTGTTGTTGGCTCGAGAAACTGGACGTCCAATCTTGATTGAAGCAACCAGCAATCAGGTAAATCAGTTTGGCGGGTATACCGGTTTGACACCGGAAGAATTCATAGCCTATGTACAAACATTGGCGAAAAATCTAAATGTAGATCCGGCGCTTGTTGTTTTTGGTGGTGACCATCTTGGCCCACAGGTTTGGCGGGCTGAACCTGCTGAAGTTGCTATGTCCCATGCAAAAGATCTCATGCGTGCCTATGTCGAAGCTGGATTTACCAAAATTCACCTCGATTGCTCCGAAGGCTGCGCTGGGGAACCGGCGCAAGTCGATGATGATGTAAGTGCAACCAGAGCTGCAGCACTTGCAGCTGTTTGTGAAGCTTATGCGCCTGACGCATCATTAATAAGCTATGTTATCGGAACGGAAGTACCTCCACCCGGGGGAGCCCGCGCAAATGAGGTCGGACAGGTCATTACCCCTACACAACCAGAACATGCCCGACACACGCTCGAACGTCACCATGCCGCCTTTAAAGCCGAAGATTTACTTGACGCCTGGGATCGAGTTATTGGCTTGGTCGTGCAGCCAGGATTGGAATTTTCACCAACCCATATTGATCGCTTTGACATGAGTTCCCCTGACGAATTGTCTACGGTGCTATCAGATTACCCGAATATTTCGTTTGAAGCACATTCAACCGACTATCAGTTTGATGATGTCTACCCGGAACTAGCACGCCGTCATTTTGCCATTCACAAAGTTGGTCCCGCCCTTACTTTTGCCTGTCGGCAAGCCCTTTATGCATTAGACGGGATGTCCCGTTGGATAGATCCCAACCGTAGTGGCAGCGATCTGAGCAACGCAATGGAAAAACTAATGCTTAAGAAACCGGATTCTTGGCACAAGCATTACGAAGGTGATGAGACCGAATTACGTCTCCAGCGGCATTTCGGTTATGCTGACCGGATCCGCTATTATTGGCCTGAACCCGAGGCACAAAAAGCGTTGTCCGATCTGTTTGGGGCGCTAACACTTTCTGCGCCTGCGCCGCTGATCCAACAATATTTTGCGTCTGATATCACTGAACGGGCAAAAGCGCTGGAACAGGCTGCAGGTGGTTGGGCTCGCGCACTTGTTTGGGCGCAAATTCAAGCAGCATTAGTTCCTTATCTATTTGGTAACAACAGATGAGGTGGATGCGACCTCACGCGGTATTTGATGGCCAAACCCTGTTACCCAATCTTGCTGTCGCAATAGAAGACAACAGGATCGTACAATTAGCAGATGTCAAAACGCTGGCTGCTAAGACGGAAATTGAACCCTTGGAGGCAATCTTGTCACCTGGCTTGTTCGACATTCAGGTTAATGGCGGTGGCGGTGTCATGTTAAACAACGAACCAACTCGCGAAGGTGTGCGTGCAATCGCAGCAGCGCATCGCTCCGTCGGCACACCTTTCATTCTGCCCACAGTTATTACCGATCACCCAGACATTATAGAACGCGCTGCCGATGCTGTTCTTGCCGAATATAATAAGAATGGCGTGCTCGGCATTCATATTGAAGGCCCACACATAAGTCTTGCTCATAAGGGCACACATGATCCAACTCGCATTCGCCCATTCGATAATAGAACCCGCGATCTGTTAGTACGATTACGTCGTCATAATTTGCCTGTTCTGCTAACAGTTGCACCTGAAACGCTTGAACCCGGCACAATCGCTGATTTGACTGCAATGGGCATAGTTGTATCCGCAGGTCACAGCAAAGCGACAGCAGAACAAACAGAACAGGCTTTGACTGAGGGTTTGCGAGGGTTCACCCATCTTTTCAACGGTATGCCGCCAATGACATCACGCACACCCGGCATAGTTGGCGCAGCTATTAATAGCTCCGCTTATTGCGGCATAATCGCAGATGGTCATCATGTGGATGATAGGATGACAGCTCTCGCCTTTCGCGCCCGTCCCACCCCCCACCGGATGGTTCTGGTATCAGATGCTATGTCGACAATTGCTGGTCCCGATCATTTTACGCTCTATGGTGAAAAGATTATAGTTGATGATGGCAAGCTAGTGAATTCAAAAGGGTCTCTAGCAGGTGCACATATTGATCTCAAAAGCTCTGTTATCCGCCTTGTCGAGCATGTTGGATTAACACCCATCGATGCATTGATGGCCGCAACAACTACCCCGCGTAAGTTCTTAAGAATTCCGAAACAGAGTATGTTGGGAAGTTCGGTTGATGATGTTTTTTTCGCACCAGCATGGCAAACCTAGCTAAGTACAGGTAAGAATAAATGAACCTTCATTTTTCTTGGCATTCAGATTTTTGTAGTGCGTTCATCATTGCGCATACGAAGATATGCACAGATCGTGCAAGATGCATTCATACAGGTACTGTCGCAAAGTTTACGCCCGGTTTATTTTAACTTTGTAACAATCTTCAATCTAGTAAGCATTTGGGTTGAAGGTTTAATGATCAAATTCAAAGACAGTCACTATCCCAAACGTGTTATATTATGTGTAATATTTTTTTATGTCAGATACGTGGTTTCTTATCGTGATTTGGAAGAAATCATGGCGGAGCGTGATGTTGAAGTCGGTCATGCGACACTAAACCGTTGGGTGGTAAAATATTCACCAATAATAGCATCTCAAGCGCTACGCCAAAAATCAAGAACCAGTTCCCCATGGCGCATGGACGAGGCCTATATTAAAGTCAAAGGTAAGTGGGTTTATTATCGAGCCGTCGATAAACACGGAAAAAACCTAGATTTCATGCTGTCAGAGCAACGCGATGCTAAAGCAGCTCGACGATTCTTCATGCAGACAATTGATGCAAACGATGTGCCAGATTAAAGTGGTTGTCGACAAGAGTGGTGCCAATCTGGCGCGACTAATATGGACCAATGTAATGTTGAAATTCGCGTACGAAAGCAAATTGATAAAGATATTGCAGGTGAAATATCTCCTTCTCACGCATTTACAATGCGCTGTCAGGCAACGGAAAAATATTGTAGAACAAGACCATCGTTTCATCAAGAAACTGACGCGCCCCATGATGGGCTTTAAAGCCTTTTATTCAGCTAGCGCAACACTAAAAGGTATCGAAGTTACACACATGATCCGCAAATATCAGTTCGGAAAAACCACTCAATCTGCTTTCCAACAATTTGCTGCAATTGCTGGATAATTCAGTCTTGATCCAATCTTTGCAACAAGCCCGCCAAACGTCTTTTTGGATAATTCCAGACGGAGAACTGTAATGCTTATAGCTAACAGATTGCGGTTTTATCACCAGGGGTCAGAAACAATTGTCATTCCCGCGAGTTAACAGGTTATCTGGGTGTAATATCTTTAAATCTCTAAGAAAAAAAATTCTTTTTAGTTGACATGTTAAAATATTTCTTTTTTTATGAATGAAAATGTGTGTCGGATTCTCAATCTTAGCATGCCCTTGGGTCACGTCTGTCAGTGAACTTCAGGTCAGATAAAAGGTTGCCCGTTAGGTAAGAAAACACGCGTTATCGAAGCCCGCGCAGAGCTATTGTGCGATTGACAAGGAATACACAAAATCATTGCCAAATCACCGTCGGCATCAGGCTGGCCGACTTAGTGAAAGTAAACTTTAACAGCCTGTTTGCATGCGAAATAAAGCAAGACAAGGCGCCTAATTCGCCGCGGCTATGTTTCGCTTAGGAGATTGTAAACATTCAATCAATCCAATTGAGGAGGAACAAAATGAGACGATTTCAACTATCCTACATCACAAATGTAGCGCGATCAGTTGCGTGCGCATCTCTAATTTTTGGCGGTAGCTTGTTAGCTGGTACGAACGATGTTATCGCACAGTCGACAGAGGTCACGGTCTGGTTTGGGCGTGAGAACTTTATGCCAGCTGATGCATTCGAGACCTTCCACAAAAATAATCCTGATATCAAGGTGACGGCAAACGTTGTGCGACTGGAAACAGCAGTTGCTGATGCGCTTCGCGCAGGACAGGCTGGTCGAGCTCCGGACATTCTCCAAGTCCCGGCAGATGGACTTGCTCCGCTCGTTGCACAGGATGCAGTGCGTGACGTGTCTGGCGTTCTGAAGATGTGGCGCTCAGAAGATCCTGCTTCGTTGGATGATTTTTCTTCAGCGGCGATTGAAATGGCGTCACTTGATGGCACACCTTATGGTGTTACGCTTTTCGCTGGACCTTATTGGTATACATATCGCAAGGATTGGTTAGCAGATGCTGGCATGAATGTACCGCAAACATGGGATGATGTTCTCAAATTTGCGCGAGCAGCAAAGGATCAGGGCAATACTGGTTTTGCTGTTATCGGAAGCCGAGCGCATGATCCGGTTTGGTTCCTGGCAACGTTCATGTCAATGGGTGGGCAGTTTGAAAACGGAGTTCCACAGATTAACTCGGAGGCGGGTCACTATCTTTTGGGTTTCTACCAAGCATTGGTTCGAGAGGGGCTGACGTCACCGGATGTACTTGCTTGGGATTCGGGCGCAATGCGCGCGTCATTTATTGGAGGGAATGCAGCTCAAGCACTTTTGGGCGACAATATTTATCCCACGCTCAATGAATCTTTAACATGGAACGAACACTGGGATGGTACACCTCCACCGGCACGTCCTGGAGCTGAAAGTGAAGCTCGCACTATGACCCTCGGCTGGCCATTTCTTGTCACAAAGGATGCAGCAAATGACGACGTTATATTGAAAGTGCTGCGCTACCTTTCTGATCCTAAAAACGTGGGCGAAGTGTCAGTGCGATATCAGCCAAGCACTGTTATGTCGGTGTTCAAATCACCTGAGTACAACAGGATTAAGCCATGGTCATCTGAGTTCGCCGAAGGATTCTCAAATTTGACGCCGTTGCCAACCCATCCTAGGCAGAGTCAGATTTACCAGATCTTGCTAGACTCGATGCAGGAAGCGTTGAGTAATCCGGATGCGGACGCAAGCAACATCGCGGCAAAGCACCAGAAGTTAATAGATGAGTTAACCGACGGCTAAGTGGTAATCCAAGTACAATAATGACTGGGCCGGATTTATCTTCGGCCCAGTATCGAAGATTTATTGTTGTGGAGGTATGGAATGATCGCCGCTCACCAAGGCAAGTGGAATTCTCTCATTGAGAGACTGACGCCCTATATATTGTTGTTTCCCGCTATCGCAGTTGTTGCGGGTGTTCTTGGATATGCCGTGGTGCGCGGTATCTTGATGTCCCTCTTCCAGATTGAGGTTTGGGAAACAGGTCAACCATTTGTTGGGCTCGATAATTATATAGATTTATTTCGCTCAGACGGGTTTAAAAACTCACTAGTGATTTCACTCATTTTTGTGGCTGCGACAATTATCATTGGTATCATGATGTCTCTTATTCATGCGCTTGCGTTGAACCAAATCACTTTTGCTCGTAGTTTCTTTCGCGCAATTGCATTGATCCCTTATTTGGTTTCCGGTGTCGCCACAGCGGTGATGTGGCGGTTTTTATTCACCGGGGACAATGCAATCATGACCCAATTGTCCAGTGCATTGGGTTATTCGGCGGTGTCATGGTTGGCGGATCCGCAAAAGGCGCTCATAGTTATTACGATGGCAAATGTTTGGTTCATCGCTCCATTTGCCACTTTAATTCTACTGGCGGGTCTTCAGACGATCGATCCAGAACTATATGCTGCTGCCGAAATTGACGGTGCGTCCAGTTTTCAGAAATTTGTGCACGTCACCATCCCATCAATTATACCCATGCTGTCACTTGCATTGATGTGGCTTAGTTTTGCCAGCTTCAACATGTTTGACATTATTTTACCGCTTACGGGTGGCGGGCCAGGCAGGTCTACGGAAGTCTTGGCAGTCTATATGTACCAGCTAGCATTTCGTGATCTGAACTATTCCACCGGCGCAGCCGTGATGATCGTAATTCTGATTATCAACATCGCGTTGAGCGCTGTTTTTCTCAAGGTAGCGGGGCGAACTCAAGATGGCAAATGATTCTCGTCCTGCTTCGACCCAAACTCGCATCATCGCATGGTCTATGTTGATAGTGCTTACAATTTGGGCAGTTCTGCCAATCCTCTGGTCGTTTTCTGCATCACTAAAAACTCCTCTCACATTATATTCTGAGGGCTTCATTCCAGAAAATCCCACTTTTAGTAATTATGGCAAAGTCGTCACATCCGATGGTTTTCCTCGATTACTCGCAAATAGTTTTTATCTTGCAATATCCTCTACCGTATTAACATTATTCTTTTCAGTGCTGGCTGCCTACGGGTTTGCAAGATATGCATTTGCATGGCGGCACATCCTGCTACTATTCATTCTCGTGCCACGTATTCTTCCGCGTGCCAGCTTAATAATTCCTTTGTTCGATGTTATTGCAAAATTGGATTTGCTGGACACCTACTCGGTATTACTTGTTACATATACGGCGACCGCAGTGCCGATGGCAACTTGGATATTGATCGGGTTCTTTCAAGCCGTCCCAATGGAATTGGAAGAAGCAGCTGCAATCGACGGGGCCTCTATTTGGCAACGAATTTGGAAGGTTGTTGTTCCGATCTCAATACCAGGCGTAGTTACCGCTGGAATTTTGTCACTACGCGAATCGTGGAATGAGTTTCCGTTTGTTCTTGCCTTCACATCGTCCAGTGATATGCGCACGTTACCGTATCAACTATATGCTATGCGCGACAATATGGGGCTCACCGATTGGCCACTGATCAATGCTTTTACAATCACAACAATTGTCCCCATTTTGCTATTGTACCTGCTTTTTGAACGACAGATTGTGAATGGTCTAACAAGTGGCGCGGTCAAATAAAGTAAAGTAATTTAGGGGAGAGGAATAGCGATGGCATCAGTTACATTGTCTAATCTTAAAAAAAGTTATGCTGCAACCGAGGTCATTCAGAATCTGAACCTTGAAATTTTGGATGGTGAATTTGTGGTTCTCGTCGGCCCCTCAGGTTGCGGGAAATCGACGCTTCTGCGCATGATTGCCGGATTGGAAAACATAACCGCAGGCGATATTCATATTGGCGAAAGGAAGGTGAATAACGTTCCGGCTAAAAACCGCGATATAGCTATGGTTTTCCAGAACTATGCACTCTACCCACATAAAACAGTCCGACAAAATATTGAATTCAGCTTGCGACTTCGAAAAACGCCTAAGGCGGAAATGGACCGCCGGGTCGATGATGCAGCGAAATTATTGGAGCTTACTCCTCTCCTTGACAGAAAGCCTCGTGCCTTATCAGGAGGACAACGACAACGCGTTGCCATGGGACGTGCAATTGTGCGGAACCCGGAGGTGTTTTTATTTGATGAACCGCTCTCCAATCTTGATGCAAAACTACGTGTCGAGATGCGTACAGAAATTAAAGCGCTACACAATAGGCTACGCACGACCTCTATATATGTTACCCACGACCAAATTGAGGCGATGACGATGGGCGACAGAGTTGTAGTCATGCACGATGGAATGATTCAGCAAGTTGGTCACCCCTTAGACGTTTACGATACCCCGCAGAGTATCTTCGTTGCCGGGTTTATTGGGTCTCCTGCCATGAATATATTTCCCGCTGAAACTGACCGCCACGGGATAACTTTTGCTGGGACATTGTTTGCATGGCCGGGAAATGAACATCCTGAAAACCTACCGCATGAAATCGTCTGTGGCCTGCGTCCAGAAAGCTTGGATTTGGTCGAAGAAGGCCAAGGGGCCGCATGTATTATTGAAAGTCTGGAACCCATGGGAAGCGAAACAGTGGTTGTCGTTTCTGCATCGGGATCAAGATTTACGTCCCTAATTCGCGACCGCCGTCCACTGGAAGTGGGAAAAACAATTAATCTTGCACCTCAATTTTCTGGAATGCACCTGTTTGATAAGCAGAGCGGTTTAAGATTGGATTGGCAACCCAATTCATAGTATTAGAATCCATTGGTTTTCCAGAACGTCGCGACAAAACCAATTAGAATACTTAACATTCTGTCAGTGATCGACTTGGCAGAATAGCAGCAATCAGATCGTCAATGCCTGAGGTTAAAATCCAGCTACCTCAATCATCATATCTACGGCAATTACAAGGCGTGCGATCAGTGTAAAATAATGGAACATTATCTACATAGCGTATAAAAAACTATCTTTTTTCTTGACTAACAATGAGAAATATTTTTTTATTAAACGATCAGGAAAACTGATCAGGCATTCCCTGATTTCGTTTCAAACCACAAATAGTATTGGGAGAAAAATTATGAAGAAGTTAATGTTGAGTACAGCAATCGCATTTGCGGCGACATGGGGATTAACTGCGCCTGTAAATGCTGCCGATGATGTTCTAATAGGGTTGATTACGAAAACGAATAACAATCCGTTTTTTGTTAAAATGAGAGAAGGCGCTGAGGCAAAGGCGAAAGAGCTTGGCGTTGAGTTGCAAGCTTATGCAGGTGATTATGACGGAGATAATGAGACGCAGGTATCGGCAGTCGAAAATCTGATTTCATCAGGTGCTAAAGGGATTTTGATCCTTGCAAATGATACCAAGGCGATTGTACCAACTATCAAACGGGCGCGTGACGCAGGTATTCTTGTGATCGCGCTAGATACACCTCTTGAGCCAATCGAAGCCGCTGATTCAACTTTTGCGACAGACAATTTTGAAGCCGGTCGTTTAATAGGTGCGTGGGCCGCTGCGACATTGGGTGATGAAGGGACCAAGAATGCGCGGGTTGCCTTGCTTGATGCACATGAAAGTCAGCCGACAGTAGATGTTTTGCGAGATCAGGGGTTCATGGCAGGCTTCGGATTTGATATTAAAAACCCGGATCGTCGAGGCGATGAGGAAGATGATCGTATAGTTGGTCATCAGGTTACCGGTGGCAGTGAAGAGGGCGGCCTCACAGCCATGGAAACGTTGCTCCAACGTGATTACAATGTCAACGTTGTGTATACGATCAATGAACCAGCTGCCGCAGGCGCTTGGCAGGCACTTAAGTCTGCTGGAAAATCTGCTGACGACATTCTGCTGACATCGGTAGATGGTGGTTGTCCAGGTGTTGAAAATGTTCGGGATGGCGTGATCGATGCAACATCGATGCAATTTCCGCTTCTAATGGCTTCCTTAGGTGTTGAGGCTGTTGTGGAATATGCCAAAACAGGCAAGCTTCCTGAAAACAGCGACGGGCTCGATTTTTACAACACTGGTGTGCAGCTTGTTACGGATGCGCCTGTGAAGGGGATAGCTTCTATTTCCTCCGAGGAAGCGCTAAAGCTTTGCTGGGGCTAATTACTAGGGGCGCTATAGAGCGCCCCTTCTATTTGTTTTCATCTTCATAAGAGGTATGCATGAAAGAACCTGCTGTCAGCCGCACAGGGTTGGTCCGCGTGACTAACTTTTTAATGGCCAATCCTACGATGATCCCGCTTGGCATTTTAGGGTTGGCCGTCTTGATTTTTGCGTTCATGGTGGGGGATCGGTTTTTTCACCCGTTCAATCTTTCACTTGTTTTAAAACAGGTCACGATTATTGCAATGGTTGGTCTGGCTCAAACACTAATCATTCTTACCGCAGGGATTGATCTTTCTGTGGGAGCAATCATGGTCCTTAGCTCGATTGCCATAGGGCGACTGGCGTTGGTAAATGGCTTGCCTCCCGAGTTAGCACTTCTGACAGGAGTTGCTGTAGGCGGCGGGTGTGGGCTGTTCAATGGGTCACTTGTGACACTCTTACGGTTACCACCCTTCATCGTCACGCTTGGAACCTGGAGCATTTTTAGCGCGATCATACAGTTTTGGTCTAAGGGTGAGACACTCCGCAGCCAAGATGTAGAGGCGCAGGCCTCTCTTCTTCAATGGGCTGGACAAACGTTCAGTTTTGGTTCGGGTTCGCAGATAATGTATGGCTCTGCCATTATGGTTTTGACCGCTCTGCTTCTTCTGTACATGTTGCGTTCAACGCCAATGGGGCGGCATATTTATGCCGTCGGCGACGATATTGAAGCGTCGCGATTATCCGGCATCAATTCTACTAAGGTGATTTTGTTCACCTATACCTTAGCAGGTGTAATTTGTGGTGTTGCTGGTTGGTTGTTGATTGGCCGGATCGGTGCCGTTAGCCCCCTGAGTGGTGGTATGACCAATCTGGACTCCATCACTGCTGTTGTGATCGGAGGAACCAGCCTGTTTGGTGGGCGAGGTGCAATTTTGGGTACCATGATAGGCGCTCTGATTGTTGGCGTGTTTCAAAATGGTTTGGCTCTGGCGGGCTTAGATGTTCTTTGGCAGGAATTTACCATTGGCTTCCTCATCATCATTGCCGTTGCTCTTGACCAACGTATTCGGGGGACGACGACGTGACGGAGACAATTTTACGCGCGACAAATATCAGAAAATCTTACGGTCATGTTGTTGCAATTGATGGAGCAGACTTTGAGCTTCGAAAAGGAGAGATCCTTGGTATTATTGGGGATAATGGAGCGGGAAAATCTACCCTGATTAAAACACTTTCCGGCGCAGTTATTCCTGATGATGGGCAAATTTATATGGAGGAAGAGCTTGTCAGTTTCAAAAGCCCATTAGATGCACGGCGTGCTGGCATTGAAACGGTTTACCAGAATCTAGCATTGGCGCCAGCTTTGTCGATTATTGACAATATGTATTTGGGACGTGAGTTACTTGTTTCGGGTTGGCGAGGTAAGTTTGGTCAGCAGCTTGACAAGAAACGAATGCGGAGCGCTGCAAAAAAACACTTGTCGGATTTAGGGATTTTAACGGTTCAGAATATTGGCCAGTCGGTGGAAACTTTATCTGGCGGGCAGCGTCAGGGGGTAGCCATTGCGCGCTCCACAGCGTTTGGTGGCAAAGTTGTTATTATGGATGAGCCCACTGCTGCACTTGGCGTGAAGGAGAGCGGCAGAGTACTCGATTTGATCGCCAATATTCGAGACAAAGGTGTTTCCGTGGTTCTAATTAGCCATAATATGCCACATCTTTTCGAAGTGTCCGATCGTGTTCACATCCACCGTCTCGGCAAACGTGTGGCGTTGGAAAATTCAAGTGACATCTCGATGAATGACGCCGTGGCAATTATGACAGGCGCTATGCAGATCCCACAAAGTTTATGAGGGCACTCTTAGTGGATGGTCTGTACTACATTTAAGTAAAGGGAAATTTGACAATGACAGCAGTAAGACGTGGTTTCTTGACAGGTGGAACGTGGTGCGTTGACCGAAATATGTCGATGGAACGTTGGCCGGATGAAGAGTCATCTACAGCCGTTACGGAGTTAAGTATTCATGGAGGTGGTTCTGGCTTTAATTTTGCTGCTGATATAAAGCGACTTAATCCAGATACTCATGTGGAAACGATTGGCGTGGTCGGAAATGATGACCATGGTGACTTGTTGCTTCAACTGGCAAATGATTTGTCAATCGATACGCGACAACTGCGTCAGGTCGCCGGGCATCCAACTCACTGGGCGATTGCGTTTCTCGCAGAAAAAACGCAAAGACGAACTCACGTATATGATGCAGGTGTCTCAAGCACACTTGATGTCAAACACTTTGATTTCACCAAGACAAGCGCGCGCATGCTGCATCTTGGTTTGCCTGGTGCGCATGCACTCCTCGATAAAATTGATGAAGATGGTCAAAACGGATGGTCCACATTATTGCGGTTGGCAAAGGAGCATGGTCTGGAAACCAATCTAGAATTGATGAGTATCGCCCCTGACCGATTGCGTAAACTGGCAGGACCTTGTTTGGATTATCTGGATTATCTCGTCGTGAACGATTTTGAATTAGGTGCACTTGCTGGGATTGAGTTGCCGAAAGAAGGGTCTGCTCGTCGCGATGCTTTGGTGCAAGCTATCACGGTATTACTTGATCGTACCAATATTAAAATCATTGTAGCACATTACCCGGAAGGTGCGGTTGCCGGAACCCGATCGGGGCAGATATTTTATCAGCCTTCGGTCCGTGTTCCGGCAGAAAATATAGTCAGCTCGAATGGAGCAGGTGATGCATTTGCTGCTGGGTTTTTCTATGCGTTGCATGAAAATTGGGACATTGAATCCGCTTTGCGGCTTGGACACGCTGTTTCTGCACGGTCATTACTAAGCTCATCAGCTACTGAAGCTATTTCACTGTGGTCTGATTGCCTTAAACATGCTGAACGATTGGGTTGGAGGGGCGATGCTGCGGACGAAAAATGAGATGATACTTTGCCTCCACAAGCGAGTTTTTATCCTTTTTAATTTAAAAATAATTTTCATCTTGACTAATTAAGAAGTTTGTTTTTTTATATAAAAATAAAAAAATATTTTTTTATTGGCGAAACCGCAACCCAATACATCTCTTCGAGAGAAATGTTGCAGAAGAGGAAACTGTAAAATATCTCGGTCCACTTTTTGAAAAACTGAACAATCGTTGCGAGCAGGCAGCAGCGAACTTGTACCATTAAAACTGATAGAAAGTAGTGAAATGCTGAAAGAAAAGCGATTAGAACGCAAACTAGGGAAAATTCAGAGTGGCGATTATCGTCCGGCAGACTTTATCATTGCGGATGCAAAAGACGGGGATATGGCGCTGGGTTGTGGTGTGGCAGGGCCTGAGCTTGATAAAAATGGAGCACCCACCGGACGTATGAGACCTTTGCAGGTTTACCGTGATGCCATGAAAAATATGGTTCGTGACGACCAAGTTGATATTATGCTTACGTCGTTATCATCTGGTGAAGCACTAGCATCTCAAGGTGTATTTCACAATTCGGCGGTGACGCCGGCGATCAGATTGAACGACGGAAGTGACATTTGGCATTGGAGGGGTGCAAGTTACATTGCCCATCCAACTGTTCCGTTCCGCTCCGCCCGATTGGATCGGGTTAAGCCTCTTGCAGATCTTGGGCTATATGCGTTGACTTTTTTCAACGATTTGGATCAGGATCGTCGTTCTCTAGACGCTTACTCTCAATTCAGGGATGAAGCATCTGCTGCCGGTATTCGTCACTTTCTGGAGGTGTTTAATCCCCAGTTTAAAGTCGCCACTGGTGATCAAGATTTTGCCACATATAATAATGACGCGATTGCAAGATGCCTTGCGGGTGTCTCATCTCACGATCGACCGGTTTTTCTCAAAGTCGTTTATAACGGTCCAAAGGCGACAGAGGAGCTGGCATCATTTGACCCAGGAAATCTGATTGTCGGGATACTGGGTGGGGCATCGTCAACAACGCGAGACACATTGGAGATGGTCCAACAGGCCGAGCGATATGGTGCTCGCGTAGCTCTGTTCGGGCGCAAAATTTTCTTTGCTGAAAGCGCGCCAGACATCGTGCGTACGATGCGTCTTGTCGTTGAAGAGGAAATTTCGTCGGAGGATGCGACTAAATTCTACCATGACGAGCTAAAGAAGAAGAGAATCAAGTCTAAAAAGACTTTGGAGGAAGATCTGGAAATCACTGATCCAACGCTAAAAATGGCTTAATTGCCAAATGGGTGTCACCATCGCTTTAACAGCGATGGAACAAGGGAGAGACCATCAACAAGGAGGAAGACAATGTTTAAGAAGAAATATTTAGCCGCTGCATTAGCGACGCTACTAGCGTCAACGGCGGTTCACGCCGAGCCAACTGAGGTGACTGTCTGGTCGTGGTTTGTTCAGAGTACAATGGAAAAATCAATAGCCGCATTTGAGGAAAAATATCCAGACATTGATGTCAAATATACCTATTATAACTATTCACCCGAGTATATCACAGCGTTGAGAGCTGCTGCTGCTTCTGACAGTCTACCAGACGTCATAGGGCTTCAGCCGGGTGCGCTTACTCAGCAATATCGCAAACATTTGACTGCGATAAATGATAAAGCTGTGGCAGAGTGGGGCGAAAATTGGAGTGAAAAAATCTTCCCTATCAATCGTCGGCAGGTGCTGATGGGTAATCCTGAGGGCGATGAAGGATATTATATCGTTCCACAAGAATCTCAGGTCTTGGCTATCTGGTACAACAGACGTGTTTTTGAAGAATTGGGACTGTCTGTTCCTGATACCTATGAAGAGCTGAAAAACGTTGCGGCGACACTGAGTGACAAGGGGATGATCCCCATGTTCCAAGGAGCTGCAGATGGATGGCAAAATGTAAATGTCTTCTTGATGTTGGCTAACCAGTTTTCGCCAGGCATAGTTGAAAAAGCGCAATCTGGCGATATGCCATGGACATCTCCAGAACTTGTGTCTGCGATGAATGCCTGGAAGGGGCTGTTTGACGACGGTATCTTCCAGCAAGGAGCGCTAGGTGCTCATGCTTATCCAACTGGTGCTCAACTTCTCGCTCAAGGTAAAGTCGGGATGATGGCACTGGGTTCTTGGTGGATGCAGGAAAGTAAATTTCCACCGCCACTTTCTCAGGACGTGGAAAACATGGAAGGCTTTGATTATTTCTTTCTTCCTGCTGTTCCAGGGTCAACCCGCTCGAGTCCACCAGTAGGCGGTATTGATATCGGATATGGATTGACAAATAATGGAGCTAGCAATGATGCCGCTTGGACGTTTTTGGCGGAGCTTACCAACGGTGTTGGTCTACAACAAGCGCTCAACGATCTAAATGATTTGCCGGCTTTTGTGGGTCATGAACCCAAAGGCGAAGTAAGTGACCACGTCAAGAAAATGTATGATCGTTTCATGGCTGAGTTGCCAAATGCGGAAAACCAGCGTTTGGCTTCACCAGTAGTATCTGAAGCGCTAGAAAATGCGTTAGCAGGTGTCGCGTCCGGTGATCAAAGTGCAGAAGATGCTTTGAAGGCCGTACAGGTTGCGAACGATGCGGCGATGGAAAAATAAACCCTCCCGAGTGTCGCTCAAGTTGAGAGATTAGCTTGGGCGACATATCTTGATATAGAGTTGAGTTTCGTTAGCCTTATTCGCAATGAGTATCATGTGCGATGAAAGGAACGGTGTGTCTAAATTTTTAGGAGGTCACATATAGATGAGTCAGCTGAGAAGTTTTGCGTTTGTTATACCTGCTGTATTGCTTTTTGTGATTTTCGTTGCATATCCAATCCTATGGGTTTTACAAAACAGCTTTTATACAGAGACGCGTGATGGATCAGTCGTCTTGGCCGGAATGGCAAACTATACGGAAATCCTGAAAAATCCCACATTTTGGATTGTTGTGCGTAATATGGCCCTTTGGGGTTTGATTACCATTCCGGTTCAGATGATTATTGGTGGAATGCTCGCCTATTTTATTGAACGCCATACGGACAGGTTTAAAAGTTTTTTCCGAACCGCATTCTTCTTACCTGTTGTGACATCGGTTTCTGTAGTGAGTATCGTTTGGGTACAGTTATATGCTCCCTATTACGGTATTGCGCAGGAATATCTAAAGCTTGTTGGTATTTCCCTGTCATACTCACCAATTGGAGATTCCAAGTCGGTTATTTACGCCCTGATCATTGTAAATATTTGGCAGTGGACCGGATTTTCAATGTTGATGTATATTGCCGGGTTGGCAAATATGCCCTCTGAAGTATTTGATGCAGCACGTGTTGATGGAGCCAAAGGTTGGCGGTTGGCATATGATGTGATCGTTCCCATGGTTTCACCATCTACAAAATCACTTTTGATGTTAGGCATTATCGGTACGCTTCAAACCTTCCCGATTGTGCATCTCATGACCAGCGGTGGCCCAAATCGCGCCAGTGAAGTTTTTGGAACCTTTATTTTTAAACAGAGTTTCATTCTGGGAGATACCGGAAGCGGTGCGGCGCTCTCGGTGATTGTATTGATCATTGCGCTCGCATTGACGTTGCTCCAGATTATCTATCTTGGAAAAGAGAATATCAATAAAGCTGGTGTTAAGCCGAAGGAAAAGCAGGCATGAACGCTAGAACACGCACACAACTTCGCTCCATTGTAATACATACTTTGCTCTTTCTTGTGCTTGCAATTTGGATGATACCTCTTGTTTATATGGTTTCTGTGGGATTGCGGACACCAGCCCAAGCATTTGACCCCCAGCTTATTGCATGGCCGATAACGTTTGATAATTTTGTAATTGTGATCCGAGATAATCCCCTTTTTGGCATCTTTCTCAATAGTTTGATTATATCAGTTGCTACTGTGGTGATTGTGGTTTCAGTGGCGGCACTCTTTGCTTTTGCCTGTTCAATTTTGCGGTTGCGCGGATCTATCGTCCTTTATTCAACCTTGCTTACGACCTTGATGGTACCGATGGCATCCCTGGTATTACCGTTGGCAATATTGCTGAAAAATTTTGGGTGGGTGAATACATATTGGGGACTGATTTTTCCTTATTCAGCGCTGGGCGTGCCCTTTGCTATTGTCATCTTAAAAGCATTCATGGATGATTCACCAAAAGAACTTTTTGAGGCGGCAAAAGTGGATGGGTGCTCATCATGGCAAACATTCCGCCATGTTGCGCTTCCTCTCATTCGACCCGCGATATTCTTTGTTGCTATTTGGCAATTTATAGTCACATGGAACGAGTTTTTTCTGGCCTTGATTGTTCTGACCGAGGCCGAAATGAAGACACTTACAATTGTTCCGATGCAATATTCCGGCCTTTATATGGCTAATCCAGGCGCTTTGTTCGCCATTCTCACACTAATCGCGCTTCCGCTAATTGTTCTTTATATTTTTGTGCAACGTGCCTTTGTCGGCGGTTTGCTGGCCGGAGCGGTGAAAGGGTAATCATGGCAACACTGAAAATTCAAAATGTAGTAAAAAAATTTGGTGCACTTACGGTCATACCGGAGCTTTCCCTCACAATCCAAGATCAGGAGTTTTGTGTTCTTGTTGGTCCTTCCGGATGCGGAAAATCAACGCTTTTGCGCATCATCTCTGGTCTGGTGAAAATCGATTCTGGTGAAATTTTAATTGATGGCGAAGATGTCAGCGATCAGGAACCTGTTGAACGGGGTATCGCGATGGTTTTCCAGTCCTATGCACTTTACCCTCATATGAATGTAGATCGAAATATGGGGTTCGGGCTGGAAATAGCGCGAACTGTGCGCGATGAAATTGTTCGGCGTGTTGGCGAGGCAGCGAAGAAACTGCATCTGGATCAATATCTACACCGCAAGCCCCGCGAACTATCAGGCGGTCAAAGACAGCGCGTTGCAATTGGTCGGGCAATCACGCGTAAACCTTCATTGTTTCTTCTGGATGAACCGCTTTCTAACCTTGATGCTGCGTTGCGGGTTGATATGCGTGTTGAAATTGCGCGTTTAAAAGCGGAACTAAATTCGACAATGATTTACGTGACCCACGATCAGGTCGAGGCAATGACCTTAGCTGATCGGATTGTCGTTATGAACGAAGGCAGGATCGAACAGGTTGGCACACCAATGGAGTTGTATCATCAACCTGCCAATCGGTTTGTCGCAGGATTTTTAGGATCCCCAGCCATGAATTTTTTAAAGGGCAAGGTAATTGCTTCGACAAGCGAGGTCGTGAGCATACAGCTTGATCTTGGGCCAACCATCGAGATTTCAGTAATAAAGCCTCTCGATTTGGGTAGCGATGTGGAGCTTGGAGTTCGTCCGGAGCATATTATATTTGAAGAAGGTAATGGGTTTAAAGTTAGTGGTCATCTTGGTTTCGTCGAGATGCTTGGGAGTGATACGATTGTCCATATTACAATTGGTTCTGAGACTATCGTCGCGCGTGATAGTAAAGCTCGCTATTTTAGCACTGGTGAAACACTTGCCATACAAATTGATTCCAAGACATGTTATCTGTTTGATCAAAAGGGGGCTCGTGTTTCTATAACACCTCAATTTCTGGATGCGCTGTGCCCTCCAAACCTTCAGAAGGACATGACGTAAAATGAAAAATGAACACATTCAGCCACATGCAGATGAAGCAATAGACTCTATCGGAGGGCGAGGCATTGCTATCTTTCAGAAACTGGTTTCAGTCTCGCGTTCCGCAGATAAGACCATGGCGGGATTGTCACAATGGGTGTTGGACAATCAGATGGAAGTTGGCGGATTGACGATTCATAACCTAGCGAAACGAACTGGCGTGAGTGAAACCACGGTATTTCGTTTTTGTAAAATGCTGGGCCTGAGTGGATATAAGGAGTTGCGTCTTGCGCTTGCGGAGGGACGAGGCTTGGCGCTGGGAGCCCAGCTTGCCGGAACCGGCACACCAACAGACCAATCATCAAACCATGAAATGGCATCAACTGTGCGACGGGTGATTGATGTTAACTCTGAACAGTTGTTTAAAACCAGTTCGTTGATATCTTATGATGCATTGCAGCAGGCGGCTGACCTGCTTGTCGGGTCAAACCATGTCCACCTGGCAGGTTTTGGTAGTTCTGCGCCTGTAGCTTTTGATGCCTACCAACGATTTCTCGCGCTTGGATTGACGGCAAGCGCCCATTCTGATCCTCATATTCTTGCGGCGGTTACAGCCACAGTTAGACCTGGTGCGGTATTTTTGGGGATCTCGTGTTCGGGCAGAACACGAGATATTACCGATGCGTTTGAAACCGCAGGGCGGCGTGGGTTTAAGCGCATAGCAATTACAAGTGACCCTAAGTCGCCGATTGCACAAATATCTGACGTCGTCTTGGTTTCGGCAGTGCGCCGCTCACCTATTTCCATGGATGTGATCAGCACACGTATTTCACAATTGGCAATCATTGAAATGATTTCCGTTGCTCTAGCGGAGAATTACGAAGATGCGTCCATCATGCACGATACTAAGATGCTTGATCGAGAAATTGCCAAAAAACAAGTTTCTCCAGAAGATAAGTAACTGAAAGGAAACATATATGCCGGATCAAGACACAATTGAAAATACTTTCAACTATTATGGTCACTTACAAGTAAAAAAAGACGGTCGGAGGTCTGCCGTTTTTTCATTCGGTTAATGGCGGTGTAAATCTTATGGCATATTTTCTCGGGATTGATGTTGGAACCGGGTCGGCGCGAGCGGGATTGTTTGATGAAGCTGGTCGACTGTTGGCGGCCGCATCAAGAGACACAAAGACGTTCAACCCCAAACCAGATTATATGCAGCAGTCATCGGCCGATATATGGCAGGCAATTTGTGCATCGGTAAGGGAGGTCATTTCTGACGCAAATGTGACAGGAGCAGATGTCGTAGGTATCGGATTCGATGCTACGTGTTCATTAGTTGTTTGTACTCCTGACGGTGGTCCTGTTAGCGTTGCGCCCGGAGGCGAACCTGAACAGGACGTGATATTATGGATGGACCATCGGGCAATCAAAGATGCCGAGATGATCAATGATACGGGCGCTGAAGTTCTTAAATATGCGGGTGACGTCATTTCACCTGAAATGGAAATCCCAAAACTCCGCTGGCTTAAAAATAATCTGCCTCAGACTTGGGATCTGGCAGGGCATTTTTTTGATCTACCGGATTGGCTTGTGTGGCGTGCCACGGGCACTAAAACTCGCTCATTGTGTTCGAGTGTATGTAAGTGGACCTACATGGGACATAAAGGCCTAAACGGAGAGGGGTGGGATAGCCAGTTTTTGAGTTCAGTCGGGCTTGAAGATTTAACTCATGAAACATATGCCAAAATTGGAAATAGATTTGCATCCCCCGGGGATAATGTAGGTCAACTTTCGCAGGAGGCAGCTGATGAATTAGGTCTTTCAGCTGGTATGCCTGTTGCTGCGAGTTTGATAGATGCTTATTCCGGTGCTCTGGGAACCTTGGGAGCTATGCCGGACTTGGCACCTCTGACACAACGAATGGCAATTATTGCCGGTACCTCGGCTTGTCATATCGCGTTATCTCAGGAACCGGTTTTTGTGCAAGGTGTATGGGGGCCTTATTACTCGGTTCTTTTACCAAATGTCTGGGCGCTGGAGGGCGGACAATCGGCTGCGGGTGCGCTAATCGACACTATTATTGAGCAGCATTCCGCTGGTTCTGAAATGCGAGAACAGGCACGTTCAGAAAGCATCTCGATTTACGAAAAGCTGTCTCAAACGCTTGACGCAATGGGATCTGAAACGGCCTTCTTGACGCGGGATCGTCATGTTCAACCGGATTTTCATGGGAACCGTTCGCCATTGGCAGATCCAAACAGACTTGGGGCGATATCTGGATTGTCGCTTGCCCATGGTGGTGGGGATTTGGCGCTGAATTATCTCGCCACGTTACAGGCGTTAGCCTACGGGTCGCGGCATATATTAGAAGAAATGGTATCGCGCGGTGTACCCGTAACCGCCTTGGTTTTAAGTGGTGGGTTGGCCCACAACACTCTGTTTTTACGAGAGCTGGCAGATGCCTGCCAAATACCAGTTATTGTTCCTGAACAGTCTGAACCAGTTCTACTTGGGTCGGCAATGTTGGGCGCGGTTGCCGCAGGGGCTATGCCTGATTTGGCGACAGCGATGGAAAAAATGAGTGGACCCGGGAGAAGCATATCGCCTCGAACGGGACAGGTTTCTCAATATCACGACCGAAAATATCAGGTGTTTCGACGTATGCAGGACGATTTTGCTGCCTATACGACAATAATGCATGAAGAGGAAGAATAGGATGTCAAAGATTTGGATTATCGCGAGTGGAGATTTGCGCGAGAGCGCTAACGTTATGTGTTGGCCCGCACAAAAAGCTATGGAAGATAAATTGAGCGCTGTTTTGGGTGGTATGGGATATAGTACGCAACGCGCACATCCAGTTAAATCAGAGGGGCATGGATTTATTTCATCTCAACGCGAAGGTATGGATGTTTTCGCTGAAATCGATGCTGAGGCACCTATTATTGTGGCCGAAGCTGTATGGCAGTATTCACATCATGTTCTGGCCGGCCTTGTATCCCATAGGGGGCCAATTTTGACCTTAGCTAATTGGTCTGGGCAATGGCCTGGACTAGTCGGTATGCTTAATCTGAATGGTTCTTTGGTTAAGGCGGGAGTTAAATTTTCAACTCTCTGGAGTGAGAATTTTGATGATGCGTTTTTTCTTAATGCACTGCAAGAATGGCTGAAAACTGAAACAATCAGCCATGATCTCAGCCATGTTCGCTCCGCGGAATTGAACGCGCTATCTGATAAGGATCGGAAGTTGGCCAAAGATATTGCGGATGATATCCGGCAGAACAAAGTGATCCTTGGTGTTTTCGATGAGGGGTGCATGGGTATGTATAATGCGATTATTCCTGATGAACTGCTCATGCCCATGGGGATATATAAGGAGCGATTGTCTCAATCAGCGCTATATTATGAAACTAACCAAGTATCTGAATCAGAGGCCATAAGGGTCTTTGAATGGTTAAAGGCGCGTGGTTTAAAATTTCATTTTGGGACAAATCATGCCACCGAGCTTACAGAGGCGCAGGTCTTGGATCAATGCAGAATGTATATAGCTGCTGTGCACATAGCGGAAGAGTTCGGATGCGAAGCTATAGGTATTCAATATCAACAGGGTTTGAAAGATCTGTTACCTGCCTCTGATTTGGTTGAGGGTATGTTGAATAATACCGATCGGCCCGATGTCACTGGGGGCGATGGCACTCCAATCCGCCCTGATAAACCTATTGTGCACTTCAATGAAGTGGATGAATGTGCAGGCCTTGACGCTGTACTGATAAATCGGGTTCATCATGCTCTTGGTCAACCGCTGGAAACAACCTTGCATGATTTGCGTTGGGGAGATGTCGATCAATCTGGAAGTTGCACGGATTTCGTTTGGGTGTTTGAAATTTCTGGTGCGGTTCCACCTGCACATAATAAGGGAGGTTGGGCAGGTTCGGAAAGTTACCGTCAACCAGCAATGTTCTTTCCAAATGGTGGAGGAACTCTCAAGGGAATTGCCAAATCAGGTGAAATTATCTGGTCCAGAATTTTCGTCGAAAACAATGCACTCCATATGGATATTGGTCGAGGCCAAGCAGTAGATTTGCCAGAGGAAGAAACGGAGCGGCGCAGCAAAGGAACAACATCTGAATGGCCTATAATGCACGGCGTTTTGACCGGTGTGACACGCGATCAAATGATGGCGCGCCACCGAGCTAACCATATTCAGGTTGTTTACGCTCATTCAGCTGAAGAAGCTGATCATGCATTATCTGTTCGTGCTGCCCTTGCAAAAGAGCTCGGAATATCTGTTCATTATTGTGGTATTTAACGGAGCTGTACCGATATAAAACACGCTTTCTGTTAAGTACCTTCAACCGCAAAAATAAAAGTTACTTTTTTTCTTGATAAAATATGGAAATTAATACCATTGTATATTAGCGGATAAAAGGACGATGTCAGTGGACTACACATTTGATCTTATGAAAAGGCTGGCAACACTGTCGTTAACGGGGCGCGGTGCCCTTTGCATTTTAGCAGAGTTTTGTATCAATAATCGAGATGTCGCTGCTGATATGCCGCTAAAGGAGATTGCGACAGCTACAGGCGAGAGTGAGACTTCGGTTTTTCGTTTTGCTCAGCAATTAGGATTTACAGGATATCGGGATTTGCGGCTAGCACTAGCCGAATTGCGCGGGCTTTCAGTTAGCCAAAGTGATGCATTTGGAGATAAACAAGCCAAGCATTCTGAACCTTATTCTCTACTAGTGCAAAATACTGTCCACGTTCATTCCAGTATACTGAAGTCAACAGCTGAACTTTTAGATTCTATTTCATTGCGTAAAACTATTGCCGCAATTCAAGACCGCTTGTCCAGCCCCTATATTATGTGCCATTATTTAGAAGAGTTTCTGGGACGGGTGGCCTCATGTTTAGTGCCTGATGCGGTCTGATTGTGTTGTATTGTTTCACCCATTTATTGATAACAATTTTAGCC
>NZ_JBFNGQ010000015.1:0-38673 GCF_040784015.1 Lentilitoribacter sp. EG35
TCATCCATGAATGGAAGGAGGATTACAATTTAAACAGACCACATTCATCACTGGGCAATCTCACACCAAGTGAATTCACCTTAAAAAGAAACTTGAAAAACATGGCCGCTTAACGCCATAAATATCATGACAGATTCTCCAAATTTACTGGAGGGAAGTTTGGGCTCAGGTCAGGCATTATGTGTGGCTGTAAACACTAAAATAGGTGCTGAGGAAGTTATTGAAGCCTTATTCCCACTATTTCTCAAGCATGGGAAACCAGAACATATTCGTTCTGACAATGGACCGGAATTCATTGCTGAGAAACTTCAGGCCTGGCTGCTGAAGGCTGATATTAAGCCCTTACACATCTACCCGGGCAGCCCGTGGGAGAACGGTTACAACAACGCTTCAATGGAACCTTACGTTATGAGGTCTTAAACGCAGAATGGTTCACAACAACAGAACAGGCTAAAATTGTTATCAATAAATGGGTGAAACAATACAACACAATCAGACCGCATCAGGCACTAAACATGAGGCCACCCGTCCCAGAAACTCTTCTAAATAATGGCACATAATATAGGGGCTGGACAAAAAAAGGTATTTAATAGTTCAACATTTGTGTTGAAATGAGTTTCATATAATTTTTAGTTGCATAGTTTCTGTATCAACTTCACTAAAGACTGCTCAAAAACTGGGCGAACTTTGGGATCCGAGTAAACGCTAATGCCCGGGTTTTCAATTGTTCCTGAAAAGGTTAAAACTAGGTACGATCTAACAGCATCAAGAGGATTTTTGATTTTCGACGCATACAACTGTATCTCGCGGACAGAGGCTGTACAAGCCAAGCGAGAAATATGATGCGTTAACGGCAAATCTATTCCATAAAATGGAAACCCATAAACTATTGTGGGAATATTTAGTATGCTGTTCTCCACCGCCACACGACCGGTTTTCGTTGCAAACAAGCAACCGCGCTCACGAATTTTAGATATATGGATCTCTACGGGAACAACATCAATTTCCAACCTTGCTAATTGATTATAAAAAGATTGATTTTTATGTAATCCTTGCAAGTGAAGATGTCCGAATTCTCCAAAAATCTTAATAGCAGGATGTTCGCGGTAATATATTTTTGTATTTGGAAATCTGTTTTTAAGATCAATTAAGACATCAATCTCACCGGGATATTTAGGACATTCAGGAAAACTTGTAGCTTCCGGCACCATGTGACCAACATAGACAATATCATCACTGTTAACATTTTGAACTAAGAATCTTTCTGATCGCCTGTTAATAATTTTTTGGTAGCTTATTTGGGCCCTAATAACACATAGAACCTCCCAGAAACTCAAAAATGGTAGTTTTAGGCAAATTGGCGATTCGGATAACTTGCGTCTCCGTCTATTGCGAATCTTGGCGACTGAAATCCTTAAGTGTAAGTATAGGGCGTATAAAAAATTCCTGTGTAAAAAATGCGAAATGGAGGCAGTACTATCAGCTGGCGTGTAAATACTACTACCTTTTACCTGGGAGATATAGGCATCAATTGAGGACTGAGCATTATAATTAGTTACGCTGACAAAAGAAGTTTTTTCTTTACCCTTAACAACACAACAACGTCCATCAATACTGTTTCCATATAAATAATACAACGGAACATCTAAATAATTTAATGCGATATCCAAACAGTAACTGAACATATGGTGTGGCGCACCTGTTTCCAGTATAGCTAGACTAGGTCGATTATTTTCAATAATTTGTATTAGCAAGATTGTATATTCTAAACACAGTTCTAATGTAGTTGATAATGAGTGTTTCCTACTAACCCAACGGTCAATAAGAGGGTACGCTTCTAAAAGTAGTGTCTTGATTTTTGGAATATCAATTTTAACTTGGGATAGACCAGTTATTTCACGGCCAGAAAGAAGGCTAGAAGAGGATCGTAAATGTACATTTTCTCTTGTTACGCAAACCAAATCAGAAATGCCCGATTTAAGTAAGGTTTCAGCCAGAGAACCATCTGGAGCTGACATTATAAGAGCTGTATTCATAACTCTGACCTTCTTTAGTAAAATTTTGATTATTACTCATTGTGTGACTACAACATTATGGCCAACCCTTGCCAATAGTTATGTACGATACTGATTCTTCCATAGATAATTTGTTGGTTACTTGGAAACCATGGTTAAACTTTCCTTCTTCAACGAGGGGTAATGAGTGCTTAAACTTCCAATCAACTGGGGGTATTTTCTCCCAATGAAGTGGATTTCGGTGTTGGTCCAAAATAAATCCAAGGCTTTGATCATCTAATTCCAGCCATTCACAAAACAGATTGGAATATTGGGTCCCAATAGCTCTATAACTACTTACCATTGAAATAGCTTGGCTTCTGCTAATACGACCATGTCTGATTTCTCTTGAAGCATGATCTGTTACTTTAGAATAGCCATGCTTTAAGAACTTCAGGTGATCATGCAAATCCATGTAATTATAGCAATCAGTATGATCGTAAGCATCGAATGTACGAGGAAAATTTGAGGTTGAATATCCATAAGATTTAATCATTTTCTCATGTTGTGCTTTTGGATCCCATCGAACATAATTCCCCAAATATATTCCTCGAACACCTATCCTCTGTAACTCTGCATCATTTGGATAACGGTATTGCCAGATATCATCTTCACTCAAGGTATCAAAATTTGATATCAGGTCATCCGCCTCCTTACCCATTAGATCGTGCTCTTTTCGATAACGTCGTGTCATCTCCGCTTCGTTTTCGTGCGAAAACATTCCAACTTGCTCTACCCCTTGATGAGCGCCCCAGATAATAAGAGGTATCTGATATCGTACTGCGGTTTGGACTGGGAAAACTGTTTGACCAGCTAAACAAGGCCAATAAACGCTCCCTAGTTCTCTCAACGTTGTACGGGTAATATTCTTGACCGAATTAGGATTAATATTTTGTATTAGTATGTCGCAATCAAACTTGATTCTTAAATTAGCTAAGTTGCGCACACCCAGTGGTGTGTTGAAGTATTTATTATAGGTAACGAGTAAAGGATTCAACCCAAGCTTTTGCTTTACCAAGTGGACAATATAGTAACTATCATTGGCTCCTGTGACTGGAACTATACAGTCGTAACTTCTACCATTAGGAACCCGGTATTGGGAAACTAATTCCTGTAACATCTTCCATCGAACACTCCAATCCAGAGTATCTTTCTCGTCATGGATCCTGCAGCCCGAGCATATTCCATCTTCATCTAATGTTAAACCTAGAGGATGAGACGTAGTATACAGACAGCGGGTACAAGTCTGCATTTGCACATCAATTTGACTTCTATCTAACTGAATCATTTTAAATCTTCTTCAGCATAATAAGCTGGTCTTGTTGGAATATCTGTTATACGTTTCTTGATTGCCTGTATCGCATGTTCCCTATAACTTAAGAAGTTACCTATACCAGCAGCGGCTACGTTGGGGTTCAATAAAGCATTCTGTATTTGCGCTGGCTGAGAGAGACCTCCAAACAGAACCAATTGTTTATCTGGCATTGGAAAAAGCAATGGAATACTACTATCAAAACTACGCAGTTGTCCCTCATTTTTCCAATCAGTCAACATAACCTCAGAAAAACAATTCAATGGCAACCCTGAAAGAGTTGATTCGTCGAGCTTTAACTCTTGATTGCTTATATAATTACGCCAGTAAAGCGATTTAGATTTGCAACAAACCGGCATATTAGCAATGAGAGCTTGAACGCCTAAAGAACCGGATATACTCTCAATTTCTTGGGGTGAATGCCATAACATTGAGTCAATCGAAACACGATCTGCTCCCATATTTACAACACGTACAGCATCCTTTAGATTGCGAATACCACCTGCATAGATTAACGGAGTAGAAATCGACCGCTCTGCAACAAGTGCCAAAACGCCATAATCGGGACCTAATTTCTGCCGACTACGATCTATACATTGTATAAGAATTTCATCAGCACCCCAACGATCCAGGTTTTCGACCAAAAACTCCGGCCTACCGAGAGGCAAATACTGTTTATAGCCAGTAGATTGAACAGCCCAACCGTTCTTAATCGTAACTACACCCAAAATTCTTTTCTTAAGCATCAGTCAAACCTTCTACCAAACTTTTAAGAAGCTTTTTTCCTGCCACTTGACTTTTCTCCGGATGAAATTGGCACCCGACAATATTGCCAATTCTAACAGCGGCAGTGAATTTTTGTTTCCGCTCAAACCTACATATCTGGTACTCATTTGGGGTTACTAAAACATTTGAATGGTTAAAATAAAAATCTTCACCATCACTCGGCGATAACAGTCTTTCGTCTCTTGCCACCTCAATGGTATTCCATCCAATATGGACGAAATTAGGTGCCATTTGAACGACATAACCAGGGACTAAACCAAGGCCAGCGGTATTGCCACCTTCATTAGATCTTTCGGCAAGCAGCTGCATACCAAGGCATAATCCCAGAATTGGCTTACCAGAAGCTGCCAACTGACGGATGCAATCAACCAAACTTGACTTATTAAGTGCGGACATCGCAGCTGGATAAGCGCCTACTCCTGGCAATACCAACATGTCATTTCGAGAAAGCACTTCTGCATCTCTACTCACAACACACTTATGCCCTATTGACCTAAAAGTTTGTTGAATAGAAGCGTGGTTGCCAACACCATAGTCAATTATGGCTATACTTTTACGTATCACAATCCAGTCCCCACCTTAAACTTTCGAGTAATCCGTCCCCTTGAATTGATATCAAATAACTGTTTGTTAAGAGAGCCGTGGACGTTCTCCCAAAACTGCTCAACGCTTATTCCAATATAGTTTGCAAAAGATTCAATATAACTCTCACCGCACGAATCATCATATTGTTCGACTAAACAAATGCCCGCCTCTCTCGTAATGCGACCTAGCCTAATTTCTTCATTAACATAATCAGTTACTCGACCGAAACCAAATTTATAGTATTTAATCATTTGGTTAAGCGTTACCCAGTCTTCGTCCAAGGACGTAATTCCATACAAATCACCAGTGTTTTCGACTGTATCATCACGTATTTTCAAACCTGAAGCCACCGAATACATACCGTTATTTACTAGAGACCAATCGCCTAAAAACCAACCCAAATAAACAATCTGTAGCTGCTGAGCAGTAAATTCATCCGGTGACGGATATCGATAGGGAATAAGGTCCTTCTCAGCAAATCCAGCGTCAATGATCCAATCCATTCCACCTCCGCCCAGGGTATTCATATTGCGCAAGTTATTTCCATCGTATCCAGTCCGCCCCAAAGTATTCAAGTCACCAAGCTGCAAACCAGGATTCTCACCCCATAAAATGAGAGGAATTTTATATTGAATGGCTAACTGAGGAACCGCGCTAAAAAGCGCTAGTTCTGTTGATTTACACCAGTTAGTAAAACGCATAAAACCTTCGCGCATCAAACTTTGCCAAACTTTTGGTGCAGGTGCAGATATCACCACATCAAAACCCAACTCGATCAAATTCGAGATATTGTCTACGCCTCTTTTAGTAACTTGTTGTGGTGGATAAGTCAGGCAAGCAAGAAGTGGATTAAGACCGAGTTTATCTCGGACCCAGAGTGCTTGTCGAGTACTATCTTTACCGCCACTTACACCAATTATGCAATCAAATTTGTTACGAGAGGTTTGTTTAAATTTGGCAGTTAGATCGATAAGAGTTTCGTATCTTTCTTGCCAATCAATTTTTTCGTGATGCTGAAAATAGTCGCATGCCGGACATATTCCCTCCGCAGTAAATATGGTTCCTGGACGTGTATCGGGCTGCAGACAATGGGAACAATAACGCATTATATGGCTCTTCAAATCTTTGACAAGTAGATCAAGTACTCATGCAACAAACAATGAGAACTGTCCTTTGGGGATAACGTAAATCTCGCCACTTGAGTAAATTACCCAAAGCAACATTCTTGGCTTCTTAGTTCGTACCTTCCAAAACATTTCACATCGGCTAACGGCAGATTCAAAAGACTCGATTCCCCAACACCAAAAATCTATGTTTATATTAATCATTTTTCTTAATAAAGAACTATGTCCAAATTATCTAGGACATATTCGACTAATTCATTAATCAAAGCAGATATTCAATTTGGAGAGTTGCTGAACAAGAAACTTCAGTGATCTATGCCACACACTCTTTCAATGGAGTTTAGAACAATAAAATATAGGTAACATAGATAGATAGATTTCTATGTTCTAAGTGATAAAAGAGGTTATACAATGCGACCCATGGGCTCAGTTACTTTCTACTTCATTAATTAATATTGAGCGCCACTTATTTATTGCGGAAGTACATTCAAAGGAAATAATCTGCATGACACCTAAATCAAAAATATTCATCGCGGGTCATAATGGAATGGTTGGGTCCGCTATTTATCGTAAACTTAGAAAATTCGAAGGAACTGAGTTTAAGCTAATTACGCGTTCACGAATTAAACTAGATCTTACCGATCAAGCAAAGGTTAGATCATTTTTTGAAAGTGAAAAACCAGATCAAATTTATCTTGCAGCTGCGAAAGTCGGCGGCATTCATGCTAATGATACCTATCCAGCCGAATTTATTTATCAAAACCTGATGATTCAAAATAATATTATCGAAAGCGCATTTCAGACCGGCGTAAAGAAACTTTTATTCTTGGGTTCTAGTTGCATCTACCCAAAGTTGGCTGCACAACCAATAACAGAAGATGAAATACTAAAAGGCAAATTGGAACCAACAAACGAGCCTTACGCAATTGCAAAAATAGCAGGAATTAAGATGTGTGAGAGTTATAATCGCCAATATGGCTTATCGCATGGTATCGATTATCGCAGTTTAATGCCCACTAATTTATATGGACCTGGTGATAACTACCATCCTGACAATAGTCATGTAATACCGGGCCTCATTCACCGATTTCACACAGCAAAAGTTCAAAAAACTAGAGTCGTTAACGTTTGGGGAAGCGGGAATGTACTTCGAGAATTTTTACACGTCGATGACTTAGCGGATGCAAGCATTTATTTTATGAATATGGATCAGAAAACATACGGATCGAAAGTACATTCCATGCAAAATCACATTAATATCGGAAGTGGGCAAGAATACAGCATAAAAGAACTTGCAATTTTAGTAAGCAAAGTCATCGGTTTTAATGGGGAAATTAGTTTTGATTCTAGTAAGCCTGATGGCTCCCCCCGAAAACTCCTAGACATAAGCTTGGCGGAATGTCTTGGCTGGCGTGCCAATATTGGCCTACAAAATGGGATAAAGAAAACTTACCATTCGTTTCTAGAAGAAAATGGAGTTGCTAAATGAGTAATGTTCAAAAGGTAGCATTGATTACGGGTGTAACCGGGCAAGATGGCTCCTATCTTGCAGAATTTTTGATTGAGAAAGGGTATCTTGTTCACGGTGTAAAACGTAGGTCCTCATTGTTTAACACCCAACGAGTTGATCATCTCTATCAGGATCCACATGTAGATAATAAAAACTTTCACCTTCATTATGGAGATCTAACAGATACGAGTAACCTAACTCGTATAATTCAAGAAACACAACCTGATGAAATCTATAATCTTGCTGCACAAAGTCATGTGGCTGTGAGTTTTGAGAGCCCTGAATATACTGCCGATGTTGATGCTATGGGCACATTACGCATCCTCGAAGCAATTAGAATTCTAGGCCTTGCAGATAAATCCCGTTTTTATCAAGCTTCCACGAGTGAATTGTACGGTTTAGTGCAAGAAACCCCCCAAACGGAGGTCACGCCCTTTTATCCTCGAAGTCCCTACGCAGTTGCGAAACTATACGCTTATTGGATTACAGTGAACTATCGCGAAGCTTATAACATGTATGCATGCAATGGAATCTTATTTAATCATGAGAGTAAGCGACGTGGTGAAACATTTGTTACGCGAAAAATCACTCGAGGTTTGGCAAATATATCGCAGGGTCTCGAAAGCTGTCTCTTCCTTGGAAACCTTGATGCCCTTAGAGACTGGGGGCATGCAAAAGACTATGTACGGATGCAATGGCTTATGCTGCAGCAAGATACACCAGAAGACTTCATTATTGCTTCTGGTGTTCAGTACAGTGTGAGAGAGTTCATAATCTGGTCTGCGGCGGAATTAGGAATAACCCTCAAATTTGAGGGTAAAGGTGTTAATGAAATCGGTATTATAGACACGGTTGATAAAACCGAAGTACCAGGAGTTGAGGTTGGTCAAGTAATCGTACGTGTCGACCCAAGATACTTCAGACCTACTGAAGTTGAAACATTGCTTGGTGACGCTAAAAAGGCCAAAGAAAAACTAAATTGGACTCCTGAGATCACGGCGCAAGATATGTGCAAAGAAATGGTTTATAATGACTTAAATGAGGCCAAGAGAATGGCTTTTCTGAAACAAAACGGCTACGATAAGTAATGCCTGTTAACTTTTTTCAAATTGGATGAAACGAATTCTCAGATAATAATTACTAAGGTCTTGGGGGTAATGGCTGACTATTTAACATTGTTTTTTTGCTCTAGATGTTTTACTTGAAGTTTTAGTTCTATGTACATCGGTGAAATTGCGTCGGCGCTCAGGTTTAGTTGGTTTTCATTCCCGAAAAATAAACACTAATTCCCTTGGATAGATTGATATGGCAGTGCATAAAAAACGCTACAAAGCGGCACCTAGAGATAACACTGCACGTCTTGTCATCAATGCTGCTAATGTACACAATGGCGGCGGCGCTGAGCTGCTAATAGCACTTATTAAGACCAAACCGGATTTCGTCTTTGCCGATCAACGTTTTCAGTTACCCAAAGAGCTTACTCATTTTACAAAAATAAAGTACATAAAACCAAACTTAACGGCCAGATTTAAACATGAATTGTCGTTAAACAAGTTCGTTAACTCAAATGATATAGTGCTCTTTTTCGGAAATCTGCCTCCACTATTTCCAATTAATGCACATAGTGTGGTTTTTGTTCAAAACAGATATCTTATAGACTCCCAATCAATTAATAATTTTGACTTCAAGACAAAACTGCGAATTGTGATAGAGCGACTTTGGCTATATCACAGGCGTAACGCCTGCGGCCTCTATTGTGTTCAAACCCATACAATGGCAAATTTATTGCGGGAAAAATTTAAAAACAAACACATTAATATCCAGATCAAGCCATTTATCGATATCAACAAAAATAAACCCTTAACAGTTCTTAGCGAACAATTGAAAATTGAAAAAAATGGTTTTATATATGCTGCTTCTGGCGAGCCTCATAAAAACCATGATAAGCTTATCAAAGCTTGGGTATTACTTTCTGAAATGGGGTATTTCCCTAAGTTAAAATTAACTTTAGATGAAAATCAATGGCCGAGCCTTTGTTCCTTGATTGAGACAAAGAAAAAACAGTTTGATTTGGACATAGAAAATTTAGGGTTTTTGAAGAAAGATATCCTTTTAGAAGAATATCGGAGAAGTGCAGCACTCATTTATCCTTCCAAATTTGAGTCCTTTGGCATACCGCTTGTAGAAGCAAAAGAAGAAGGCACAGCCATAATAGCACCTGAACTAGATTATGTTCGAGATATCGTTCAACCGATAGAAACATTTGATGCTGATTCTGAGTTGTCTATTGCGCGATCTGTTATGAGATTTATCAGCGACGTTGATGATACCTTAGAAACCGTATCTGTTCAAGATTTTGTAAAAAACCTACGAGATGAGTTTTTAGAAACGTGAAAATTTTAGTTATTAGCCAATACTTCTATCCAGAAGAATTTAGGATAAATGATGTTGTAAAAGGTCTGTCTGAGCGAGGTCACGAGGTTACAGTTTTGACTGGAATGCCAAATTACCCAAAAGGGACATTATTCGATGACTATTCGTGGTGGGGTCCATATTCTGAGATCCTTGATGGAAGCATGATAATTAGAGTTCCGCAAATAACCAGGGGCAAGGGAAATACAATACGACTTGCTTTGAACTATCTCTCCTTTGCTTTAAGCGCATGTTTTTTTGGTATTATGCGTTGTTCCGGCCGCTTTGATATTATCTTCGTTTGTCAACTATCTCCAGCAACTGTCGGGATTCCAGCAAGGTTCATTGCCCGGATCAAAAATGTTCCAATACTTTTTTGGGTGCAAGACTTATGGCCCGAGAGTCTGTCCGCAACCGGCGCTATTAATTCGCCGTTCATTCTTTCCATGGTCAGAAAAATGGTTCAATGGATTTACAAAGGTTGTACGAAAATATTGGTCCAATCTCTTGCATTTGTTAACCCAATAGTTGAAATGGGGGTGCGCAAGGACGACATCGTATTTTTCCCTAATGGAGCTGAAACATTGTTTCAGACAACGAATCCGCCAATTTGGGACGGTCCTTCACTACCAGACGGATTTCACGTTATGTTTGCTGGCAACATTGGCAAAGCCCAATCATTTGAGACAATTCTCACAGCTGCCAAATTGCTGAAAACACACACCCACATTCATTGGATAATCTTAGGTGATGGTCGTGATCGAGACTGGGTATGCAAGCAAATTATTGCGAGAGATTTGCAACAAAATGTGCATATCATGGGGCGCCATCCCGTGAAAGACATGCCTAAATGGTTTGCAAAAGCTGACGTTATGCTAGCTACATTGAGTAAAAAACCAATATTTGCATTAACAGTTCCTGCTAAAATTCAATCATATCTCGCATTTGGAAAGCCAATAATTTCGGCGATAGATGGCGAAACTGCTAATGTAGTCCGCAACTCCGGCGCTGGCTATACAGTAGCATCTGAAGATGCTAAAGCGCTTTCCGAAGCCATTTTGAAAATGTCTTCATTACCCAGATCACAATTGATAGAATTGGGGGATAATGGAAAAAAGTATTTCGCTGAGAATTATGATCGCGAAATGCTATTAGATCGTCTTGAGAATTGGTGCAAACGTGTGCTGGAAAAAGAAATATGATTAGAGTATTAATTTTGGGTGCGAGTGGCACTATTGGAAACACCATGCTCCGTATTTTCTCTGAGCTTCCGGAGTTTAATGTTTGCGGCACGGCCAGATCTCCAGAAATTAAATCGTATTTCACGACGGAAATTGCAGATAAGTTAATTTTTAATGTCGATGCACAAAATTTCAATACTATCATGCAGGTTGTAACGGAATTTAAGCCAGATTTCCTAGTTAACTGTATCGGACTGGTTAAACAAATTGCATATTCCAACGATCCAACCTTGGTTATGCCTGTAAATGCTATTTTTCCACACCAGCTTGCTAAACTATGCAAGCTTAGCGACTCTAAATTAATTCATTTCAGCACAGATTGCGTTTTTAGCGGCAGAAAAGGAAATTATATTGAAACTGACCCAATGGATATAAATGATCTTTATGGAATGTCTAAGTTTATTGGGGAAGTCAATTCTCAACATACTCTTACTCTTCGAACATCATTTATTGGGCATGAATTAGCAACAAAACACGAGTTAGTTGAGTGGTTTCTCTCGCAAGAAGGAACAGTAAAAGGCTTTAAAAATGCAATATATTCTGGATTACCAACAGTTTTTTTAGCAAGTTTAGTTCGTGATATTATACTCAAACACCCAGACCTCAATGGCCTTTATCATGTTGCATCAAATCCAATTAGTAAATTTGATCTACTTACATTAATAGCGAACATTTATGATAAAGATATACAGATCATCCCTGATCATGCCATAGAAATTGACCGATCGTTGAACGCTCAAAGACTTAAAAACGTGATGGGGTATACTATACCAAATTGGCATGAACTAATTAAACAAATGCATAGTTATAGATAGAGAGAATATGTTTGCTAATAGCACAATTATGATCACTGGTGGTACCGGCTCTTTTGGTAATGCGCTCGTCAAGCGCCTCTTGAAAGGGGGTGTCGGTGAAATACGCATATTCAGTAGGGATGAAAAAAAACAAGATGATATGCGTAAAAAATTCAACAATCCAACTTTGAAATTTTACCTCGGCGATGTACGCGATTATCATAGTATATACGAAGTAATGTCCGGAGTGGATTATGTATTCCATGCCGCCGCTTTAAAACAGGTTCCATCTTGTGAGTTTTATCCAATGGAAGCAGTCAAGACCAATATTGAGGGCACTGAAAATGTTTTAAATGCTGCCGTAACCCGTAATGCAAAAAACGTAGTCGTGTTAAGCACGGACAAGGCTGTCTATCCAATCAACGCAATGGGTATATCTAAAGCGATGGCTGAGAAAATCATGGTAGCTAAATCCAGGATCAGGCAACCTGGCGAAACAACTTTATGTGCAACTAGATACGGAAACGTTATGGCTTCACGCGGATCAGTCATTCCACTGTTTTTAGAGCAATTGCAATCAGGTTCTCCTTTAACCGTAACTGATGCTGACATGACTCGTTTTTTAATGTCTCTAGAGGATTCAGTAAACCTAGTATTACATGCCTTTGAACATGGAAGACAGGGGGATATATTTGTTCAGAAAGCACCTGCATCTACTGTCGGTGATCTTGCTCATGCAATGAATGAATTATTTAATACATCTTCGAAGTTAAAAATTATCGGAACGCGCCATGGTGAGAAATTATATGAATCATTGCTGTCTCGCGAAGAAATGGGCAAAGCAGAAGATATGGAGCGTTACTTTCGAGTTCCAATGGACGCAAGAAACCTAAATTATGACAAGTATTTTGTTAAAGGAGAGAAAACAATCTCTCTTTCTAGTGATTACACGTCACACAACACAGAACGTTTGGACGTAAATCAAATAAAGAGTTTATTGTTAAGTCTAGATATAATTCAAGAGGCTTTGAATGCTTAAAGTAATGACTATAGTCGGCACTCGACCTGAGTTGATTAAGATGTGTCGCGTAATTGCCGAGTTTGATCAACAGTTTGAACATATCTTGGTTCATACGGGGCAAAATTATGACTTTGAACTTAACCAAGTATTTTTTGATGAACTTGGAATCAGAAAACCAGATTATTTTTTAGGTGCAGCGGGAGATACGGCATCGCAGACAATCGCTCAGGTAATTTCCAAATCTGATAAAATAATGGCAATCGAAAAGCCCGATGCTGTGATGATTTATGGCGATACAAATTCTGGTATTGCAGTAATATCAGCAAAACGCCACAAGATACCTATTTTTCACATGGAAGCGGGCAATCGATGCTTTGATCAACGTGTTCCAGAAGAACTCAATCGCAAAATTATCGACCATTTATCAGATATCAATTTGGTACTCACCGAACATGCCCGACGCTACCTGTTGGCTGAGGGAATAAAACCCGAAACTATTATTAAAACTGGCTCTCATATGAGGGAGGTTTTGGATTATTTTCTTCCCCATATAAAAGCTTCGGATATTCTTTCTAAACTTAACCTTCATAAGCATAAATACATGCTGGTTAGCGCCCATAGGGAAGAAAACGTAGACTCGCCACAAGCCCTATCTGACCTACTTGAAACCCTAAATTCACTTGCAGATAAATTCAATATGCAGATAATTGTTTCAACCCATCCCCGAACACGAAAACGTTTGGAAGAATTAACTCACGATAATATTGACGAGCGGGTTCACTTTTTAAAACCTTTTGGTTTCTTTGACTATAATAACTTACAAATAAATGCCTATTGTACGCTATCCGATAGCGGCACAATTACTGAGGAGGCTTCACTATTGGGTCTGCCAGCAGTTACAATTCGCAACGCTCATGAAAGGCCTGAAGGCATGGATGTTGGCACTCTAATTATGAGCGGCCTCAAAAAGGAGAATGTTTTGCAGGCGGTTGCTATGGTTATCGAACAACATAACCGAGAAGGCGCCTACCCGGTACCGGTATTGGATTATGAATCTCATTTTGTATCAAGACAATTATCACGGGTTGTGATGAGCTATGTTAACTACATCAATAGAACCGTTTGGAAAATTGAAAGTTAGCATCCTATTCATTATTGAGTGTCCTGTGAAGGGATACAAGGGTAATCTCTAGATAGCATCTGCTAAAATGCATTAGGATTTGAATGAAACAATTCTCCTTATACAATTTGCTTCAACGTCTTGGAAAGCACATTCATCTTCGTAGACGTAAACAATTGTTTGGACTGGTTGCCCTTATGTTTATTTCGGGTTTTGCTGAGGTTATTAGTATTGGTGCAGTCTTACCTTTTCTGGGCGCCCTTACTGCGCCGGATATTGTTTATTCTTATCCAATTATTCAACCACTTATATCAGGGTTGAGCCTCCAGTCTCCTGATGAATTAGCGCTTCCGCTTACAATTATATTTGCATTAGTCACACTTTCCGCCGGACTATTTCGATTACTGTTTATTTGGTACCAAACTCGACTAGGTCATGCTGTAGGGGCTGATCTAAGTAGAGAGATTTACAGTCGTACCCTGTATCAACCATATTCTGTACATGTCTTACGAAATAGTAGCGATGTAATATCCGGTATAATCAATAAAGCAAACGGTGTTGTAAATGGAGTTTTAATACCGCTTTTAGTTGCGATAAATGCAGTATTCATGATTCTAATTATATTATTCACATTATTATTTATGCAACCCAAACTAACCTTAATACTTTTTGGCGTTCTAGGAATGGTGTATGTTTTTGTCACTTTAATTGTCAGGAGAAAACTTGAGCAGGATAGCATTAGTATTAGTATCGAATCCAACAAAGTTGTTAAAGTTTTACAAGAAGGATTAGGCGGTATTCGTGATGTTCTTATTGACGGCACACAGTCAAAATACTGCGATGTATATCAAGTGGCTGACCGACGAATGCGAAAGGCAACCGCAAGTGTGCAAATAATAAGTAATTGCCCACGGCACATCATTGAAGCATTTGGTATGATTATTCTAGCTGTCATCGCATATACTTATGTTTCTAATGCAAATGAATTAACAACAGTGATTCCTACGCTTAGCGTTATGGTGATCGGTGCGCAAAGACTCCTTCCAGTTCTTCAACAAATCTATTCTAGCCTTGCTTTTTTCAAAGCAGGGCAACAACCACTTCTTGATGTTGTTACCTTACTTGAACAGCCTGAGCCTTCTTATCTAACCACTCAATTGATCAATGATATCTCTTTCAAAAATTCAATTCAGTTAAATAAAATCAAATTTCGGTATACGACCAAAACGCCTTGGGTTTTAAAGGGTCTCAATCTTGAAATAACCAAGGGAACAAAAGTTGGAATTATTGGTGAGACTGGTAGCGGTAAAAGTTCCTTGATAGACATCATTATGGGATTACTACAACCAAGCGAAGGTAATTTTTTAATAGATGGAAAAATAGTGAATGAAGAAAATAGTCGTTCTTGGCAAAGAAAAATTGCACATGTACCGCAAACCATATTTTTAACTGATGCCAGCATAGCAGAAAATATTGCCTTAGGCGTTAAACCTGAAGAGATCGATATGGCACTGGTTAGAGAGTGTGCTGAACGAGCGCAACTTGCTAGCACAATTGAACATATGGCAATGAATTATGAAGAACATGTTGGTGAGCGTGGAATACGACTATCTGGCGGTCAACGACAACGCATTGGCATAGCGCGCGCGCTATATAAGCAAGCAGAAGTTCTAGTATTTGATGAAGCTACTAGCGCACTCGATAACAACACTGAAAGTATAGTCATGGATGCTATCAATAACTTAGATGATGATCTTACTATTATCATGGTAGCTCATCGATTATCTACATTAAGCCTCTGTGAGGTGATCATCGAACTATCTGATGGTAAGGTCGGGAAAATAGGTACCTACAAAGAGCTTATTGCATAAAATGTTGAACGAAACAGGCAAACAGGGTTTAATTTTATGATACCATATGGGCGGCAAGATATTTCTCAATCCGACATAGATGCTGTGATAGAAATTCTAAAATCAGATTTTTTGACACAAGGACCGACTGTGGAAAAATTTGAAAATAGTGTGGCAACATATTGTGGTGCAAGACATGGTATAGCTACCAATAGCGCTACCTCAGCGTTACACATTGCATGCTTAGCGCTCGGTCTTGGCCCTAAAGACATATTATGGACAAGTCCGACAACGTTTGTGGCGAGTGCAAATTGCGCATTGTATTGTGGTGCAAGCATTGATTTCGTGGATATTGATCTTCAATCTCATAATATGTGCGTTAAAAAATTGGAACATAAATTAATAGAGGCAGAAAAAACAGGTAATCTACCAAAAATCGTCATGCCCGTGCACTTAACGGGACAACCCAGTGATATGGCCGCAATCAAGGTCTTGGCGGATCGATATAACTTCAAAATTATTGAAGATGCGTCCCATGCCATTGGGGCAAAATATTGCTCAGATAACACCACCGTTATGCAATCTAATTCAGATTCCGCCTCCAATGAAAATTTTTTACCGATAGGAAATTGTCAATACAGCGATATTTGTGTGTTTAGTTTCCATCCTGTAAAAATAATTACGACAGGTGAAGGTGGCTTAGCGACAACAAACGACAATACTTTAGCAGAGAGAATGCAGCGTTTCCGTAGCCATGGAGTTACCAGCAATCCATCTGATATGTTTGAGAGACCTAATGATGAGATCTGGAACTACCAGCAGACGTTACTCGGCTACAACTATAGAATGACTGACATTCAGGCCGCTCTAGGGATCAGTCAGTTAGGGAGGCTCTCTAAGTTCGTACAGCGAAGGCACCTAATAGCAGATGTATATAACGAAGGCCTAAAAGACTTACCAATAGCTCTACCATGGCAGAGCAATCAGAGTTATTCTAGCTATCATCTATATGTAATCAAGATTAATGAGCTTGATAGCCCGAAAACGCAAAGAGAGGTCTATGACATCTTACAATCAAATAATATCAATGTGAATCTCCATTACATTCCAGTTTATCGTCAACCCTATTACGAAAAACTTGGATTCAAACAAGGGTATTGTTCAAATGCTGAAAGGTACCATAAAAGCGCCTTGAGTATCCCAATGTTTCCTAAGCTTGAGAAGATACAGCAAACTAAAGTGATAGAAATACTTCATGAAATCTTTTCCTAAATTGAATCTGATTTGTTTTCGTTTTCAGCAATGTTCACAGAACTCAGTCAAGTTATTTGATATCTAATATCTGATATCGTAAAAACACCACCACGGTAAATGGAGAAGTAAACCTACAGAAAATTGGTATTTTACCCTACACATCTCTATACTTTAAGAACGTTCATAAGCCACTGATTTTGCGCTTGAAAGCCTTTGCCATCAATTCCGCCTGATGCCAGTCTTCTTCTGTATCTATATCCTGCGCCCTATATCTCGGCAATATAATAGGCGCGGAATTTGGACCAAAAATTAACTGCTCTTGCAACCATGCGTCAGCCTTACCCCAGTAAAATTGGCCAGCATCGTGGTAAGCCTCCTCAAGATCCTGAGATCTTGTCTCGTAGTTTTCTTGCGAAAACATTTCAATTCCGTTTTGCTGACCTATTTTAAATGCTCTTTGAATAGGATGAGCATAAGTTGTCACAGAAAAAGCAAAATCAAACCTCTCCATCACAAGTTTAGAACCTTCGAGGATATCTGAGCTAGCAATGAGTGGCGCAGTTGCATAAATACAGCATACATGCTGAGGCCGAATGCCATTCTCAATTTGCCAGCCAATAGCATGATTAACGACAGGAACGGTAGCAGTATGGTCATCAGATAAATCGTCCGGCCTTATAAACGGAACATCGGCACCTGTGGATCGTGAAAATTCAGCGATTTCTTGATCATCCGTTGACACTATAATTCGATCAAAACACTTACTGGCACGAGCTGCCTCAATGGACCAAGCAATCATTGGCTTCCCGTTAAACAATCTGATATTTTTACGTGGTATTCTTTTACTCCCGCCACGCGCAGGTATTACAGCCAGCTTCATAAATTGAAATCCTACTTTCATTAATAGTAAATAATAGATACAAACGAATGCTTAATCACAAAAGACTAAGATCGTAATCTTCTACTTCAAATGCCCGCACTATTACTACATACTATGAGTTTTCACACTACGCACAGGGTCTACAGGCTAAAAACTCGCGTGTCCGCTATTATATCATTAATGTTTAAATCTCACTAAACAAGTTCCCTTTCATTGAAGCTATCAATCAAACATGCTAACTTCAACATCCAAATTAACCACCCTAAAACAAACGTTTCATTCATGACCCAAAAAACCGCTTTGTTCAGAGCCGATGCCTCTCAAACTATGGGTTCAGGGCATATTATGCGCTGTTTAACACTTGCTAATGCATTAAAGGAGGTCAACTACAAATGCGAATTTGCATGTCGTCAAATCCCCAAAGAACTAATTAAATTAATCGAAGATTCCAGTCATAACATCACAATATTGCCAGAAGTGAACTCAGATAGTTCAAATGAAATTGCGAATTTGGTGCACTCTCACTGGCTGGAATGTACTCAATCTTTAGATGCTGAACATTGTATAGCTCTTTCGCCTAAACCCAGAAAATGGTCAATGGTTATCGTGGACCACTATGCATTAGACAGGCAATGGGAAAGAAAGATTGCTCCTTATTGCAAGAGAATACTAGCTATCGATGACCTCGCTGACCGTCATCACCATTGCGACTTTTTATTAGATCAAAACCTCGGTCGAGATCCAAACGATTATTTAAATATAGTTCCGTTAAATTGCATAAAAATGGTCGGACCAAGTTATGCTTTACTAAGGCCCGAATTTGCAGAAATTCGCCATACCAGCCTCGCTCGACATCGGTCAGCCGATCTAAATAACATTATAATTTCCATAGGTGGGACCGATGAAAATAATATTACGTTCCAAATTTTAAAACAACTCCTCATATCACCATCGCTGGGTAATGCCTCAATTACTATTATTATGGGTTCTCAAACATCTTTGATTGAAACCATAATCGCGGAAGCAGAGTTATCTAACCGTGAAATAACAGTACTTACAAATGTTTCCAATATGGCAGAATTAATAGCTGCTAGTGATCTCGCAATTGGCGCCGCAGGAGGAACAGCATGGGAACGATGCTGTTTAGGGGTTCCCAGCCTGATTATTGTGACTGCAAAAAATCAAATAGAAGGTGCAAATGCGCTAAATCAATCTGGTGCAGCGATTATTATAGAGAAGTCCGCTACTAAGCTTCCAAGTATAGAAACTTTTCTGAAGCAGGACAACCTATCCGAGAAGCTATCGAAAATGTCAGCTGCAGCTTCTTTAATCACCGATGGTCACGGAGCTGCTCGTGTCGTTCATAAAATTACTGTTAACAAAGAGAGTAATATAATACTCCGTAAAGCTAATGCTAAAGATAAAGACCTGCTCTATACTTGGGTAAATGATTGTCAGGTAAGAAAAAATGCACTAAACACTGCTACAATCCCATATTATAATCACGAACAGTGGTTTAGTGAAAAGCTCAAGGATACAGACGGTTGCCATTTGCTTATAGTTGAGAACACCATTGGTCAAAAGATAGGTCAAATTCGCTTTGATCATATAACCGGATCAAAATGGGAGTTAAGCTATTCAATTGCTCTTGAATTTCGAGGTGCCGGTTTAGGAGAAAAAATGCTCGTGCCTGCGATTGAGACACTTGGTCGATTACATAAGAACATTACTGTTCAGGCGCGTGTCAAAAAACACAACTTGAAGTCACGTCGAATTTTTGAGAAACTTAATTTCAATTTAAGCAGCAGTTCACAAATAGAATACGATGTTTATGAATTTCATTATATCTAATGAAATCGGAGAATAAATCTACTTAGATAGATGGGATAACTTATCTGTTTACTTTGGATCAAAAAAACTGCCCCTAGGCTAAGTATTAGCGTTGTAATGACTGGAAAACTATGAAAATTAATAATCGTGAAATTGGGTCTGACGTTCCCCCATATATTATAGCGGAGATGTCGGCCAATCATAATGGGGATATTCGAAACGCGTTCAAAATCATACAAGCCGCAAAAACTGCCGGCGCTGATGCGGTAAAAATGCAAACGTACACAGCTGATACTTTGACGGTTAATTCAAACACCGAAGATTTTCAAATTAGCGGTGGGCTTTGGGATGGGTGGAGCCTTTATGAGTTATATAAGCACGCGCACACTCCATGGGATTGGCACAAAAAGCTTTTTGATTATGCAAGAGAATTAGATATTACTCTATTTTCGTCACCATTTGATAACTCAGCGATAGATCTATTGGAAGATCTTAATGCGCCAGCCTATAAAATAGCATCTTTTGAAGCCATCGACCACGCCCTTATTAAATACGCAGCATCTACCCGTAAACCAATGATCATATCTACAGGAATGGCAAATCAAGAAGAAATCGATGAAGCAATCGATGCTGCGAGATCCGGAGGATGCAAGCAGCTTGCCATCTTGCATTGCGTTTCAGGATATCCCGCCCCAGCGTCAGATTACAATTTGAAAACGATTCCAGATATGATTGATAGATTTGGGTTAACTACTGGGCTCTCTGATCATACTCTGGACAATACAACTGCAATCGCGAGTGTTTGTCTTGGAGCATCTATTATTGAAAAACACTTTACTTTAGACCGAAGTGCAGGGGGACCTGACGATAGCTTTTCCCTAGAACCAAAGGATCTTGAGCAACTTTGCAAGAATGCTAAAACCGCTTGGTCTGCACTAGGTCATGTTGATTATGGGCGCAAGTCTAGTGAAATGGGTAGCATCAAATTTCGGCGATCCTTATATTTCATCAAAAATATGAATGCTGGCGACATTATAACTGAGGGATCTATTCGCAGTATACGCCCTGGGTATGGGTTAGCACCGAAATTACTACCCTCTATAATTGGTAAAACACTGACGGAAAATGTAAGTGTTGCTACCGCCGTGCAAAAGAAGCACATTAGATAAATTCTGTTTTCAAAAAACAATCGGTAGAATATCAACAAGCTAGGTGTCGGCATGAAAATATTACCAGCAACTAGAGCAAGAATAACCTCAACAGCACTAGTTTGCCATGACGCTGGTGGAGCTGAAATAATAAGTAGCTGGGCAAAACAGTCTGAAAATACTTGTTATTTGGTAGCAGAAGGCCCTGCAATCGACATATTTAAGCGAAAATGTCCAGAACTGTTACGCTTTTCCTTGAATGATGCGGTTAGAAAGTGTGATTGGGTTTTGTGCGGCACAGGCTGGCAATCCCAGCTTGAAAGAGAGGGAGTATCTGCGGGTAAAGCTTTAAATAAAAAAACTATCGCATTTTTAGATCACTGGGTTAACTACGAGCAACGTTTTAGAGAAAATGATGATTTAATCTTACCAGATGAAATATGGGTCGGTGATAATATCGCATTAGAAATAGCGAGATCATTATTCCAAAAAACCCCAATTACACTGCAAAAAAACCCCTATGTTGAAGAACTGTTGGAAGAAATTGATAAAAAGGACAAACTATACTCATCAAGCGATGACGTAACAGTTCTCTATGTGTGCGAACCAATTGCTGATCATGCATTTAAAAATTTCGGAAGTGATCGGCATTGGGGCTATACAGAAAAAGAAGCGGTAGATTTTTTTATGACTTATAAGAAGCTTATAAGTCATAAAATTTCGAAAGTTATATTTCGACCTCACCCTTCAGAGCCTAAGGATAAATATGACTGGATTCGTAAGCGGTATCCTCAGCAAGTAGAAATCGGAGGGAAACTCCCATTATTAGATGAAGTCCTTAAGTCAGATATTATCGTAGGATGCGAATCAATGGCGATGATAGTGGGGTTATTAGCTGATAGGAAGGTGATCTCTACTATTCCCGCAGGTGGGCGCCCTTGTCAGCTGCCGCATTTAGATATCATTAAACTCACTGATCTAGTCAACGGAAATATAGCAAATGCGTAAACGTTGTTTAATTATAGGGCTTGGCCAAATAGGTATGGGCTACGACTATAACAACGATAATGATATATTAACACATGCCCACGCGATTTCATCTCATCCTAGTTTTGAGCTTGTCGGCGGCGTTGATCCTTCCGAAAATCGAATAACGCTCTTTGCTAAGAAGTACAGGAAGCCTGCCTACGGCACTATTACATCTGCGTTACGTGCAGCGAAAGCTGACATAATAGTGGTTGCGACCCCAGCCAATACTCATTTCGAAATCGCAAAAATTATATTAGATAATGCAACACCTGAAGCCATTTTATGTGAAAAGCCGTTAGCTAATAATATCGGCGATGCCAAAGCTATTGTAAATATGTGCAAATCAGCTGATACTACCCTATATACCAATTTCATCAGAAGATCAGAACCGGGTGCAATTGCAATCCGTGAAAATTTTTTTAACCAGAGAGTCGATACTCAGTTTAAGGGCTCTTTTTGGTACTCAAAAGGCCTATACAACAACGGATCACACTTCATCAATTTATCTGCATTCTGGCTTGGGCAATTTAAAAACAGCCAATTGTTACAGATTGATGATATTAAGAAAGCAGATCCTGAACCGGATTTCCTTATTAATTTCGAAAGAGGTAGCGTTGTCTTCCAATCGTTAAAAGATAAAAACTTTAGTTACTATGCAGCAGAATTTTTCTGTAAGTCCGGACGATTTTTATATGAAGACGGAGGAAAAGAAATACGTTTGCATTTACTCGAAGATAGTTTAAGTGACACAAAATCCAAAAAACTAAAATCTGAATATGAATTAATTCCAAATGATATGAAGTGCTATCAATGGCATGTTTATGATCAAATTCATCGACACTATTCTGGTAAAAAATGCAATATCTCAATGGGAGAAGATGCATTAGAAACTGCTTATGCAATCGATGAAATAATAAGGCAATTTTAATATGAAAAACAACACGCTTGCACTATTTGGAGGCCAAAAAACAATCCGGTCAGAATTTGAGCGCTACAACTCCATTGGTGCAGAAGAAGTAGAAGCAGCAAAAAATGTCATCGATAGCGGTGTCCTATCTAAGTTTCTCGGGTGTTGGGCGCCGGACTTCTATGGCGGACCAAAAGTACAAGAATTTGAAAGACAATGTGAAGCCTACTTTAAAGTCAAACACGCAATCACCGTAAACTCGTGGACTTCTGGTTTGATCGCAGCAGTCGGTGCAATTGGAATTGAGCCCGGTGATGAGGTAATCGTTTCTCCATGGACTATGTGTGCAAGTGCCACAGCTATACTTCAATGGAACGCAATTCCAGTATTTGCTGACATTGATTCAGAAACATTTTGTATCAGCATAGATTCGATCAGAAAAAACATAACACCGTTCACTAAGGCAATAATGGTAGTTGATATATTTGGACAATCATCAGATATCGATGCGATTATGGAACTAGCAACAGAACACGGACTTAAAGTTATCTGTGATACAGCACAGGCCCCCGGGGCTCGGTATAAGGGTAAATTTTCAGGTACAATAGCAGATATAGGAGGATTCAGCTTAAATTACCATAAGCATATCCACACTGGAGAAGGTGGGATTTTAGTTACAAATGATGATGCTCTGGCAGAGAAAATGCAGCTATTGAGGAATCATGCAGAAGGCGTGGTCGGCAACAAAGGTGTCGATGACTTAACTAACATGATAGGCTACAATTTTCGCTTAGGTGAAATAGAGTGTGCAATTGGGATTGAACAGCTCAAGAAACTGCAAACCTTGATTGATGGACGCCAGAAAGCTGCAAAGCGTTTAACGGAAGGCTTATTAGGGCTTACCGGGTTACAAACCCCGAAGACTTCCGAAAACTGCACGCACGTTTACTATGTCTACGGCATGGTGTTGGATATCGACCAACTTGGTGTCGACAGAAAACGTATAATTCAAGCGCTTGAAGCAGAAGGTATAACAGGACTGGCTGCTGGCTATGTCAATGTTCACCTATTGCCCATGTACCAGAAAAAGATTGCGTTTGGTTCAACCGGCTTTCCTTGGAATTCTGACATTTGTAAACGTGATGTCAATTATAAGAAAGGCATCTGCCCTGTAGCAGAAGAGTTAAACGATAAATCATTTTTGGGCTTCGAAATGTGTCTCCATAACTTATCCGAATTGGAGGTTGACCTTATCATCCAAGCATTTAAAAAAGTTTGGGAGAATCTAGACGAACTTAAGTAAACTAACCATATCATTGGCGAAACCAAATAATTAATGCACAGACTATTTTGTTAGCAAAGGAAACAAGTGATATGAAATTTGGATTTTTATCTACAATTGATTCTCCCATTCTCCCATATTTTCTTCATTTTGCTAAACTTTATTCAATTGAAGATATAATTGTAATCATAGATTCAAAGATTACCAGTGAAAAAAACAAATTAATATGGCAACAACGAACTGGGGGAAGTCTTTTTAAGGGTGAAAATATAGAGCGATCTATCTACGGAAAGACAAGTATTGATATTCCTTTTATGCTGGTAAAAAGTCATAATGGTGACGAATGTACGAACCTTATTTCCAAGTACAAAGTAGATTGTCTAGTGAATGCTGGCACACCGCGCAAACTAGACTCTGGTATTTTAGATAGCGTGCAAGGTGGGGTAGTTAATATCCACCCTGGAATTCTTCCAAAATATCGCGGATGTTCGGCTGTTGAATGGTCAATATATAACGACGATCAAGTCGGTAATACAGCACATTTTATGTCTTTGGATTATGATCATGGCCCAGTGATTGATACCGAAGTATATTCATTTCCGAGAACGGCCACCTACCAAGATATAAGACGAAATGTTTTTGAAAATGGGTGTAAAATGTTGGGTAGAGTACTGGCAAATATAGAAAACAGAACTATGAACCCACTATTGGCATCAATACAAGATGAAACTTTTGCTCAGTTCTGGGAACCCATACCACAAAATATCATGAATGCCATGCTTGAGAAAATCTCGTTGGGTAAATATAAATACCAATTAAACCAACCTTCAATCAACTTAGATGATACCAAAAACTAAGGAATTTACTTTGATGAGTTTACATCATTTTCAGTCTTATACACGTCAACGTATTTCAGAACTATATTTTCGTTTTCATCACGCTAGGAAAATTTTTGCTAAACGCTTCTTCTCGTTGGCCGTTCAAGGTCACGTCGAATTAAGCGATAACTTCCTATTTGATGAGACAAAAGCAATCAACCGAGGAAAAGCCGCACCAAATGGTAAATATTATAGTAAACACTATCCTATTGAGTGGGACGAATTACCTACAGAGATAAAACAACTTATTAAGAACTATGACACAATTCTTAAACAGTTTCTGGGCGACGATTACCGAATAAACGGTGCACAGATATGGCGAAACACCGCCATTCCTGATAAATATAAAAATACAGAATTATTTAGCCAAAACTGGCACTACGATAAAGTTATGGACTATCGGAATATCCAATTGTTTATTTTGTTGCACGAGGTAACTGAAAAAGATGGCCCATTTGAGTACGTCACCGAGCCAGATGAATACAATCTTATTCCGGAAGTAGCGAAGAGAAGCGAACAAAACTTGAATGTTGGGATTAAAAAGCTATTAGGCAAAAGGGGAGATACGTTTCTATTTACAACTGGTTCAACTCCACATCGAGCCGGTATTCCAGAAAAAAATCGTCATCGTGATATTTTTAGCATCGCTTTTTTTCCTGAATATACATCAATTGGCGAAAAATCGACCGAGCTTTTAGCAAAATAACATGTACTTTCGCGCCAACCAAAATATTCATAATTGAATCTCATACTTATCTTCATAACAATAAAGACTTAACAAAGCCGCTTGTACTTGTTCTCACAAAATAATTGGATACTAAATTTTTAATAACTTTTTGGTGGCGTAATTTATATAACATTAGATAGACAGTGACTTATAGCTTACACTTTAACAGTTCTATATATCGAGTGACTAAGCTGGTGGGCGCGGAAAGCAACCACAACACCTAATAGCTTGATGATAGACGATCGATTCAACACTTAGTAATTATCTATATGGTAGTTGGAAATCCTACATCACCAGATACTTGGTTGAACCCTGAATGTTAGAGATGCATAAAATGAGATCCATTTATCTAAAAGTTCTGTCCAAATTAAACCTACTTCTAACATCCACTGTTTTTAGGATTAAACACAAAATTCCTTTCGGTAAGTTCAACATAGATCAAGCCTCTTTAAAAAAGTGTGACATTAATGGATCAGCGGCTAATTTAAGAGGTTTCATTAGAGCAAGCGATTCGACCATTATTTTTGATGGTACCAGTAGCGTTGCAAAAACAGCTGAAATCGGTGCCAGTAATACTGGCAAGATATTGATTTGTGAAAATGTTGCTGTTGGACCAAGATGTGTGATCTCGACTACGGGAGGAAACATTAAGATTGGAAACCGATCAACATTCTTTTCCGATTGCTTAGTTTCCGGCAGGGTAGATATTGGCCACGATTGCTTATTCGCCAACAACGTAACTGTACTGAGTGGGACGCACCATATTTATGGAAATGGAACGATTAGAGAAAATGATGCAAAAGAACAATCTAAAAGTGATTATAATCCATTTCAACCTGTGCAAATTGGTTCAGATTGTTGGTTAGGAGCAAATAGTGTGGTACTTCCTGGCATAACAATAGCCAAGGGCACTGTTGTTGGTGCAAATACTGTAGTTACAAAAGATTTTCCTGAATATTCAATATTGGGCGGAGTACCAGCTAAATTGATTGGTTCACGAATTTTGTAAATAGAATAAAGTTGAAACTAATATGAAATCTAAATTTTTGCATAAGATTAGAACGAAACTAAAATCGGTGTTTAATAGGTTATATTTATTGATTTCCAACAATGAACGTAAAGTTATCGTCTCTCAGCACGAAGGCGTCCCTGGTTTAAAACTCCACCTTGGTGCTGGGCCTATCAACTTGGCAGGATGGATCAATATCGATGCCAGGGAGGCACCGCATATTCATCTCATTACTAATAATTTTGAATTGGTCGAATTTGCTGATGAGTCATTATCAGAGATATATCTGTGTCACGTACTCGAGCACTTTTCATTTGAAGAGTCGAAATTACTTCTGAATAATTTTAGAAGGAAGCTAAAGTCAGGTGGCGTATTTAGGGTATCAGTTCCTGATATTGATCACCTTATCAGTGCCTACAAAGCGAATGGTGATGATCTAGAACTAGTGAAAATGGCATTCATGGGTGGCCAAGATTATGAGTATAATTTCCATAAGTCCATTTACAACTCAACGCTTTTGTCAAAATTATTTATTGAGTGCGGGTTTAAAAATCCCGAAAAATGGATAACAGAAAGCGATTTTGGAGTGAACCTAGGTGATTGGTCAAACAAGAGTTTTGATACCCCAGCTGGGTTATTTCCGGTCAGCTTAAATATTAAAGGATATGTAACTCGTAACTAAGAAACATTAAAATCAATCAATGGAAAAATCTCTTTGCATAGTAGCATCAACACTCCCAATTGCTTTTCTCGCTGAAAAGGCAAGCTTACTGAAAATTGGCGAAGTTATAGCAATGTCGGATGATCTTGCTCACTCTTATAGCCATCTAAATAGCCATTCTGATCTTCAATTGAAAATTAAAACGGCACCAAAAGGCCTTCTGTTTCAATCCATATATTTTTTGATAAAAATCTTTCTTGCAAAACTACGAGGGCAAGAAGTTATCTTTTTTCATGAGTGTTGTATGCCTGTCTTTGATTTGATTTTAACTTTCTTAAATCCAAATGGACACTACTATCCACAAGTCTCAATGTCTGGCTCAAAACTTATTGATTATGCCGAGCTCCCACGCTCTAAAATTTTCAATTTTATTAGTCATATAGGACTTAAAAATCATTTTGATGCCTATTATTCACCCGGAGTCGGTGGAAGCAAACCCGAGTACCATGTTTCTGTAAAAAAATATCCTAACGGTATTGAAGAACATCCAATTGGATATTTAATGCGAAACAGAAATGGGGCTACTGCAACTGAACGCTCTATTTTATTTGTAGTAGGGAAATCTAGAGTACCGGATGAGGATCAAATTGACCTATATGACCGTATAATTAAGATAGCACTGGATAATAGATATCGATGTTACATTAAAGATCACCCAAATCAGAAATTTCAACTTGGTTATATCAATGATTTATCGATTATACTTAATTCGTCCCTGCCGTCTGAATTAATCAATGACAATTATCAATGGGTGATTGGCACATCTTCAACAAGTTTACTTAACCACGGCAAAAGGGCTATCAGTCTTATAGGGATGCTACAGTCATTCAAGGCAGCCGATCAAGCACTAATAAAGTCACATTTTAGAGAGACAGACCCAAATCACAAAATTAATTTTGTGGACAATGACGAACAACTATTTAACTTACTAAAAGGCTAATCTTATGAGAATACTCGTCACAGGTGCAGATGGTTTTATTGGTTCGCATCTAACCGAAGAACTGGTGAGAGCTGGGTACGATGTAACAGCATTTGTGCAATACAATTCGTTTGGTTCGTGGGGATGGTTAGATAATTGCGCAGACGATATCAAAAATAATATTGAAATATTTACAGGTGATATACGTGATCCGCATGGGGTAAAAACTGCTATGAAGGGATGCGGAGCTGTTATGCATTTGGCGGCCTTAATTGCTATTCCCTACTCGTATCATTCGCCAAGTTCCTATGTAGATACGAATGTAAACGGCACTCTGAACGTTCTTCAAGCATGCAGAGAGTTAGATATTGAACGCATGATTCATACATCAACAAGCGAGGTTTATGGAACAGCGCGATACGTGCCAATTGATGAGGAGCATCCATTACAAGGCCAATCGCCATATTCAGCGACAAAAATTGCGGCGGATCAGCTTGCATTTTCATATTATGCATCATTTAGTTTGCCAGTGACTATAGTTCGCCCTTTTAACACTTATGGTCCAAGACAATCTGCTAGAGCAGTTATCCCTACTATAATCAGTCAAATTGCTGCTGGTAAAAAACAAATAAAATTAGGGTCCATATCCCCAACTCGTGACTTTAGTTATGTGATGGATACCGTATCGGCTTTTATTGCCGTTCTTAGGTCCGAAAATGGGCTTGGTGAGGTCGTAAATTTTGGTAGCAATTTTGAAATATCAATCGGAGCCACAGCCAAACTTATCTCAGAGGCGATGGATCAGGAAATTGAAATCTTGACCGATGAAACCAGATTGAGGCCAGATAAATCAGAAGTGGAGCGGCTTTGGGCAGATACCTCCAAAATGCGTGAAATGTTTGATTGGGCGCCGAAATATAGCGGTAGAGCTGGTTTTAAGCATGGAATACGTGAAACCGTGAATTGGCTGTCCCAATCCGAAAATCTTGCGAGATACAAAACGGATATCTATAATATATGAAAAATCGTGATTTACCGTTGTCTGACGACCAATCATTGCCAGATCGTATTGTTACGGCGATACGAGGTGTGCTGGGGGATGAGCAATACATTCTTCACAAGCCAATTTTTGGCGGCAATGAGCAAAAATATCTTCAGGACTGCATAGAATCAACCTACGTTTCATCGGTTGGCAGGTATGTTGATCAATTTGAAAACGGCTTATGTAATTTTACTGGCGCTAAGTACGCCGTCGCCGTCGTAAATGGTACATCCGCCTTACACATTGCTTTGCTGCTTGCAGGCACGAAAACTGATGATGAAGTAATAGTACCGTCGTTAACATTTATTGCTACGGCAAATGCCATAAAATATTGTGGTGCAATTCCTCATTTTGTTGATAGTGAGGAGGAAACACTTGGCATCGATCCGTTGGCACTGCGAGATTGGTTAGCCTATATAACTGAAATGCGAAATGGTTTCTGTTTTAATAAGCAGTCCGGTCGTCGAATAAAAGTGTTGCTGCCTATGAATACTTTTGGACACCCCAATAAACTAGATGTTTTAAAAAACATTGCAGATGAGTTTGGGCTAATTATGATAGAGGATGCCGCAGAATCATTGGGTAGTTATTATAATGGGCAACATACTGGAACATTTGGTTTAGCTGGCACTTTGAGTTTTAATGGTAATAAAACAATAACAACTGGCGGAGGCGGAGCCATTTTAACCGATGATTTTGAAATAGCTAAGCGGGCTAAACATATTACTACTACAGCAAAAAAGCCACATAGCTGGGAATATGATCATGATGAAGTGGGCTTTAATTATAGACTACCAAATCTCAACGCTGCTTTGGGCTGCGCCCAACTTGAGCAACTGCCCGATATACTTGTATCTAAACGACGTTTGACTGAGAAATATAAGGGCGCATTTTCTAGCATTAATGAATTGGAGTTAATTTTAGAACCTGCAAATTGTTCAAGCAATTACTGGCTTCAGGCAATTAAATTAGATCGAGCTTTTATGAGTGAACGAGATGCAATTTTACAAGGCACCAATGATGCAGGCTTTATGACGCGCCCAGTTTGGAACCTAATTCATACGTTAAAACCATATAAGGGTTGCCCCAAGGCAGATCTAAGTGTTGCTGAATCGTTAGCAAAACAACTTATAAATCTGCCCAGCAGCGCGGGTATTGTATGATTAAAGTATTACTCGTAGGTGGTGGCGGACATTGCAAATCATGTATCGATGTGATTGAGGCTGAAAATCAATATGAAATTGTTGGTTTTCTGAATACTCAAACTAATGAAAGTATCAATGTATTAGGTTACCCTCACTTAGGAACAGATGATGATTTAGGCGTCCTAAAACAGGATTACGCGAGTGCCTTGGTCGCGGTGGGCCAAATTAAATCACCAAATTTGAGAATAAAATTATACTCGCAACTAAAAGAACTCGGCTTCAGTCTACCTATTGTTAAGTCGCCTCTGGCTTATGCATCAAGATATTCGACAATAGGCTCAGGCACCATAATAATGCATAACGCGCTGATTAATGCGTCGTCGAAAATTGGTGAAAATTGCATCATCAATAGCCAAGCATTGATTGAGCATGATGTTACGGTGGGTGACCATTGTCATATATCAACTGGCGCTAAATTAAATGGCGGAGTAAGAGTTGGATCAGGCACCTTTATTGGAAGCGGAAGTGTTATTAGTTCTAGAGTCGAAATCGGCGGGAATTGTGTTATTGGTGCGGGTATGACTATCAAACACAATATCCCCTCTCAAACGGTGATTAAAAACTGAAATGGCTGATTGTAACAAAACACTGATCATTGCTGAAGCTGGCGTCAATCACAATGGTGATATAGATCTAGCAAGAAAACTCATCGACGAAGCTGCGGCGTCTGGCGCGGATATAGTCAAATTTCAGACATTTCAGGCTCGAAACATTGCGAGTAGAAATGCGGCAAAGGCAGACTACCAGAAGCAAAACACAAGGCTTGAAGAAACCCAGTTTGAAATGTTGCAACGGTTAGAATTAGCACAGCAACATCATTCAAAGCTTTTACAACATTGCGAAGAACGGAACATACGTTTTTTGAGTAGCGGTTTTGATATTTCCGATCTTGAGTTTTTAATTGCACTAGGAATTGATCGTATTAAAATTCCATCAGGTGAAATAACCAATCTCCCTTATTTGAGATTTGCTGGTAATTCAGGATTGCCAATTTTGTTGTCCACCGGGATGGCTTCTTTGAATGAGGTTGAAGACGCTATTAAAGTTTTGTTGAATGCAGGTTCCCATCTATCAAAAATTACAGTTTTGCATTGCAACACAGAATATCCCACGCCTTTCGGGGACGTTAACTTAAAAGCAATGAACACTATGGCCAAAACCTTTGGTGTCAAAATTGGTTATTCAGACCATACCTTAGGAATAGAGGTTGCGACCGCAGCTGTCGCTTTAGGTGCTACAGTCATCGAGAAGCATTTTACTCTCGATAGAAATATGTCTGGCCCAGATCATGCTGCTAGCCTCGAACCGAAAGAACTTAAGGCAATGGTTATAGCAATTAGAAACATCGAAATAGCGCTTGGTGATGGTATTAAGCAAGTAAGCGAAAGCGAAAAGAAAAATATCAAAATTGCTCGTAGATCATTATTTGCGAACACAGAAATTAAAAAGGGTGACATGTTCACACCAAAAAACTTGGTAGCAAAGCGTCCGGGGACGGGAATTTCACCAATGCAATGGGATGATGTTATTGGCACAAAAGCCCACCGTGATTATCTAGAAGATGAAATGATAGTGCAATGAGAACAGTATGCGTAGTTACGGGGACTCGCGCAGACTATGGACTACTGCGATGGGTAATGTCCGGGATTAAAAAGTCTTCCGATTTACAACTTCAACTTATAGCAACTGGCTCTCACCTTTCTCCCGAATACGGTTCAACCTATAAGGATATCGAAAATGATGGTTTCATCATTGACAAAAAGATTGATATATTACTGAGTTCAGACTCCGCTGCTTCAATTACAAAGTCAATCGGCTTAGCAACATTTGGATTTGCCGATGCTCTATCCTTGCTCCAGCCTGATTTGCTATTACTTTTAGGCGATCGCTATGAAATATTTGCAGCGGCCACTGCTGCAATGATAGCTGGCATTCCCATTGCCCATTTGCACGGGGGTGAGGCGACTGAGGCGGCTTATGATGAAGCATTTCGTCACTCTATTACAAAAATGTCGAATTTACATTTCGTCGCAGCGGAGCCTTATCTAAGGCGCGTCTTGCAACTAGGTGAACACCCTGAATCGGTGTTTCAAGTTGGTGGTTTAGGTATTGATAGTATCAAACGCCTTAAACTACTTAGTCGAGTAGAGCTTGAGCAATCACTTTCATTTAAACTTGGTATAAAAAATTTATTGGTAACATTTCACCCATCTACACTCAATTTGGGTAGTGCTGAGAAACAGACAGAAGAACTTCTGGCTGCATTGGACGCATTACATGATACGCATATTATTTTTACATCTCCAAACGCAGATACTGAAAATCATAAAATAAAAGATATGTTGCAAAAATTTGTCTCAAAACGAAGTACTGCCAAGTTGTTTAATTCGTTGGGGCAATGCAGATACTTTTCTGCGATAGAGCAGTGTGATGCTGTGGTTGGAAATTCGTCCAGTGGACTCATCGAAGTTCCAAGTTTTTATAAAGGTACTGTCAATATTGGCGATCGTCAAAAAGGCCGTATTAAAGCTGATAGTGTTATTGATTGCGAACCAGAGAGAGAGAGTATTAGATCAGCTATCGAGAGTGCATATGGCGATAATTTTCAGAAGAAATTAGTATCCGTTAAGAACCCTTATGGCAATGGTGGTGCGTCTGATCGCATAATAGAGATATTAGAGCAGCGAGATTTTCGCGAGAATATGAAGAAGACTTTCCAAGATATAAATTTTTTTTAGGTGTTTGTTTGATGATACAAAAAACTGATATTTGGCTTGAAACATGCCTCCCTTATGAATCTAATATCCAACAAGCCATTTCAAATCTTGATCGAGTTGCGCTTAAGATCATTTTGGTTGTAAATGCGTCGGGAGTTCTTGAAGGAACGATATCTGATGGTGATATCAGACGTGGCTTTTTAAAGGGTTTGAATTTGGATAGTCCTATATCCGAAATCATTCATCGTAATCCATTTGTAGTTTCTCCAGGTCTTAGCCGCGATAAAGTTCTCGGGTTAATGACAGAAAAACAAGTTCAACAAGTACCCATTGTAAACGATGAATATAGGGTCGTTGGACTGCATTTATGGGATAAAATTTATCAACCAGTGAAGCGGGAAAATAAGGTTGTCATCATGGCAGGCGGCATGGGCAAACGATTGTTGCCTTATACGCAAGATTGCCCTAAACCGCTGGTCAAGGTTGCTGGACGACCTATTATTGAATATATTATCGAACGCGCAAAAGAAGATGGGTTTGAGAATTTCATCATATCTGTTTTTCATCTTGGACACATGATAGAACAACACTTAGGCGATGGCAGTAGCTTTGGTATAAATATTGAATACTTAAGAGAGGATAAGCCCCTAGGAACAGCTGGTGCTTTGTCACTTTTAAGCCCTAAACCTGAATTACCGTTCGTGATTACAAATGGTGATGTAATAACTGATATTAGTTATTCTCAACTACTGGATTTTCATGTGCAGCATGGGGCATTGGCAACGATGGCAGTTCGTTCTCATGAATGGCAAAATCCATTTGGGGTTGTTGAAACTTCTGGTCTTGAAATTATTAATATTGTAGAAAAACCCATTCAGCGCAGCCATATTAATGCAGGAATTTATGCCTTAGAACCTGATGTAATAGACCTGTTGATGGAAGGAGAATGCCTTGATATGCCAAGCATGTTCTATAAAATCATGGATAGAAAAGGAAAAGCGTTCGCATACCCAATGCATGAACAATGGCTTGATGTAGGACGACCAGATGATTTGACATTAGCTGAAAACTTGACGGAGAAACGCTAAATGTTCAATTACTATAATAGAAAATCATATTCAAATGGTAGCTTTGGATGAATATTCTAGCTTTGATATGCGCACGGGGTGGTTCAAAACGTCTCCCCGGTAAAAACATAAAAATGTTAGGAGGAAGGCCTCTAATACAATGGAGTATAGAGGCAGCTCTATCGGTTCCAGAAATCACAAATATTCTAATTTCTACTGACGATGAAGATATTGCAAATACTGCCCGCAAATGTGGCATTTCTGTACCCTGGTTACGCCCTCCAGAACTAGCAACAGATAGTGCAAGTTCAGTTGATGTAGCTATTCATGCTCTTGATTATTTTGAGCGTGAACACGGAGAACTAGATGGGTTGATACTACTACAACCAACTTCACCCTTTAGGAAACCCTCATCTATCAAAAATGCCATCAATATCTTTTGCAAACAAAATAAGCGACCAGTGGTAAGTGTTTCTAAAGTTAAATCTCATCCTATGTGGTGTTTTGAAGTTAACGATAACATGATGTCTCCATTCATCCCAGGAGATGGAGCAAGCACCAGATACCAGGATTTACCGGCAGCCTACAGTTTAAATGGGTTATTGTACCTTATCTCTCCTGCCCGACTTAGAACCGAAAAATCATTTATTGGCGATGATTGTATTCCAACAATTTGCGAGGATATGATCGAAGCAATTGATATTGATTCCGAGTGGGATTGGCAATGCGCCGAGAAAGCGGTTGAATTCCTGTCCGATCGAAATTAACGAATTGATATTTATGATTCAAACACCGCATCTAAGCAGCCCCCCAGCAGCAAAAAAGGCATCAACTCCTCTAATTACAGTGATAACGGTTGTGTATAATGGTGGTGATTTTTTAGAAGCTACGATTCAAAGTGTCCTGTCCCAAACTCATGCGAATCTAGAATACATCATTATTGATGGTGGCTCATCCGACAATACAGTGGATATCATTCGCAGATATGAAAGTAATCTAAATTTTTGGTGTAGTGAACCTGATAAGGGCATCTACGATGCGATGAACAAAGGACTGAGCTTAGCTAATGGTAAGTGGGTAAACTTTATGAATGCTGGGGATACATTTTATAAAGATTCTACGATTTCAGATTTATTTAGTGAAGACCATTCCAATTCCACAATTGTTTATGGAGGTGTTGCGATCCAATATCCTGAGTTTATCAAATTGCAACATGCGGGAGAGCCAAGGGATCTATGGAAGGGGATGAGGTTTTCTCATCAATCAACTTTCATCAATCTGAAATACCACAAAATAAACCCCTACAATATTGAAAATACGATAACGGCCGATTTGGAATTATTTTATAAAAGCTACCTTAACGGAATTGTTTTTCTTAAGACAGATCAAATACTCTCCTCAGTTATAACTGGAGGCCTTGCAGAGAAAAATAGACTCAAATCAATTAACGGCGCTTACAACACGGTTCGTAAATATAATGCAAGTTTTTATGTTCATGTATATTATTGCTTGCAGATTGTAAGCTCGGTCTTCAAATCGGCTGTTAAAATGGTATTACCTAAGAGCATAATTAGAGTAATCATATCATCTAAATCTTGATGAATTTGCCATTAATGCCAACTTTATTTTATCTATCAAGACTTAGTCTTTCATCAAAAGGTGTAATCCAGTATCTGCAGTTGGGCGGAGCAATCTCACTCGGCAACGACCCAATGTTATCGCGGATATAATCTCGGCGAGATCTAACTAGAGAAGACGTGCAGACCCAACGAATTGACTTCTGATCAATCGATTGCTCCGATGTTAGATATGCCTCAAGCGGGATGTCCAAATGTTTAGTAGAAACCAATGGAATAAACTTAAGTGTTTTTGCTTCACTCGAAGGCATTTTTTTGAATGTGAGCGTTACAGTTAAAGATTCAGGATCTATTTCTATATCAGACTCTTCGCCAGAAAACCTGTATTGAGGAGGTTTAAATTTGAAATCATTTAAAATGGAACTTGAAATATCGGTCAGTAAATTTTCAGTTCGCTCATATTCTTGTTGGATGTTTTTGCGAACTTTTAAATCACTTGCAATGTTAGTTATACTACTAAGTAGCAGGCACACAAACGCAATTAAAATGCATACGTGGATTGTTACATTTATTTTAAAAATTCGAGGCAACAATAACATATCTAAAAACCCTGATGGATCGTAAATACATTATATAAAAAGGCACACGACTTGAATGTCAAATACGTAGAAGAAACGATTGTTCCAAAATTAACACCGCTATTAACTGGCAGCGCAAAATATAAAAAAGCAAAATATGCAAACATATTCACTCTTGCACCCCCAAAAAATATGAAAGCGAGAAAAATTGGTAGAAAAAAAACAATCGGTCTTTTGATACCTTTTGCATAATATATAGATAGTGAAAAGCAGCTGAAAGTAGGTAAAAAACGGCTAAAAGTATTATCCGCGATAGAGTAGTATTGGTAGCTTTTCCAAAGTAAATATTCGCCAAAAAACACAAATAACATTAGCATAACCGCTAATAAAACAATACCTTTCAATATTAGATTGGCGACTTCTTTCCTATTTTCAATTTGCATTGTGATCAGATACTCAAAAAATCTTCCGGAAATTAGTATTATGATTGTCATATGGGATAAAAGTGCAAAAAATAAAGCAGATATCCTATGCTTATTGCTTAATAACACAGCAGCAAGCATAAGAAATAACACACTCAGCTTGAGGCGTTCCGCTGCTAAATACAAAACCAACACATAATAATTTGTAAAAATAAACGGCAACGTAAATATATAACTAACGCCCAAATTTTGCATCCAGCGAACTATGTAAACTGCCAAGACGCCGTTTATGAACCCGTAATATAGATTCTTATCAATCAGAAAATTACTACCAATAGCTGAGATTAAATAATGAACAGGTTCGACAGTCGAAATATATGACTTATAAAGCTCAAATCCAAATGAAATATCTACGCCACGAATTATACTATAAGCACTATGATAACCTAGTTGATCACCAGCAGTATAGAATCCAGAAATCGTAAATGTTAACAAAAAAACCAATAGACCAACAAACATTGAAATTAGATCATTGTTGTTGAGGCCACGTTTCGCGTTCACAAAACTTCCATTTTCAGAGTTATTATCTATCAATTTTTGTATAACTTTCCAGATTCGTTTTTTCAGAGCATCCAAAATTAAATATAGCAAAGGTTACAAAATAAATTAATCAATTCCAGCTGTATAGAACAGTGTGTAGCCACCAGCCACACCAAGCACACTGTATTTAGAAGGATTTTTTTCAAAAACCGGGTAAATCCCATTTGAAAGCACTAAGCTCCGGGAATATATATCTAGCTCTCGAGATAGACAATTGTCATCGGTACAGTTTATGTATTTATTGACTGGTATGTTAGGCAACCATATAAGCCATGGGTAGTTGGTAAATATACGTCCTGAATCATCTATTCTTTGGATATTATCTAAGATTAAATTATTAACAGCTCTGTCTCCAAGACCCAGTTGTTCATTGTGCTGGATATCAAGATACTTATTATCAGAGACAAAAATACTAACTGTATAAGAAACAAAGGTGGCCAATGCAATTGAGCATATTGTTAGAGGGCGACTAAGCAAAACGAACCGCCTCGTATTATTTGTAAAATCCAGTTTTCGCTCGTGACTTGCTACTCCAAGAATTCCCGCGGCTACTGGATACATAAGAATCCAGACGCCATTACGGGCCGCATAACTGCAACAGTTGGCAAAGATAAAGAACCCAACAATCCCTATGAGGAGTAAAAAGATAGCTAGATGTGACCTTCTATCACTTAAACTCAAAAAATTTAGAGCAACCGCCGATACCACAAGTATAGCCCAAGACATCAAACCAAGTAGCATTCTTAATGAAACATAGTGTCTATGAAATAAATGTTCTTTCCTACACCTTGGAGTAATTTATGCCTTAATGTTTCAATAAAAACACTCCGAGCACGTAATATTTGCACGCATAAGTATATGCGAAGCTACGGAAACTCCTTTACGTTCAATAATTTGAGTGACCTGAGCCCAAACTTCCCTCCAGTAAATTTGGAGAATCTGTCGTGATATTTATGGCGTTAAGCGGCCATGTTTTTCAAGTTTCTTTTTAAGGTGAATTCACTTGGTGTGAGATTGCCCAGTGATGAATGTGGTCTGTTTAAATTGTAATCCTCCTTCCATTCATGGATGA
>NZ_JBFNGQ010000016.1:0-35444 GCF_040784015.1 Lentilitoribacter sp. EG35
TGCAGCCTCTTACCGCCACGCCCGTTCTGATGCGTTTAGTCTCTGGGCCGACTACACCACAGAAATGAAGGCTTGATCTAGCCATCCACAATCCTTTACAATCTGGTGCAAACAACTTGGCAATACCGCTGGCCCTATTCTACAAACAATAGAACAATCAAATTTCTGGCAAGAACAATATCGCCTATGAAAAGCTTGCAGGCTCTAATTTTGATACAAAAGGTTGAACTTGAATTTCATCTTCTCGAGCTCTTGCCTTTGCTATGTCATAACTCGCTTGCATATTCATAAGCGTGTCCATTTTTACTCCAAAGGCCTTTTCGATCCGCAAAGCCATATCTGGAGACAGATCTGCCCTTTCATTCAAAAAGGTTGAAAGCGTTTGACGAGATACACCTAAAATTTCCGCAGCTTTCGTAACCTGTAGACCTTCAGGGTCAATTATTTCTGATTTTATAAATGCACCAACATGTGGGGGTACTGCTAATCGATAATCTCCAACTATTGCCATTATCTGAACTCCTTAATGATAGTCTTCAAAATCGAGATTTATAATCTCAATTTGGTTATCATGAATTACAAATGTTATGCGCCAATTCCGAGACACAAAAAGACTCCATGTACCTTTACGATTCCCGGTAAGTTTATGTGCTTTCCATGTCGGAATTGAGCGCACTTCATCTTGACTACCCATGTTTTGTAAAAATGCGAGAATGTTTCGTATCTTACCAACATACTGTGCTGGTAAACCTGAGATATCGCCACGCTCTATAAAACGTCGCAAACCTTTGTGCCTTACATCTGTAATCTTCATTAAAGCAAAAGTAGTGTCAAAAAACCATAATGTCAAGCGTCACGTGACGGATGTCACTAATATATTGGATTTGGTGGGTCATGTTGCGTTCCTTTCGCCGGCGTAGATAAAGCCCCTAGGCAAGCCGACCTCGGGGACGTTGCCATAAATGGGGGCTCGTCGCAAAGTTTATTGAGTTAACGTGATTTTGAGGTTTGGCTGTTGAAACGGTGCTCTGATTTATTGGAGTACTGCGTCGTGATTCTCAATGCCATAGCAAAAAAGCTGAAGTCCCGATCCAAACATGATTTTAAAGGCCGCCAGTTTGAAGCACAACTGATCATACAAGCCGTGGCTTGGTACTTGCGCTATCCGCTAAGCTATAGAGATCTTGAAGAAATATTCTTGGAACGTGGTTTTGAGGTTGATCACAGTACCATTAATCGTTGGGTACTGGCTTATGCGCCCATGATAGAGAAGCGATTGCGTCAGTTCCGCAAATCACATTGTGGTTCAATTCGAATTGATGAAACTTATGTCAAAATTAGAGGACCCCTCTCATTGATTGCTTTGCAATCAACTGTCGGGCAGCGAGTGGAAATATCTATACCGAGCCATCGATAAACATGGCAACCCAGTAGATTTCTTGCTTTCAGCAAAGCGTAATCTAGATGCGGCAAAGCGGTTCTTCCGCAAGGTGTTAAAGGATGAGCCTTTGCTTGCACCACAGAAGCTTGGAACCGATGGTGCAAACACATTTCCATCTACAATCAAAACGTCCGTAGACGAAGGTTTGCTCCATCCCAACCCCGTACATTATGTCACTAAACATCTCCAACAAGGCATTGAAAGCGATCACTTTCGGGTCAAGAAGAACATGCCAAAGGTTGGTTGTTTTCAATCCTTCAATACGGCCAGGCGAACAATTGCAGGCTTTGAAGCTATGTTATGGTTGAGGAAGGGCTTTGGTAAATCGTGCAGTTGGAATGTTAACAATCAGAATGAACTAATCGGGCACCTCTTCGGCGTTCAATGGGTTAACAAAGTATGAAAGTAGAGCCGCTCATGGGTAATTACGGCCTCTGATAATCTTTGCGACAAGCCCGGCAGAACGCCTGGTGACAATTGAAGATGCTGTGGAGCTTCGACCAACGCATGCCAATACTGTTGCTCTGGTTGCAAACCGACGCGAAGGGTCAGATCGAACAACAGCGAAACTGCTTGAGAGTTCACTGAGGATGCGACCCGACAGATTGATTGTCGGTGAGCTCAGAGGAGCTGAAGCTTATAACTTCCTTGAAGCGATCAATACTGGGCATCCTGGCTCCATCGGTAGTGTCGCAAAGTTTACGCTCGGTTCATCTTGATTTTGTAATAGACCTTTAGTTCAGCGTCTATTCAGATTGAGATTTAAATGATTGACTTTAAAGGTAACCATTACACAAAAGGTGTCATCCTGTATGCAGTATTCTTCTATGTCCGTTATGCTGTCTCCTATCGTGATCTGGAAGAAATCATGGAGGAGCGTGGTGTTGAAGTTGATCATGCGACTCTGAACCGTTGGGTGGTAAAATATTCACCAATAATAGCATCTAAAGCGCAACGCCGGAAATCAAGAATCAGTTCATCGTGGCGGATGGATGAGACTTATATCAAAGTTAAAGGCAAGTGGGTCTATTATTATCGTGCTGTCGATGAGAATGGCAAAACCCTAGATTTCATGCTGTCAGAGCAACGCGATGCCAAAGCAGCTCGACGTTTCTTCAAACAAGCCATCGATACTAACAATGTGCCGGACAAGGTGGTTATCGACAAAAGTGGTGCCAATTTAGCAGGGCTGCTATGGACCAATGTAATGTTGAAATTCACGAACGATAGTAAGTTGATCAAGATATTGCAGGTGAAATATCTCAACAATATAGTAGAACAGGATCACAGGTTTATCAAAAAACTGACACGCCCCATGATGGGCTTTAAATCGTTCCACTCGGCTTCAGCAACGCTGCAGGGTATTGAGATCGCACATATGATCCGCAAATATCAATTCGGTAGAACAACCCAATCTGTTTTCCAACAGTTTGCTGCACTCGCAGGATAACTGTATTCACAATTAGGATAAATTTACCCAGCAACAAACTTTGCGACACTACCGCACAACGTGCTCCAATGTTGGATTTCGTATATTGTCTTAAAAACAAAAAAATATATTGGGTTGATTTGATCGAATTATCACTACGTCTATTTAAATTTATGCGCGATAAATGAAAACCTGATGAATTTCCGGAACGTCCGCAACGGGCCAGATTATGACTCTTAAACGCGAGTATGGCATCTCTCCTTTGGATGCGACAAGCAGACATCAGTCTTGGTTGACTCCAATTTCCAAAAGCAAGAAATGATCCAATTCTGCCCAATTGCCTTTGGATTGGTCGGAGCGATAGATCAACGGGTCGGGTGCAGAGCCACCCTCGTCCAGTAGGCAATGGTCATACGTAGAAAATTCCCCTGCCCTTTCCAACATAGTTGAACGGGCATTCCTCGCGGCAGCAATTTTCTGCTCCTTTCCATTCTCCGCTTCGCTGCGATCCTATTCCCTTCGGTGGATGCAAACCGGACGCCGTCGATCCTTTATCGTCCTATCCAAAACGAATAGGTCAGATAAGGACAATAACATGCAAAATTCAGAAAGTTCATCCACTAGCCAAACTGCTCATATGCTTGATCAACTGGCATTATTAGGAGCCACGCCAAGTTCTGATGAGACTGATCACTGCGAATTACCAGAGACCGATCAAGTAGAATTCTCTATCGGGGTGCTCTTCGATTCCGTATCAGACCTTCTATCAGGTTCCCAACTTGAGAACGATATTGAAGAAATGCTCTGGTCTTTGACAAATATATTTCATCGTCGATTAGTCCAACTGAGTAAGCAATCTGACAATGTCTCACTCGAGATCAAGGAAATGATCACCCAACAGGATGGTTCCGAAGTAAGATCAACCGAACTGGAGCGACTACAATCAAAATCTGAGAAGTTATTTGAACATATAACCGCCTATGAGGGGATGCGAGAACATGCAACCGAATGCTTTGCTTCTGAAACTGGATCGGCTTGGCTTCCACGAACAGGCTCAAGAATTTCAAACAAAGCTCTAACAGCGTCCGTCATTGATAGTAAATCATATATGATGGCGAAACGCCGAAAGGAAACTGAGAACCTATGCCCTGAAGGCACACGAATTGCTTTCTCTGGTGGCGATTATCAGGACCATCACAAAATATGGTCAGTGTTGGACGCCACATACAGCAAATATTCGGACATGATTCTTTTACATGGCGGCTCAACAAAGGGTGCTGAACTCATAGCTGCCAAATGGGCCGACGCCAGAAACGTCACCTAAGTCGTATTTAAACCAGATTGGAAAGCGCATCGTAACGCTGCACCATTTAAACGAAATGATAAATTACTGGAAACCTTGCCACAAGGCCTGGTCGTAACACCCGGTACTGGTATTACTGAGAATTTGGCGGATAAAGCTAAGAAGCTTGGAATACAAGTGAAACGGATAGGGTTTTAGAACTCTATCCAACCTTCACCGATTAAACGATGGATTCTCGATTTATGTCAAAATATCGATGCCGGACTGCTCGAATAGATCTTCAAGCTCATCTGTCCCGTTTTCTTTCGCAAAATCACTCTCGAGTTCTGATGTGCCAATGATCTGAAGAAACGCGACCGTCTTCGTTTCAAGCTCCCGGGATTGGAAGGCACTTTCCCAAATAAAGGGATCCACCAGCATTGCGTGGTCCAATGTGTTTGAAAGACCATCATACATCCGGAAAACATTTGGATGGATAACACCTGGATAGACTCCATATTTGTCTTTTATAATATTGAATGCGCATGTTGAGACAATATTCATGAAGAGCTCCGCTTCGCTCTCACAAATGCCAATAAGTTTCACACCGAAATCCAATTTTTGGCGTTCAATATTGAATATCTCAACATCCGATAGTCCTATAGTGGAATAGGAACTTAGGCCATTGTCAGGGTCATTCTGGCATTTGATGATATCGATCTCATGAGATTTACCATCATCGTAGAAAGACTGCACCGCTGGTACGCCGCCAAATGCGTCAGCGATGGATCTAGCAAGCATCTGGTTTTCTTGCGTTGGCATTAAATAGACCCCTCCCCTTTCATTATCTTGGGCGTTGGATCTCCAGACCATTCAAACTTCCATGTGTCACCCTGCCGGACATTTTGTACTGAGCGTGGACGAAATGCAGCAAGACATAAGCCCCCTGCCCTGCGAACGGATGGATAAATGATGCCCTGTGAGCCAGATTGTCTTAGCGAGGCTGCCAACGCTTGTCCTTGGGGATAGGCTTGGTGAGGGTCTGAAGCGAAAATATCATCATCAGCAAACTCTCGTAAATCATGCATATCAATTATGAAACTCGCTATGAGTTCTCGGTAGTTCGTAATGTTCTCATATATGCCGGTGGCTTCCAGCTCTCTGGTTAAATGCCATGATACTTCAGCATGAGCGGTTTCAACGGCCCCTTCTCCCCAAGAGGCATACCAAGCTCCTCTATCTGGGCCATTGAATCTGTTGCCAGTCGACCGGGTATAGCAAAACGCAGCATTCACATACGTCCATCCATAACCATCATGTTCATTCAGGAGTTCTTGAGCGAATATGCCCGAAGGTAATGGCATTCCTGTATTTTGGCGAGAGGACGTTAGTTCTTCGATACTTGCCAGAAAATCTAATTCGTCTTCGTCATCAACAAGTGGGGTGAGAGCTGGTTCATCAATATAAGCTGTTGAGATCAGTCTTATTGTGTCTCGTTGTTCAAAAGGAACAATCGGCACATTGTCTGGATTGATCACATACCACCCCGAAGCGCATCAATATGTTGGCGGGCACGCATCATCGCTGGAATGCCACCGGCTATCATAACCTGAACAGGTGATTGTCCCATAAAGTCAGGGCCATTGTTATTCGTTTTCGGCCAGCCATAGGCTAAAGGACCGTTGAATAGCAAACGTAGCCCCTTAAACAAGCCAATTAACAGACTAGCACGAGTGACCTTATCCTGATCTAATACGCCTTTATAGGATCCAGCTTTCATACGGCTCCAGGTGGCTGAAGGAACATCAAACAGTGAAGCAGCCTCGGCATTGGTTAAATCCCATGCGTCTGCAGTACGAACAACTGCTTTTATGATTGCTGCAATTTGATCCTTCTCATTTAACGGCACCAATTGCTTTGTTTCTGGTGCTTGCAAAGCTGCTTGAGACATAGTGTAACTCCATATGAATATGTGATGTATATCATATGATAAGGCTTGATGTCAATTACAAGTGACCGAGTTAAAACTAAACACCTCGGTTATGCGACTTCTTATCGTTTAATATGAACGCGTATTCAACGCTGTTCTCCTAAACGGGCTTCTGCTTTAATGAATGTTGGTCGCAGATGTCGTCGCTGTCCCTAAGGTTATTTTCTTTCTTTTTCCCCTGCCTTTGTCAATCAAGATTGCCAAACATTTCATTGGGCATTCCTCGCGAGCCAAAAAGAATTCAAATCGCCCCTCTCCGCTCCGCTTCGCCTCCATAAATTCCGGTAGGACGAGGGCCTAAGACACCTGCCTTGCGACCATCATTCGCAACGCCAACAAGGAGAACGACAATGACTACTGTAAACATTATTAAGTTCGAAAACGACGATATCGCAACTTCACGAGCTTCTGGATCAATCTCAACACTGACATTTGATCTGGACTTCACACTTGAACCAAACAATTCACAAAACCTTCTAGCTCCAACGCATCGTGTTCTTGCTCGCTCACCAAGCGGTAAAGCAATTGAAGTTGGTGGAGTTTGGAAGAAACAAAACCAGGTAACCAATGAAGATTATTTCACTCTGAACATCCGCGAATTTGGCTTCAACGCAAATCTCGGTATGGCCGCCGGTCAGGATGATGAAAGCGTTCAGGCAGTCATCGCCTGGGGACCACGTTCAAACTACGCGGCGTAGCAACCACGCCCGATCAATTTGGCCGGTCACATAAGATCGGCCAAATGTTTATAGGCAAATTATGACGAGGAGGATCGCTATTAATATCGCTTAGAGACCGTTCATATTTGCTAATGTCACGTTAGGAGAAAAGATTACCTGCTTCGACTTATATGGAGGTAATGTTTAATAAATCAGCGTCGCTTCTAAGGGATTCAAATTATATCGACATGAGAATTTAAGCAGAAGAAAGAATCGATTCGCAAAATGAGGTGTGAAACGCACGAAACGACTGATTATGTATTAATAATGGCGAGTTTACAGCTGTAAACTTGGTGAAAGATAGAGAATTATAGTCCAATAGACGGAATCAAATGATTCCCTTCCGTCAAGGGTCTTGACTTAACGAAAAATTAAGGAACATTGGGGCTTAGTTGCGCAAATAAACATTAAAATGCTGAGAAACTGCAACCATGATCCAAACTGCGCCTATACTGGCAAACTCACAATCTGAACTTACACAGCAGATGTCAACACGATTACGAACGGCTTTGTCAACACATTTACGGCAGGCTTATGCACCGGACGATCGAAAAGAATTACGAATATTTAGTGCCACAGAAGCGGCTGAGCTATTAGGTGTTACTGGGCAATTTCTTCGTAAGTGTCATAGTGACGGAACTATCAACGAGCCAGATATCATTAAAAATGGACGCCGTTTTTATAACGGTTCTGAGCTAAATGAAATTCGCCATTCGTTCGAGAATGGTTCCCGCACACCCGGAAAATATATGCCTGGGCGCCGAGATGGTGATAGTCTTCAAATTATTCAGTTGATGAATTTCAAAGGTGGTTCGGCTAAGTCGACCTCCGCAATTCATTTGTGTCATTATTTAGCTTTAAATGGCTATCGCGTCTTAGCTGTTGATCTTGATCCTCAAGGCAGTCTCACTGGGTTTTGTGGAATTCAATCAGAATTAGAGTTTGACGGCGCATCAATTTACGACGCAATTCGTTATGACAATCCGGTCCCAATGTCCGATACCATCATCAAGACCTATTTTCCAAATCTTGATTTAGCACCTGCAAGACTAGTCTTGAGCGAGTTCGAAACTGAGACTGCGGTAAATGCTGGTCAGGGCGTTGCTTTTTTTGAACGCTTGAGCTCTGCCATTCGAACAGTTGAGGGAGATTATGATGTTGTTATTATCGATAGTCCACCAGCTCTAGGATTTTTGACATTAACTGGCTTATATGCGGCGACATCAGTTCTAATACCGATGACGCCAAGTATGCTTGATTTGGCCTCAACTCAACAGTTCATAGAAATGACATCGGCCTATCTTCAAGTGATTGAAGATACCGGAGCTGTACTAAACCATGATTTCTTCTCGTTTCTGATAACACGCGATGATCCCACCGATATTCCTAGTCAGCAAATTGTAAGCCTGATGAGAGCTTTGTTTCAAGACCGTGTGCTCGCTTCTACCGGGTTGAGAAGTACGGGTATAGCGGATGCTGCAATGTTAAAGATGTCTATTTATGAGGTTACTAGATCTGATATGACCCGATCAACATATGACCGCGCCAGAGCTAGTATGGATGAAGTGGGCTCTGAGACTTCACGGCTAATCCAAAGTGCGTGGGGTAGATAATATGGCGATCAAGAAAAATAAAGATGGAATAATGGCCGCGATTACAGCTGCCACTGTGTCACCGGCAGGCCTCAATGAGCCACGTGAACGGGCACAACGCTCTTTGCCAAGAGGTACAATAGGTTCAGTTAGAGCCGGTCTTGGTGGAATTCAGGAGATTGATACAAAACTTATCCTCCCATGGGGGCCCGTTGATCGATTAGATACAGAGTTTACAGCTGTAAACTCTGATAAATTGCCCTCTTCCATCGATGATTTGGCTGAAAGTATCTCAGCATCAGAACAACAGGTTCCAGTACTGCTGAGGCCTGCAAAGGATCACGATGGTCGTTTTGAGGTTATATATGGTAGGCGCCGGATCCTAGCATGTAAGAAACTTGGTATAACCGTTAAGGCGCTAATTCGTACCCTTGATGATACTGCCGCATTAATGGCAAAAGGCCTTGAGAACTCGAGCCGATCAGATTTGAGTTTTTATGAAAGAGCAAGGTTCGCCTCCGATATCATAAAGCAGGGTTACGAACGCTCCACTGCGTGCCAGGCATTGAATATAAGCAAGAGCATGCTCTCGCAGTTAGAGCGCGTCACTCGCACCATTCCAGATACATTAGGTGATAAAATTGGTTCAGCGCCGGAGGCTGGTCGACCTAAATGGATGAGTTTGGTCGCGGCGTTCGAATCAGGACTTCTGGATGAAGTCAAAAGTTTTGAGTTCTTAAATTCATTGCCAGATAATTTAAGTTCCGATGAGCGACTTGCTCGGCTAATCAATGAATCAAAGACCTCATCCCATAAAGAAAAAGTTTCTCAAACAAGAACTCCGATAGATGGGGTTCAAATTAGTAGCTCGAGCAGAAAATTGACTGTGTCGGTGAAAAGCCAAGGTAACAGTAAAGACTTTGCCATCTGGCTTGATAGAAACATCGATCATTTATTAAATAATGCGTTCGAGCAGTTTAAATCTGAAAATGAGTCAACATAGAATTGTTGATGGAATTTCAGCAAACTAAAAAATAGAAGGATTAACATTTGAAATAACGGCAAAAGAAAAGCCCCAAACCATGCGGTAAGGAGCTCATCAAAAGTATTTAGCAGTTCTTAGATAGCACCCTCCGCGAATCAGTGTCAAGAAAATAGCATCGATTTTGGTGAATGGATTTCTATTGCCTTCTTAAAACTAAAGGAGGTTGAGTAAATATCATGACGAATAATGGTTGGCGCAAGCCAACACCGGGTCTTGTTGTTGCTGAAAAGCACGCTCAAGTCGGTGAACGGCTATCTATATCCAAAACAAAATCAATCGTATCAATCAAGCGTGTTGCTTCGGCACTTGGTCTAAAGTCCGCTGATGTGATGCTTCTTGATTGTTTCGCAGCATTTACTAAGGCTCAAGACTGGGAGCAGGGCAGGCGGCCTATTGTCTGGGCTTCCAACAATTACCTTATGGAGCAAACTGGATTTTCACTAGCCGCTCTCAGACGTCATATACGCCGATTGCTCGAGCATGGCGTTATTTGGGTCAAAGACAGTGCGAACGGTAAGAGATACGGCCACAGAGATGACGAAGGCTATATAATCGAAGCATATGGCTTTGATTTGTCTCCTCTGGCTGCCCGCGCTGAAGAATTTGAAGTGTTACATGCCCAACTTCAAGAAGAGCGCCAATTCTGTAAGTCTTTGAGAACGTCTCTGACCGTTTCGCGCCGTATTATGCGTGCCAAGATCGACAAAGCCCTTGATAATGGCCTCAGAGGGCCGTGGCGTACGTTGAAAGCTGAATATGAAGGTCTAATCGATATGTTGCCTGGTGGCACTGTGAGTTCTTCCAAGCTGCTCAATATCTTGGATGTGTTCAACGAGCTTAAACTGCGCATTGAGGAAGCCTTCGAGAATGCATTTGATTGGCCGGAAACTGCGGATGATAAGAATCCCCGATCAGAAAGTTCTGAAGCTGACGACAATGATGCTCTTTTAACTGAAAAAGATACACCCAAGAGTCTCAAAAATGAGACCCATATACTATATACAAACCAACCCAATCTTGTAACTAGTAATATCAACGAAACAAGAAAGAAGCCGAAAGCACCTGCTCAAACACCAGCAACAGTTGAACCTGATATGGGTGAAGATGATATCAATTGGGGAATGGGCGGTGAAAAACGACTAAGCACCGAAGTTGATATCTCAACTGTGATGCAAGCCTGTCCGAAATTTGCTGAAATGGCGCATGATATGGGTGGCTATCTGCATGATTGGAACGAGTTTCACCGTATGGCTGGTCAGATTAGGCCAATGGCTGGGATTTCTGAGGATGCTTGGAACGTCTCACAGCGAATTCTTGGTCCTCACATCGCTGCAGCGGCCGTTGCGTTGATATTTGATAAGTACAGTTCTGGCGAAGTGTCATCTCCGGGCGGATATCTGCGTGGTATCGTTGATAAACACAAGTCTGGTGATCTTCATTTGGCAAGAAGCTTCTATGGAAGGCTCAATGAAGCAAGAGCTGTGATGTAATGGTGAGAATTGTTCAGAAATGATTTGGAAATCGCTCTTTTCTGGTTCCGGTCTTGATTGGTATTCCATCAATCAATTAGATCAAATACCAACCGCGGGCGGAGCCTATGTTTTGATCGTGTTTCTCTCAAAGGAAGTTGAGTTTTCATCGCCAAAAACAGGCAGTATATTGCTGGATAAGGGATTTTACTTCTACGCTGGGAGTGCAAAGGGCCCGGGCGGATTAAGGAGCCGATTAAGCCGTCATTTCAAATCGGATAAGAAACCTCATTGGCATATTGATCAACTTACCATTCATGGAAAAGCAGTTGGTGCATATGTGAAGAGAAGTGGGAATGAGTGTGATCTCGTTGATCTCATGCTAAAGACCAAGCAATTGGCTTTTGTGCAGGACGGGATAGGGGGTACAGATTGTTCTCGGTGTAAATCTCATCTTCTGAAGGCGTTCACAGGAAAATCTTCGATTCAAACTAACTAATTGGGTTCACTGTAAACACTTATGAAACATTTTTGGTGCGATAACATCGACAGGAGAGGCGCGATCTTATCGCTCAGATGTGTATTTTGTACTGGCCTGTTTACAGGACCTCTCCAGACTTCAATACAATGAGCTTTATAACCCAGCAGCTTTCGTGAGATTAACACGGAAACGATCTCTGCGTCTTTGATATTGTCGTGTCATTTCCGCAGATGCATGGCCTAGATGTCTTTGAACATAGCGTTCATCAACTTCCGCGGAAGACGCAAGGCCTGCGCGAAGTGAATGTCCGGAAAAACACAAGACCCGCTCAGCGTCTCCCTTACCTGGTCCAATACCTGTTTCAGCAACACATTTTTTGATAAGGCGGGATATATGTTTGTCGTTAAGTCGATCTGCTTTCACACTTGAATGATCTCTGGTGACGGCTCTGAAGATCGGACCATGTATAATCTTGCTGTAATGTAACCATTGCTCCAATGCATGGATGGGGCAGGTGGCATCAGTGGAGCCTCGGCCGATCTCGACATCTCGCCATCCAGTTTTACCTTTGACCCAGATGACGGCCCCGTCTTCGAAGGTATCAATCCAACCGCCGGAATCTTCGGTCTGATCTTTGCCAATATCCAACCCAACAATTTCTGAACGCCTGAGACCTCCGGCATATCCAATAAGAAGAATAGCTTTATCGCGCATGCCTCTGAGATCAAACGGGAGTATCGAGATCATTTTGATGATGTCTTCCGCTAACAGAGCTTCCTTTTGTTTTGGAGGCCTAGCATGTTCTCGCTGAATACCAGCCAGGACAGTTGAAATATGACGATCTTGTCGATCAAGCACTAATCCTCGTTGTTTAAAATTCCAAGAAAGACCCGATAATCTTCTTTCTATTGTTGAAACGGCAAGGGGAGGGGAGGCATCTTGTGGTGAAGCAAGTTCGGTGATGTAAAGTCCAATGACTTGCGGGTCAGGTTCAAGGTGATCAGCTCCACGGCGCCGGCACCAACTGCAAAAGTACTCCCAGTCCTTCTTATAAGCTAGATTTGTATTCTCAGAGGTTGATTTCTCAGCATAGCCTTGTGCTGTTTCAATGAGGCGATCCAGTGAACCAGAGCCGGCAACAGAGTTCGGAACACTAATGACGTTCTCTGAAATCACGACATCATGTGTTCTCTCGTTGCCATTATTGTCGATTGAATGCTTGGCGTCTACTGGGTTTGAAGCTTGATCCTTGTTTTCAGGAGGCATAAGTATTATACTCCTTAAATATACGTATGGAAGAGGTGTCTGAATTGGCTCGTGCGAAAGTGAATCTAACCGTTGATCGCGATGTTCTCGATGAGGCTCGGGAGTTGGATCTTAATATGTCTCGTTTGGCTGAGAATGCAATTGCAAGTGCAGCAAAAATAGAACGCAATAGGCGTTGGCGGGAAGAGAACAGCGAAGCACTCGATGCATATGAACAGGAGGTCAAAGAAAATGGCCTGCCGCTCGCTGAGCATCGAACATTCTGATGGCTCAATTTGATGTCTTTAAACTGAAAAGTGGTATTTTTGTCGTTGATCTTCAGACCGATCTGATTGGCATTGAGGCATCTCGGATTGTCGCTCCGTTGAGAGGGCAGGGTGCTTATACAGCTTTTCCCGGCCTGACGCCAAAAGTTGAATTTGCCGATCAAACGTGGATTGTTCGCGTTCAGGAATTGGCCTCTGTTACGGGAAAAGAATTGGGTGATCCTATAGGGACGCTGGAACATGCGCGCGATGAATTGAAACGTGCTCTTGATATTCTTATTGATGGTTTTTAATCGGTTCGCCGCGCTCCCCGTAAGGTATAGAGCGCCGATGGTGTTCTCTGAAATCACGACCTGATGTGCTTTCTCGTCGTCCTCATTGTCGATCGATGAGGAAGGGGCTTTTGAGCTCAATTTCTCAGCATTTTCATGTTTGTTTTTAGGCATGCTGTAGGACTATCATTATATGTCCGATAATGCAAACTTATTGGACATAAAAGAACTGTTTAAGGTGGGGCGGTTATCACACTATATGGTAGGCAAAAGCGCCGTGTTGAGATAGTGTTGTGGCATGACATATCAGTCTTCCAACATCGCTGACGACCGATTGAACCTAGCAAAACTGCCTGGCTGGGTCACCTCTGCAAATGCGGAAACGCCTCAAAACGTTGCCTTTTTGTCGGGGGCGAGTTTTGCCATGTTGCACATGATCCTACAGCAATCCGGTGACGCAGTCCCTAAGGCATTGCTGACAAATACCCTTGCCATGAAGGTTGCCGTTGCCACCTCGAAACTGGAAGGGCGGATGGCCCGAGAGACCGATATCCGCGACGCCTATCATCTGACTCCGCCTGACGAAGAGGGCATGCGGCACTGGGGCCCTGATGGCGATGTCTTGGATTACTGGCGCAGGGCAGGGCGTGTGCTTATCGGAGACAAGAATTGGATCGACAACGTTGCGGCATTTTCAAACGGCGATGATCGGAATGCCGAGTGGATTGAAACCGCCATGACGACCTCCATCCGGTTCGGGCCGATGGCCGCTGTGGTTGAGATCATGGGCAGAGTCCTCACCGTTGATGATCGATCTGAGCGGCTGGCCTGCGTTCTTGCGGATGCCGTCATCGCCAAGTTCTTTGGCTGGGATCGCCTATTTCCGTTGACTGCGCTTCATTTGACGAAAGCCAATCTGCGCGACCTTCGGGATGGGGCAGGAGGTTCTGAGACAACGATTCAAGCGGCAATCGCTAGAAGTGTGCAAACGGCGTTCCAACTGTCCACTAAGCTAGCCTCCCGGTCCGAAGCGCTTCGCTCAGTTGCTCCCAAACTCCGAACACGCGGGTCAGAGGATGCGGTTGCGCTGTTCCTGGCTGAAGATGCCATCGCGCCATCCGGGATGCTGTCGCCCCACATCCGTGGAACCCGCACGCCGATGACGGGCCGCGCTGCCCGGCGTCTGTGTGATCGCCTCGTTGAGCTCGGCGTTGTTAAAGAACTAACGGGCCGTCCGACTTTTCGACTCTATGGGCTGGTGCAATGACTGCGCTTTCGGAAAAGCAGTCAGTGACTGAAAGCGAACATGCTCTGTTTGACCGAGATCTCGACGATCTACCCGCTGAGCTAAGGTGGCGCGAGTGGATGGGTCGGATCGAAGCGGTTCTTTTTGCAAGTGCATCGCCCGTGCCCAGTGAAGAGCTGCAGAAGCTTGTTGGAAGCACAGTCTCCATCGATCTGCTCATTGATGACATCCAGGCTGAACTGAAGTCGCGGCCTTATGAACTCGTTTCCGTTGCCCGTGGGTGGATGTTCCGGACCAAAGTAAGGTTTGCTGATGCCATCAAGGCTGCTGCTGATCTGGGGCAACCACGGACAGAGTTCAATGAGATGGAAATGGCGGTTCTTTGCGCCGTTGCCTACCATCAGCCGATTGATCGGTCGGGTATGGCAGACATTTTCGGTAAGGAAGTCAGTCGCGATCTGATCGCACGGCTGCGATATCTAAAGCTCATTGCGGACGGCCCACGGGCACCACGGCGCGGAGCGCCCCATACTTTTGTGACGACGCCGGAGTTCCTGGTCACGTTTGATCTGCGGAGCCTGCGGGATTTGCCGGAGTTGGAAATCGGATCGATATCATCATAGGGAGCAAAGCACCGTTGACAGCCTAGCGAGCAAATGAGGCGTAACCGGTCATGCTCAAAATCTGGCTCGCCGGCGCCGATAGCGCACAGCTCGCCGAACCGGCGGCTTAGGCTTGCCAAACAAGACGTCTGGGATAGCGGTGCTTTCGGATATGTGCTCGACCAGCTTGGGTTTTGGATATTCAAAGCCATAGACCCAGTCGTTTTTGATGCGCCTGAGAACCCACACGGTTTCTTCACCAAAGTCGAACGCGACAATCACGCCGACATGAATCCATTCCTTCAGCAGCCTTGAATCATAGACCCAGAGTTGTTGGACCAACCCGTCTTGGTAGTGTCGCAAAGTTTACGCTCGGTTCATCTTGATTTTGTAATAGACCTTTAGTTCAGCGTCTATTCAGATTGAGATTTAAATGATTGACTTTAAAGGTAACCATTACACAAAAGGTGTCATCCTGTATGCAGTATTCTTCTATGTCCGTTATGCTGTCTCCTATCGTGATCTGGAAGAAATCATGGAGGAGCGTGGTGTTGAAGTTGATCATGCGACTCTGAACCGTTGGGTGGTAAAATATTCACCAATAATAGCATCTAAAGCGCAACGCCGGAAATCAAGAATCAGTTCATCGTGGCGGATGGATGAGACTTATATCAAAGTTAAAGGCAAGTGGGTCTATTATTATCGTGCTGTCGATGAGAATGGCAAAACCCTAGATTTCATGCTGTCAGAGCAACGCGATGCCAAAGCAGCTCGACGTTTCTTCAAACAAGCCATCGATACTAACAATGTGCCGGACAAGGTGGTTATCGACAAAAGTGGTGCCAATTTAGCAGGGCTGCTATGGACCAATGTAATGTTGAAATTCACGAACGATAGTAAGTTGATCAAGATATTGCAGGTGAAATATCTCAACAATATAGTAGAACAGGATCACAGGTTTATCAAAAAACTGACACGCCCCATGATGGGCTTTAAATCGTTCCACTCGGCTTCAGCAACGCTGCAGGGTATTGAGATCGCACATATGATCCGCAAATATCAATTCGGTAGAACAACCCAATCTGTTTTCCAACAGTTTGCTGCACTCGCAGGATAACTGTATTCACAATTAGGATAAATTTACCCAGCAACAAACTTTGCGACACTACCATAAGTGGGGACCTAATTGATGGGTGGGCACGACCAGATGGTGAACCTGCTCGAAGTTTTGGACGCGAGTGGTTCCTAGAAAAGAGATCAGCAATAATGATTGTTCCATCTGTTGTTGCAAGAATGGAACAAAATGTCGTTTTTAATACCAATCATGACGATTTCAATCTTATCAAGATTGGTTTGGAAACGCCCATATGGTGGGATGCGCGCTTGTTCGAGCACTAAGCAAAAGTGCTCCTACCCTCCTAACCGGGCGTTGTCACGTTGTTTAACATGAGTCACAATGATGGTGCCTCATGCAAATATCAGACGTGAACAGCGACAGTTTTCCACTCAGCCATTGCGGTTAACCGATGAATTTGGATATCAAGAGCGTTACGTTTTGAGTGAGGTGGGACGAAGAGGTTTCTCAGAGCAGAGAAAATGGAGACAAACCGTTGCAGGGACCCGACAGATCTAAAACCCTGCCTCATCCTTTCCCTCTTAAGCAGTGGAACGTGAGAATTCTCAGCTCGGTTATTGAGACTCTTGTGAGAACGATGTTCAATATGAGGCATGATTTGACGACGAGCTGCACCATAGGATCCGAGTTTATCTGTAATTATCCGTTTGGGTGCCAATCCTTGTTTTTTCAGAATGCGCCGCAACAAACGTCTGGCTTTGGTATTACGGCGTGATTGTACGATTTCATCTAGGACATATCCTTCCTGATCAACCGCCTGCCAAAGCCAATACTTCTTACCACCAATACTGATCACAACCTCGTCCAAATGCCAGACATCATTTGGGGCTGGCTGATTACGCTTTAAACGACGTGCATAATTCGGACCAAACTTCATGCCCCAGCGACGGATAGTTTCGTAGGAAACAACGGTCCCGCGTTCAAGCAGCATCTCTTCAACCAGACGAAGGCTTAATGGAAACCGGTAGTACAGCCAAACAGCTCGGGCAATGATCTCGGGTGGAAAACGGTGATGTTTGTAACTAACAGGTTCTTGGCTCATGCCAGAACTTCTAAAACAAATATCATTGCTATTATATTAATGTGACAAAGCCGTTATTTTGATGGTGATCGGCGCTATGAGTAAGATGTGTTGTCCGTCAGCGTTTGCCACTACCAAAGCCATTTCTCATTGAAATGTTCCCTTTTACCTTGGCCGAAAAAAGACAAACTTAGCACTTCTAGTCTATCATAGTAGAGGTAGAAATTGGAGGTGGCATGCTGTTTTCTATTAATCATAAGAATGTTTAAGTTAGCTAAGTCTGCATTTATTTTTTACCTACAAATGCCTGATTTTCAACATGTAGAGTAATATTAAAATATTTTTTTCAACCAATAAGAGAATTATTACTTTCATATCCGTGAAAGTTGTTTATAGTAAGTTTAAGAAATATACGCACTGTGCGTGCTTTCAATTTTTTTGGAGGACCCCAAAATGGACCAAAAGTTGGAATCTTATAAGGTAAAAATAGCAAATAAGCGCTTGAAATCACCAGATTCGTGGAAAAATCCAAACGAACATCTTGAAATTCTTTTAAAGTCCCCATGGTATTCATCTGTACTCTCTGTATTCAACACATGCAGCATTGCTACACATAATTTTTTCCAACGCGAACAATCTTCTATCGCGTTTGCTCCCATTACAACTGGAAGCATATCAAGCCCCATGGGGCTCGGGTCAGACTCCTTGCCTGTTAGCGCAACCATAGATGGACGCGATATTTATCTTGCAGACTCGATGCAGTTCTCCCTTGAATTGGCGCTGAGAGTAACAGGCAAGACTGCATATTACATTTTACCCTCATTTAGAGGAGAAAAGTCAGACGCCCGGCATCTCAATCAATTCATACACGCGGAGGCGGAACTCTTTGGTAATTTGGATGACGTTATTGGTTTTGTGGAACGCTATTTTAAATACATGGCGCAAGTACTTTTGGATATCTCGGCAGAGGAGGTTCTCCGTATGGGAGGGGATCTCGCAAAATTGGAAAGGGTGGCAGGGTACTCTGAAAAGTTTCCACGCATCTCTTTCGAGGACGCAACCGCGCTTCTATCAAACGAGCCGACAGCTTTTGAGCGTTGTGACACTGGTGACTTGCGCATTACTAACCACGGAGAACGAATAATTTTGAAAGGGCACGATACACCAGTCTGGATTACACATATGCCAGCCAGTACAGTACCATTCTATCAAGCTGTTTCATCCAACGATACGAATATTTCTCTTACCGCAGATTTACTCGCGGGAATAGGCGAAACTGTAGGGGCAGGGGAGCGAGCGAGGACACAACTTGATGTACTTGAGAATCTAAACCGCAGCAAAGTAGACCCAAAGGATTATGAATGGTACTTGGAAATGAAACGTTTAACTCCTGTACAGACATCCGGATTTGGTATGGGCTTAGAACGATTCCTGCTTTGGGCAACAAATCGTACTGACATACGCGACTGGGCATTTTTACTCCGCAATGAATTCGGCGAGGGATACCCATGAGCAATACCTCAGATTTAGAACAAGAGGCCGCCTCGAGCGAATCGATCGCTACCCTAACGGCAGACGACATAAAAGCCATGAGTTATAACGACCTGATTGGTCTTGTCAGGGAAACAAATAGGTTTCCTGGTGGCCGTCGCTCAATCCAAAAAATTGCATCAAGACTAATGCTGTCACAGGATACTCGTCTACTCGAAGTTGGTTGCGCTACTGGATCAACCGCCATAGAATTGAACCGGCTGGTTGGCTGCGTCCCTACGGCGATCGATATTAACCAGTTATCAATTAATGAGTCAAAACGCCGAGCAGAGGAGGTGAATGCTAAGGTAAAATTCATGCTGGCTGACGCGACCAAGCTCCCTTTTGAAGACAAAGCTTTTGAATTGGTCATTTGTGGAAACGTAACTGCCTTAATTGAAGACAAGTTGGCAGCGTTGGCAGAATATAAACGTGTACTATCTGATGGTGGATATTTAGTAGCAGCTCCACTGTATTATACTAAAGAACCATCTGATAGTTTAATTGAAAAAGTCCGTACAGCGATTCAAGTTCCTATACCAATTTTGTACCGTGATGATGCACTGAACGCATTCCAAAATATCGGTTTGGAAATTTATGATCATCTCGATTTCGAGTTCGAAGATATCCCCAGCGAATTGGTCCATTCCTTTTGTAAAAATATTCTTAGCCGTGAGCATCTAAAAGCTCTTTCTATGGAAGCTAAAACCATGCTTGATCAGGTTTACTTAGAATATATGCTTCTATTTCGAGAAAATATGACCATTTTGGGCTATACAATTATATTTTTGAGAAAGACAGACTTCATCGAAGACGCCGACTTATTCACTTCTCATGAAGTAGCGAGATAAGATCATGACTTCAGCCAAACGCTTTGCAGTACGGAGGGAAGTATGGGGTGGACTCGCACTTGATCTTGAGCGTGACCGTATCTGGGGATTTGATCAAGAGAAGTTTGAAGAATTTAATGAGAATTCTAATCTTGTTGACGCAAAGGTGGATGGGCGAGATCCGTTCTGTTATGATGGGCCCTCATTCTTTGGAACTTTTCCTGCAAAAGTTAAATTTTCATTGCGCGCGCCAATTAGTGTTTCATGGACAGTAACCCTTCGCTGCCAGTCGGCGTGCATTTTCTGTTGCACAAACAGCCACTCCAATGGAGCTTGGGGTGCCGACATTTCAACAATCAAAAAAGCACTTGACAACCTATCAAATTGGGGTGCTCTTCGTCTCATTGCTGGCGGTGGAGAACCGTTACTTCGCCCTGATATAGAAGAAATTCTTGCATATGCATCCGAGCAGGGGCTAGCCCCTGCTTTGGCAACGAACGGTTTCCTTTTAAGCGCAGATATGGCAAAGTGCTTGGCTCCGCATGTTATGCAATTTCAGATTAGTCTAGACAGTGTAAGGACTGACGAATACGCAGCGCTTCGCGGAACAGCAGGTGGGCCGCATCTCGCTATTGAGGCAATCGAGCATGCTGCAGCTACCGGAAGGTGCGTTCGTATTGTTACTGTACTTAACTCTCGAAACATCGAATTTTTAGATGAAATAGCTGAAGTAGTTAACAATTCTTCAGCGGCACAGTGGTTTATTTTCGTCGTTCAGCCTAGTGGTCGCGGTGCTCGAATGTTTCATAAGCTTAGATTGGATGATACTGATTCTGCACGAATGCGTATAGGAGAAATCAAGAAATATTTGCGCACTGACTTAGCTGTTTGTTTTTGGGGAGATCAAGAACAGGATGGTATTGCTGTCTATCTTACCGAGGATTGCAACCTCATACTCAAAGACTATAAATGTAATACCAGCACATTTCTAGATAACGCAAATTCATTAAATGAACCTGGTGGGTTTATAACTGCATGGAAAAAACTTGCCGCGGATGCAAAATATGCAACGCTCAAGAACTTTGTTTCACCAAATCGGACCCTCTAAGGGAGAACAAGAAATTGCTAACAGCGCGGAAACCACACATAGTGCTAATCCGGCCACGTGAGTGCACTGGCGTTACAGAGTTCAGCCTCGGGATGGGCTACGTTGCAAGATCTTTGCTTAACTCAGGTTTTGATATCACTACACTTTGTAGGGATCTAACATGTGATTCGACATCGATATTTCGAGAAAAATTAAAAGCACTTCCTGCCGATATTTATGCTATAGGAGGTATGTATGGTTCTTTTCTCGATTTCATAGAAATCTGCAATCTCATCCGAGAATTACATCCCGGTGTCCCAATAATACTTGGGGGAGCGCTACCAACATCTGAACCCGAACATGTCCTTCTCAAAACAGGTGCTGATTTTGTTTGTGTTGGGCCTTCAGACGAGACAATAATCGAATTAGCACAGGCCCTGATAGATGGTTCTGATCCTCGAGATTTTCATGGCATTTGCTTTGCAGATGGTAAAGAGTTTGTTAATACGAAAGCTAGGATACAACCTCGATTTTTAGGAGGAGGCCAGAGTACTTGGCCTGCATGGGAAGTATTCGATGGGCATGCATATACACACGGCACAATGTACTACCCATTTACGAGCAACGACATCGCCGCTCCAATATTAACGGCACGCGGTTGTCCATATGCCTGCAACTTTTGCTTTCAACCTATGAATTACGCTAGGCGACCGTTAGATGACGTTTTTAATGAAATGGAGTGGTTGATTGACAGATACGATGTCAACGCATTTTACATCGAAGACGATCTCTTTATGCTTGACCGCAAGCGCGTTATCTCTTTTTGCGAGCAAGTACATAGCCGCAATTTACGTATAAAATTTACAGCAACTGGACGATTTAACATTGTTGACAAAGAATTACTAATTGCACTTAAGGAAGCAGGCTGCGTAACTCTCTTTTATGGAGGAGAAGCGGCTGATGATGAAACTCTCGAACAAATGAAGAAGAAGATTACGGTTGAACAGATGCGAGAAGGTGTTCGACTAACGCGAGAAGCAGGTATTTTTGCGCGAATAGGATTTATGTTCGGGCAGCCTGGTGAAACTGCAAAGCATTTGGACACAACTGTTAATTTTTTGAAGGAGATCGCATATGGTGAGTTCGAACCGCGCGTTATTTATGGCTGCATACCTTTTCCGTCAACTGAACTTTTCCGCGAATGCGTTTCAAAAGGCCTCCTAAAGAATGAAGAGGATCTATTTCAACGATTTCGTTTTCAAGAACGGCTACTAGATCAAATGCCGGTTAATATGACAGCGATTGAAGATACCAACCCAATGACATTACTCAATCAAGCAAACCAGGAACTCCTAGCATATTATGAGGAAAAGGACACAGGATGGATGCGTACGATCCAAAGCGACCTGATCGTGGATTAAGTACCGGACACAAGCGTGTCCATTCTTGGCTAGAAAAGTCAGGGGTAAAAAATCCTGTAATTTCAGTCCTTAAACGCCGATATTGGGGTGGAGTATTTCTTGCACGATGCCCTTGCGGCCCAAATTTAGTCTTAAAAACGGGCAGTTTACAGTATAATGCGCAATGTGAGGCCGAAATGCTTGAGAGGCTATGCGCTGCGGGACTTCATATTCCAGCAGTTGTTCACCTTGAGGACGGGCTTTTAGTTATGGAAGCAGCACGAGCAAGTAGGGCAGAACCCAAATGCATGTACGAAGCAGGACGTGATATAGCTCGTTTGCACCTACAACAATTAAAACGTTCTTACGGTTATTGTCGACATACATTTTTCGGAGTGTTACCTCTTTACAACGACTGGAATTCCGACTGGAGATCATTCTTTATCAAAAATCGAATATTAGCCTTCGCACGGGAGGCACGAACTCGAGGCCACTTAACCTCAGAATTGAGTGCTGGTGTTAATCTCACAATAGATAAGATAAAAGCAAAACTTCCTGAACCGGAACATCCGGCTTTGCTGCATGGTGATATTTGGTCAAATAATGTAGTCTCAGTTGAAGGGAAACCTCTCTTTCTAGACCCTGCTTCTTTTTTTGGAGACCCTGACTATGAGCTGGCTTTTATGCTCACGTATCTTGACACACGACAGGTCACATTGAGTGGGTACAATACGATAAGACCAAGAACTTCTGATTTTTTTTCAATAAAATTTCCAATTTACAGATTTGCATTCTCGCTTGCTCACTTAGCTCTATTTGGAAACCAATTTGACAAGAATGTTAAGAGAGAAATTAAAAAAATATTGGAACTTTAAGATGTATGTTTATTCAATTTTGTAACTCCAGAACATACTATAGCGAAGATAACCCTATATTCATTGGAATAGTTAGCATGTATTTAGAGCCGCCCAAGACAAGGCCAGAATTATTGATAATAATAACTTTAATATCGTGCCAAATCAGTTGATTGGAACTCCACTATCTCTAAACACATTAAACCAGCGAGTTCGAGTTGTGTTATCTAGTACCCATTAACGAGCCAAGACATCTGTATGACTTCTTACTGTGTAGGGTATGTTAAACAAAACGGCGGCACTCTGCAGCCTATAACAAACTAGGTTCCTTAATTTAAAAAGAATACCTATGATTTCAATAAGAGCTGGTTATAGAACTAAACTATAAACCCAATCGCTTTAGGGCTTTTATATCAGTCAAAAAAGACGCATCAGACAGCCTATAATCGACAGCCCACAACCTACGGTCCGGCAGAGCCTTTGAACAGAGTTTTGATAGGGACGCCTGGTCTGAACCAGGATGGGAAACAACACAATGTCGACCAGCGGGGGCTTTTTCCAAGAAGTCCAATAATAATAATTCTTTTTGCACAGTATCCGCCGATGAAAGATCGAAAAAACTTGTATACCAAGCAGGATTAGGACGCCTACCAAACGGAATATCTCGACATGGTACTCCAAGCGCATCCTCGATTGCAGTTGCAAGTCCAACACGTGGACAATCAATGTGAAAATTGAAGCTTTCAAACGTGAGGCCCAAGTTGTTTGTTCGCATAGCTTGCGCCTTAGCTTCGGCTATCAAGTCAACAATAGGTGCTTTCTCAAGAACAATTGGATGAGCCGGCAGGAAACCATTTGTTTGATCCAACAAGCCAGTGAGCGATGACCAGCGAACCAAATCCCATTCACTTGCATATGCCAAATGTAGACTTACAGGCAAATTCGCGTAACATGCAGAAGCGGCGGCTTGTTTAGCAGACGGTCCGACGGCAAGAAATGCTGCTTCGTGAACACCACCTACCTTAAAGGCAGCAAGAATAGCTTTATCTATAGCTGGATCCATCCCTAAATCATCCCCACGGAAAATAAAGTTACGTACTTCTTGCTCACCTAAATCCATATAACTCAAATCAAAAATCCTTAAAACACCGATTCAAGGCTCGGTTGACACGATCTGCGGCCTCTATCGCTATATCTTGTGAAAATCCCTCGGTAATAAAGTTAGCATCTTCACGCAATAAAACTCCTTCATACGCCGCTTCACGCTGTAAATGACGCATTCGTGTAACATGAACGTGTGGATCTTTACTTAGAACAAAAAAAGGAATTGTTGGATAACCTACAATTGCTTCCGGGAGGCCAAGGTTACGTGCTGCTTGATTTACTGATTCAGCAAAAATGCGCCCGGCAATAGCAATTCGTTCCGCATAGTTTGAACCGGCGCAGAACTTAAGAACTGATTGGCAGATAGCTAAAGAAAGGGTATCTCCGCCATATGTTGCCGATATATGAAGGTCAGCCATAGTTTCACTGAGAGTATCTTTCATAGACAGAGCAGCAAGGGGCGCACCCGCTGCAATACTTTTACCCCACGTAATAACATCTGGATCAAGATCAAAACAACAAGTTGCCGATCCGTTTTGGAATCTTATTCCAGTGACAATTTCGTCTAGAATAAACAACGCGCCAGCAGCTTTAGTTCGGGCTTCCATTTCCTGTATTCGAGCCTTTGTCATCTGCTTATTGTAAGGTAACGCAACTATCACAGCAGCAATTTCTTGTTTATGGCGGGCCAAAGCCGATTCCAGAGAATTGTAAGTTGATATTTCAGCAAATGGATCAATTACTTCCGATAAATTCGAAGTAGACTTTGGTACGCCTGGAGTGTTAGCCATAAAAATATCACCGCAACCATGATAACCACAGCTCAGGAACATATCACGACCAGTCGCGGCCCTCGCAAGACGAATGGCGGAGGCGGTTGCATCTCCGCCATTCTTAAAAAATCTAACTTTGGGTGTTTCAGGATTTAGGGCAGATATAGTCTCTGAGGCTTCTAGCTCTGCAAGCGTGGGCAAAGAGTGTAAAAGACCGAGAGGTGCCTGTGCTTCAATTGCTGTCGTCACAGCAGTATGGTTGTGCCCGAGCGATAATGCACCAAGGCCAGCAACCATGTCGATGTATCCATTACCATCCACATCTTCAACGAACGGGCCGTCACCAGAAGCAATATAGATAGGAAAGCCCTTTGACGGAAAATTGCACCGCCGCTTCATGAATGTTTGTGTTTCGCCTGGAATGACGTTCAAGGCGCGCTTGTAATAATTCGATGAAAGACCATGTTCGGCTTCCACGCCCGGAGGATCCGGCAAGCAAGGAGCAAATCTATCCGCGGCAATATTCTTCGCCATGGAACGCTTTGCCAACCATTCACGACCAATATCTTCAAATACAATGTCCTTTGTCCAGTAGACAGGGCAATCATCACGTGCATTTTTCTTTCGCACCCAATCCCGTACCTGTTCATCTGGGCAACGGTCAGGCGAATCACTTTCCATAAGAGCTTGAACGTAAACTGAAGGCCACATTAAAGCGTCATGAATATGGGGATGAAGTGGCAAATAGTTTGCAGCCCAACTGGGAGTTTGAAGTCTGTGTAGGTCGACAGAACATACTCGTCTCGGAACAGCCTCATTGCTGCGCTCAAAAGTACCATTTGCTGCAGCTGTCGGGCTTGTTAAAGCTATCATACCGGCTTTAAGTTCATCAAGCGCCGCAATGAAGTTAACAACATTGATAGGACCAAGACAACGCCAATCGTCTTCGAGATATAACGCATAGCGGGTTCGCGCCATTGTAAAAAGAGTCAGAATAGCCCTTTGTAAACCGAGATTTCTGCTAAATTTTCGAATTGAGACTGAAACGACACGGGAGTCAATATTCGGTAAATCCTCAAGCCATAATACTGTATTCTTGATTTCATTTTCCGAAACTTGGTAAGTTGGATCAATGACGACAGACACATTCAGTCGGCCATCAAAGTTTAGGCGCTGCAATGTTGAAACATATGTTTCCTGAATCAACTCACGCCCTACCGAAGTAGAGAGTATGTCCAATTCCATCTTCTTATTACCTCCTATTCAGTTATTCGGGGGTACAGCGTTTCGATCTCATTTAATTTTGTTTCAGGTGGAAGACTATCTAAAGCGGGTTGCCAGATCTCATTCTCATTAGGTAAACAATTCAACATTAACAACGCTGCATTTGAAGACATTGGAATGACTTGCCGCAGTGCCTCGAATACAAGTCTAATACAGTCTAGAGAAACATAAATCACTGTCCTACAACGCTCATCAGTTATGGGATCCTTGATGAGATCCCATGGTGCCTGCTCAGCAAAATAGTTGTTCATTCTATCGCAAACAGTAATAAGTTGCTGTGTCAAACGCGGAATATCGGCCATTTCAATGCGCCGAGCAAAGCCATTGACAGCTTCCAAAACAGATATGCGGATGATTTCATCAGCTGAACCGAATAATCCTGGTGTAGGCACCCTATCGTCAAACTGTTTCTTAGAAAATTTTGCAGCACGAGATAATAAGTTACCTAGCTTATTGCCTAATTCGCTATTGTAAGTTTGGCGGACTAGCTCAAGTGAGATATTACTGTCACCATCCGATCGCATATTCCGTGCTAGAAAATAACGAAGTGCGTCGGTCCCGACGACTTCAATTACCTCAATAGGATCAACAACATTACCCAGAGACTTTGACATTTTGATGCCACCTGGACCAACCCAATGTCCATGCACGGACAACCGAGCAGGTGGACTTTCGCCGATACTCATAAGCATGATTGGCCAGTAAACTCCATGGGTTTTTAAAATATCCTTACCTATTGTATGCTCGGCGGCCTGCCACCATTGCTCATAACCTTCTTTCGGCCAATCAAGATTAGTCAGATAATTAAACAGGGCATCGAACCAGACATAAGTCACATAGTTATTATCGAAAGGGAGTTCCACACCTAGCGAAACACGAGTTTTAGGTCGGGATATACAGAGATCTTCTAGTGGCTCAGCCAACATTCTTTTCAACTCAGCACGATAGATTGGAGGATCTACAAATTTAGGATTCTCTTCGATATGTTCCAGCAACTGCTGTCGATATGGCTCTATATTCAGAAAGTAGTTCAGCTCATCAAGTTCTTCTACCCCAAGATTAGGGTGATCAGGACAATTGCCTTCATCCGTCAAGTCGGTAGTTTTCTTAAATTGCTCGCAACCGGTGCAATATAATCCACTATATTGCTTCTTAATGATAAGGCCAGCATCAAACATCCGTTGCTCAACATTCGCAACTTGTCTCATATGTTCCGGACGACTTGTGTGCACAAAATAATCATAATCCACATTAATCATGTCAAACAAACGTTGGAATTCGCCACTACGCATTGTTAAATACTCGGTAATCGGCATGCCACTTTCAAGAGCTGCTTCCTGATTTTTCTGACCGTGCTCGTCACAGCCTGTCGTTAGTTTGGTGTCATAACCTAACGCTTTGCGGTTACGCTTAAGTATATCGGCCATCGTACTCGTGTGCGCATGACCTATATGCGGTGCACCATTAACATAATAGATTGGCGTGGTGATGTAGCTTTTCATTGGGGCCTCTGTGAGATAATTGGCCAATTTCGATAGAACAATTCGGCTGCGTTGACAAATTCCATCTTCATCTTCTCAGCAATTGGCATTTGTTTGTATATTGCATACTCTCGTTTTGCTGAAAAGCCCCACCAACGACAAAACGGTTCTGATGAACCAAAAAGAATACGACCTTCCAGGCCGTAATCTCGGTGGAGCACATCTAACAATTTATTGTGATAGCCGGGTCCAATAATGGGTTCATGTGATGGAAATGTTTCCTTCCTTGCTTCCCGCCAGCGACCGAATGAACTATAACCTGAAAGGTCGGTCCAAACATTCCTCAGCTTTGCAACCTCCTCGAGAGCTGGGCGAGATAATCGCAAGGCATGTGAGAGGTTAAATCTAACGTCAGGCCATCGTGCGGCGAGCCGGACAGCATCCAATGGTCCATAATGATTACATGCCACAGTGTTACGATAATTAGGTTCATCGCCTGTCGCAACATGGAGTGTAACTGGGAGGTCATATTGCTCAACAAACGACCAGAACGTTACGTCATCTGCCAATTCTCTTAAGTCAAGGTCACATAATATAGGCCAAATCATTAAACCGCCCAGCAGGCCCGCAGCTGCCTTACTTTGTAAATAAGCAAAATTCTCCGCATTTTTTGGGTTGGCTACGGCAATTGGAATAAGACGATTGTCTTTCGACGAAGAGTCGATCACATAGTTATTTTCGTAGACATAGTTCGGCTCTCTAGCTGATGGGAACGGCATTGCGGCTGCCCGCCATTGCGAGCCATCCGCCGCAATAGAGAGAACAGAGCAAGCGTCCTCAACATCAAGAGTGTGTGCCAACTCTGGTTTGTTATTTCCAAGCCAATAGTCTTGACCGATCAACACATGAGCATCAAATAAAATCATCTGGTTACATCTTCTATCAGCATAAGAGTTCCTGCCTCAGGATCGAGACGAGCTGTCGCGCCAATCGGCATTATAGTAATTGGCGATGTGTGCCCAATGGACAATCCGCTAAGAAGAGACAATCCCTTTGATGAAGCTAAATCCTCGACTATCGTCTGCAATCTTTCCCCGCCAACGATTTGAAATGGTATACCGACAATTAATCCATTTGCCTGATTAAAGAATCCACCTAATTCAAGAACCTTCAAATCGCGCGCAGCTTTCTCAACAAATCCAAAGGCAGCTTCGATGAAGATCAATGCGCCTTTAGACTCAGGTAACATTCTGGCCGCAGCCATGGCGACCAACGTATCTAAATTCCCACCGATAAGCGGACCTTCAACAGGCTTTCTCCCGATAGATTTTCGTGCGATCACGGGTTTTTGCGGTGATACATTATCATCATCTTGATCCCAAAATTGAAAACTATCGCACGCAAATTGCGGATCTTTCACGTACATACCAGCCGTTGGCTTTGCCATTGTGGAAAGTGTAACTTCTCCTTGCCAAATAGGGGGCTCTGCGCTTCCAAAATTTGGTAAAAGTGCTGGTCCGTGAAATGTGATGCAGCCAGTGCGTTCATATATATGATTTAATAACATCGTAACATCACTAAATCCGATGATCGGCTTAGCATGAGCTCTTACAAGATCAATATCTAACTGATCAACAACATCAACGGTACTGTAACCACCTGTTGCAGCCATAATCATACCTATACTCGGATCAACTAGCATTTCTTCTAGATCCTGAGTGCGGTTGCGTGCAGAACCAGATGCTTTACCCAAAGCACCCATCGCATGACGAGCAAATACAAGTTTGCTTGATGTCAGTTTCTCCAAATTTGCGACTGCGCGGGCGCGTCGCCGGGGAAAGGCTTTTATCGAGTCGGAAGGACAAATAACTCCAATCTGATCTGACCCTGGGTTGAAACGACGGACCGGAATCATCTAAACACCTCAGCTAGAACAACCTGTCTAGGTGCACTTCCTAAAAACGGACTACGATCGAAATCTCCATACACGGCGATGCTTGTTAAGCCTGCCGCAAATAGTATCGAATCAAGTTCTTCTGGGAAAATTTGACGCATTGTACAAGAACTTTCACGTAAAATAGTTCCAAAATTCTCATCAACGATTCGCCATGTAAGAGAAAGCAATGCGTTAGTAGAATCATAAGAGGTATCTTCGTACAAAATTTGAGTAGACCCTTCAGAATTGTGAATTCGTCGCATGGCAATATTTAACCGCTCATTGGCAAGGTACTCTGTAGATGGGTTAAAAATATCAAATGCTATTCGCCCACCTCTTTTTAGGTGCCTGCGCATAGATGAAAGTGTAGAAACAATTTCCTTATCTGTTTCTAAATGCTGGATGGTGTTATTACAGCAGATTATAAGATCAAAAGTCTCACCAAGATTAAAATCTCGCATATCTGCATTGTAAAACCTAAGATTTGGCAACCGCGCTTGCGCAATTTTGAGCATTGCTGGAGACCCATCGATTCCAGTAACCCTCGCATCTGTATTACTTAATTCCTTAGTTAAGATCCCTGTTCCACAAGCGACGTCTAAAACGTCCATTGCGGGGCATGATACTAATTCGCTGTAAAAAAATTTATCGGCATCACGGCCCGGATGAAGCGTATCGTACATATCCGCCAGCTGATTGTAGATATTGATATTATTTGACATAATAGTTTCTGATCTAAGTGAATAATAAATTTATTAGGCTCAATTGAAGCCAAATATATTGCAATCTTAGATTAATTTTTATAGTTTGTCACTACTAGAGATTGAAATAGGTGACCAATGACCAAATGGAAATCAAGTAAGCGATTAGATCGTACAAGATCCATATCAAAATTAAATACTTTTGAATCTCGTAACTGGAATAACGAGTATGCTCTAGGTAATTGGTCTTTCCTTTCCGAACCTAACGAACAATGGCGCATGGCATTGATTGCAGCTATTGCCCAAGAATTCGCGTGTCGAACAGTTGTAGACGTAGGGTGCGGTCCGGGATACTTATCAGCTTGGCTCGACCCAAATAAATTTCAGAACTACGTAGGTATAGATATTTCTTCCGAAGCGTTTGGGAATCCATTACCTTCTAAGTTAGAGAGAACGTGGATCACAACGGCACTAGAGGAATATTATCCCAAAAAAAGAATAGACGGATCAGCTCTTATTTTTAGCGAGATACTGTATTACATCGATAACCCAGATTTTCAATTAGAACGAGTGGCTGCCGCACTAAACTCAAAGTGCATTATTGTTTCAAATACTGTCCCAGGGAAACGCTATGCCAAATATCAACAACGTGTGGCCTTCGTTTGGAGCGCTCTTGAGGAGCTGGGATGGAAGCGCTTGAACGACATAACTTTAACCAACCATCCGATTGGGGATGTTTCAGAATCGAAAGATGTCGAACCTACATCTTGGAGAATTACAGCATTTAGGCCGCATGATGAATAGATCATTTAAAAACTCGCTGGATCGGATATCGAATCAGGCCGCTGCATCAGCACCTCAATTGGTTTCCGCTGCTTTTCCTTTCGTTCCTGCACAGTTGTCACTAATTCACTTTGCCTCAACCTACTTACCTGCCGACCTACTACATAGAACCTTTAGTTTTTTAGGTGGGCGTTCAGCCCTGATTTGTGCTACCGATGTACATAGCATTCAAGTAAGTAGAGATGGGCGAACGCGCGCAGGTGCTGATGCAATCTGTAAAAAATTTCATAGCTCATATCAATCCGCATTCAATGCTTTTTCAATCCAGTTTAACGCCTATATAAGGACTGATGTAGATAATCATGTCGCGAAAACACAATCTGCTTTGCTATTATTAGAAAATAGTGGTTTTTTACTAGAAGCATCAGTGCCTCAATTAAGATGTCAATCTTGCAAAGCTTCACCGCCAAAACGTTTAGCACAAATTAAAACGCGACAGCTAGTATGTCCCTGGTGTGGCGCGACTGAACTGGAATGGGAAGCTTCGACCCATCTAATGATTGATCTGGAAAGTGTCCGCGATACTATTGTAGGTGGAGTGCATATTTCGGGACACATGAGGAACTGGGTGAACAGCATTCTTTCGCAGCCTCTAGCTCCGTGGTGTGCGACACGTGATAATGAAGTTGGGCTGCCTTTACACCGCGATATTCCAGGCAAAAGTCTGTACCTTTGGTTTGAATCTTTGGTTGGCTACGCCACAATGATGGACCATCTCGCAACAGCTGGATTCGCTGCCAAAAATGTTCGCTTGCGGCATGTAATTGGTAAAAATATTGTCTATCATCATGCTATACTTTGGCCGGTCATCGCTCGTTGCGGCTTGCAAATCGTAAACCCTCTTGAAGTAGTAGTTCGCGGGTTTGCGCTTGATAGTTGTGAATGGGCAGATCATCAATTCGATGACCCAGCTCTTCGTATGTTCGTATTGACGAAAGCTCCCGATTCAGGTGCTGACTTTCGATTGCAGGAACAAGAATTTAAGGTCTTTTCAAATAAGATATGGAGCAACAAGATTGAGAATTTTTTTGAGCGACTATCCAAAATTGCGAAACCCCCTTCCGGCGTAGTTAAACTGAACTCTCAATGGTGCAATGAAACCATACGCACTCTTGACTTACTCAAAAATGCTGTAGATCAGGGCGCTACTCGCGAAATTACCGAAACCATTCTAGCCTACCTGCGTTACTGTGGTAAGTTTGCGGTGCAAACTGGACTGTTCTGGAGTCAAGACAAACATGATCACGAAGCTGCTTTTGTCGTTGGACAGTTTGCAGTCAACATGTTGGCACTTACCTCGCCGCAAGTAGTTAAAGACGGAGAGGCTTTTTATGGATTTTATGGATCCAAAAACATTAGCCAATTAGTGCATAATATCAATATGTGAAGTTAATCTGCGTAGTAACAATCCACTTTTAAAGGTGAATGGTATAAACTACTACGTACACCAACTTGGGGTTGTAAATTTGCCTTCCACCATGATAAAATAATAGTAGCTTGTATTATTTTATATTTGCATCACTTATTAAGGAGAAAATCGTGACACAAATCAATAAATATAACGAAGCAACCCGTGCACTTAGTGATCCAATGCATGTATGCAGCAGGTATGACAGTAACCTCAATGATATTGGGATAACAAAAAAACCTGAAAAGAGTCTCGTAAAAAACTTCTTCGAAAGCTGGTTAATGTATATGGACGGACCCGCCCATAAACTTTTAAGAAAACGCGTAGCGTACTGCCTAAGAATGTGTGGCAATCTAAATTTAAGTGAGGCCCTTACTTTATTGGACAATAATAACTGCGCTTCCAGTTTAGATAAAGCCACTATAGTTCGCGTAGTTGCTGCGTGGCATAGAGAATTGTTCGGCTTAACAAATGCTCAGCAGCTTGTTTTTCTGGATCTCTGTCGTCCTTTGGCTAATTTTCAACACCATGGTATTTCTGAACAGAACATGCCGTATTTAGAGAACTCTGTAGCAAACTTAGAAAAATGGTTTCAATCTCAAAATTTTATTACCGGGCGCGCATTTAACATTATGCAGACAAATGGTCTCAGTGCCTTTACTTGTATGGGTATAGCTATGGATTCTTTTGAACCAGTTTTTTGCGCTCTAAACAATCTTCTGTATACAGCATCAGAAAGTCCAGAACAATTATTCAACACTAACGACGATGTATTTATAAGTGAAGCAATTGCAATAAACCCACCTTTTGCGCGTATAATTAGACGAAATACATCATTAGATGCCGCTAAAGACAGAGTCGTGATAGATGTTCAGTCGTGCAATACGGACATATGCGACGGCATTTTAATGAATACCAAAGCAGACGTAAAAACTCATAGATCTCTTTCTTTTGGTTATGGATTACATGGATGCCTTGGTGCTCATTTGGTCAGCGAGTTCCTTTTGACAGTTCTTAAACAAGTCAAAAAGACATGGCAGCACGAAGATCCTACAAAGATGCAACAACTTTACTGTGACGGTAAGTTCCTAAACGTCTCAGATCTAAGCGGATCATTTCGTAAGTATGTTTTGAAAGCGATCAACAGGAACAACTAGTAGGCTAACTTCAAACAACAGTCCGCTATGATAGCTGCAAGATATTAACCAAACTTAGATCAATGGGCATAAAAACCCTCAGTTATTAGACCAATCTTATGACCACAGCACTTTTTGCTTGGAAGTATTGCAAAGTTCATATTTTGCACCAAAAAAGTAAATAATTTTTGCAACTAAAGAATGTATGTTTATTTATACAAACCTATAGGTTGACTTAAAGTCTTAGCTTTGCCAAACTATAAGGTATAAGTTACTCATCGAGAAAAATGCAATTTTGATTGAAATTTTAACTCGCGGTTACACTTTTCACAAACGCAGTGCGGATTTTACACAAAAATTATTTCTCAAGGGGAGTGTATTAGCAAGAGCCAAGTTTCGAATTCTAATCCGGAGCTTGCATATTGATTTTGAAGGTACAGAATATGACCAATAATTCTGACATACTAACTTCCATTTCGGTAGCACAAAAAAAAATTTGGTATGCTCAACAGTTAAATCCTGATGAAACATTATATAATATAGCTGACATCATAGAATTTGGAGAAGCATTAAATCTCAAAGCTTTTACAAAAGCCGTGCAGTTATTAATTAATGAATGCGATATACTTCGCGCTCGATTCGTTCAAAAAAACGGCGCCGTATATTATCATATCGATACAATCGATAAACATAAGTTTGCAGTAACCGTACCACCTAAAACATATAGTGATAAAGATATTGAGGAGTTCGTAGTTGCAGAAGCAAAAAGCCCGATTGATCTCATTAACGGCCCTCTATATAAATTTCTTATTGTTAGTAAAAGCAACGGATATACGTATTTTCTTCAAAAATATCACCACATAATAGCAGATGGTGCCAGCTTTCCGATTATTACAAAAAGATTATTTGATCTTTACGATCGAATTATTGAAGAGAAGAATTTGGATTCAAATTATTTTGATAGTTATGCTAGTTTTATAGATCGTGAAGCTAAGTATTACCTATCTGATCGGTACGAAGTAGACCGATCTTTCTGGAATCAAAAAGTCAGTTCGGAATCACGCGATTCACAGTCATGGATTACAGAGACTGCAACTCTTTCTAACCTCGCCGCCGTATCTAGAAAACTAGATGCTTCTACTCGACAGTTATTAATTGATACGGCAAAAAAGATAGAAACAAGCTTGCCCAATTTATTTATAATTATAGCAGCAATTTTTCATTGCAAAGTCGCAAACGTAAAAAACGTAAACATAAATGTAATATTTTCTGGTAGAGGTTCCGCTGAAAAAAGAACGCCAGGAATGATGTCCCATACTTTGCCGGTTCCGTTCATATATGATGGACACCTCAGTCTGCAAAACGTTATTGGTAATTTTTCCAAAGAGTTGCGGACCTCTCTTCGGCATGGCCGATATTTAAATAGCGAATTAGAGCATGTTGTTGCTGCAGGTCGAGGCTTAATCGTCAACCCATCAATAAACTTTATGACGTTGGATTATGGTACTGCTCCGTTAGTTGCGGCTCAGTGCCCAGCATTTGGCCCCGCTTATGGCTTCACTATCAATGCCTATAACCGAGTTAATCTAGATGAACTGATTGTGCAAATTGCTTCCGATAAGAGTCTTGGTGATGAAGATTATATACAAAATCTCCTAATAAAGTTTAACTTGTTTCTAGATGGAATACTTTGTAATCCTGATCATTCGATTGGTTCGTTTGAACTTCTAGATGAAGATGAACGTCAGAAAATTCTGTTTGATTGGAATGATACCACGCAACCTATTCCAGATGCGACATTACCAGAGTTATTTGAAGCAC
>NZ_JBFNGQ010000017.1:0-30328 GCF_040784015.1 Lentilitoribacter sp. EG35
ACGTCCAAACGGCGTATGATATGATCGCTCGCGAAAAACGGTAGCCCTTGAGGCGGGGCAAGACTGCTAAATTACTCATCGAATTCGACTACAAGATACTGCAGGCTGAAACAACTTGGCAATACCCTATACGACTATCTTGTTGGTTCAATGCCAAACTGCCCTGTTTCGAATGTACAATTTGCTCTAATCCTTAAGTCCAAATCGATAGCTTTCATTGACTACAAGTGCATTTTCAACTGCTTGTCTTATACGCATGCCGTTGGGCATTTTGGACGCAAAACAATCGCGATTATTCTCTGGGTCAGATTTGCCGGTATCCTTTTGAACGAATGCAGACAACTTTAAAAAGTAGGGTCCTATCTTTCCTAGCCGCACAAACCAATCTTGCGCGTCCGTCACAAAGCCACTCGTTCTCGAATAAATCACGACACTGGGTTCATAAGCTTTAAAAATGGGTTCAAGAAAAGCCGATATTGTTTCCTCGCCTAGACCTGCTTGCTTATCAAAAGGCGACCCTTCAAAGGCCCCATGATGCATCACGATCAAACCTGGTTTCGCTTTAATAATCTGGGCTATCAAAATTTCGGCGTCAGATGATGCAAACTGATCTTCAAATACGCGCTCAGATATAAACCGCAACGGCAAGTCGCGTAAAATAGGGTAGATGTCATCTATGTTAGTGCGCCCCAACGACTTAGATGCTGTGCAATAGACATTATTATTATGACTTGAATCGATAAAAACCGCCATCGGCACCTGGGCAAGTGCATCATCAATAATTTTGCGGATTACCTTATCATCTTCCAATGATCCGATATCGTTTCGGGCCATATCTTGCAGCGCTCTGATCGTAGCGCCCGACCGGTAGTAGGCTTCTGTCTCTACAGCTCTGGGAACTCCTGCGATTGACGCAATGAGATGAATAGCCCGTCTTTGGGCCTCAAAATCAGTACTTTCATTAAGTCGTTGGACAACATCGCGCACAATATCACCTTCTGCCAAGGACAACTCGCGTTCACGATGCGCCTGCAGCGCTTTCAACTCAGCACTAAGATAAGATTGCTCAGCTTCAAATTTAACACGTTGCGCCTCGAGATTGGTTGTAAGATTTTCCCCGCTCTGGCGAAGGTTTTCACTGCTGAAATGAAATGTCCCTAGTGAAGTAAAAACCGCAACAAGTGCTGGTATAAGGATTGCAGCACTAATCCAACGTTTTTTTTCTTTCGGTACATCTTCGATTATGACGTGTAATTTACGCGGATCTGACATCCTTAACCCCTCAAATTATTTAGTCGCTACAACAAGCTTTTGTATATCTACAGCATATTTTCCTATTTAGGAGCAGAACGCATTGCAGGCGGCAGCCACCAAGTGAACTGAACGGAGCAATCATTCCAGCCATTGTCTAAGTAATCTTCGGAAACAACCATCGCCAAATGATAGTAAATAACAATAATCTTCGCACCGTTCTCGCCGACCTGGGTGGTTAGATTCACCAAGCTTTGTCGGTTTACCCGACGTTCCCTAGAACTGGCGCATAATTGACGGTTGCAACTTTAGCATCTTTCGCATGCGCGATGCTAGATGACAGAATCATGAATAGAATCGTCAAAAGTCTAAACATATTAAATACCCAAAAAAATTCATGTAAGAAAAAGGTTTCTTCCGATTGGTTTAAAGGTCGCCGAACACCATTTCGGCGACCACTGTTGTGCTAAATAGCAATCTCATCGATGGTTATTATCTCACGGACAGCATGTGAGACAGCAGTGGCAGCCAGATTTTCTACATTAAGCTGACTTAACCGCTCGGGGCTGCTAGTGATATCCGCAGCACTATAAAATCCGAAGTCGAGTGATGTCCGTTCTGTCAATTCCGAAATGGAAATTTGGAACAAACGGAAAGGATCAAAGTCGATTGCCTCGATATCGCTCAGAAGATCGTTTTGGGATAGCAAGAAGCAGGCGGCAGTCAAGTCTCCGTCCGCCCCTTTGTATGCGATCAGTTTCCAGAAATCTCTTGGTATCAGCGCGCCACGGTATTCAGGATCATCATCCTTGAATAGGGGGCCAGCAATGACCGACACTTTGATATCCTGTGACGCGGCTTCTTCCAAAATAAGGTTTTCTAATTGGCCCCACAAACCACCCCTGCTGGATTGGTTATACCTTTCATGCTGGGGCGCAATATTGGTGAAGTAAAAGGAATCCTTATTAGCCTGACGAGCTTCCGGAATTGGTCCCCATGCAAGATCAGCTCGACGGGCGATATGCCCACGGTCGAGCTTGTTATCTCGGTAAATTGAGTTGTCTAACTGAAGCTCTGATGTAATTCTCGGGTCGAGACGAAAGCCATGCCGTCCAAGCTGAACTTTGCGTGCGCCATCAATGTTCCATGCAACAAATCGCGCGAGACGCCGCTTTGTACTCAGACAGACCGAAAAATGGGTGTACGGGATGGTTTGTGCACGGCCAAAATTTACCGCATCCCGCTTAATCGATAGCGACATATCCGGCATTGGCGCAAGAAATCCAAGAAAGTCTTTATCAAATCCTGCGCGCGCGCCCAGAGCCTCGATTTCATCATCGTCAATTGTAACATCTGATGGTGGGGACAGACTAAAGTTCAGCTTTTGTTGGATGGATCGGGGATAGCAGGCCAAAGCGTGCTCATCGGGATTTCCGTTTCCTTCGCCTGCGAAATGCAGGCCAGCAAATATATCCGTCGCAACGTCCCCTTTCGCGATCATCCAGCCACTACCAGAATCGCCCCCCATACTGATTTCATTATTGAGCGCGGGGTGTGCTGGATCAATTCCAATCTCGAACCCGCCAATCTCTTGCTGACCAGTGTGCCCCCCATAATTGATCTTTGCCATCACGTCGGTACGGCGTACAATCCCGTATGTCGTTTCGGTTGTACGGCCGGTCTTCACCACAGGATCGTCCAAATCCACTTCGGCCATAAGCTTGGGTATGACACCGAGATTATGGATTGAACGTTCAAAGCCACGGTTTTGTAACCGTGCCAGAGCACAATCACCTGCTGCGCCGAGATGACTACGCAACAAAAAACCACAAAAATTATCGTCAATATTGTTATCATCATGCGGTCCTGGTTGGACAATGGGGTCGCCAACTTCACCGGTGTTACCGTGCAAAACATGCCAGTTTGACAAAATACAAGGTGCACCCGTGTCAGCATCAAAGACGATCAAGCCAAGTGTGCCCGCTGTTCCGTCGACATGACTGACGCTGGCACCAGGAACAACAGGATCAAGACGGGATTTCAAAGTGTTTGCAATCTCTCTTTCTACTAACTTGAATGAAGGTTCGTAATTTCGTTCAAGCACATCTGTGGGAACTGTAAATCCCTCTATCTCAATTTCGGTTGGAAGCTCCTTGCTGCCCAAAGTCTCAATGACAGATGTTTCTGCTTTTTGCCCTACTGTGAAAACAAGGCCAATGTCCCCATCACCATTTTTACGGCCAACACCAATGGACGTAATGTTTGGATCGAGCAGATAACCTGCTCCCTGTGCGCGTACATATCGGCGTAACGCATCGCGGAGTTTTGTATCCTGTAATGTCTTTTTTTTGGGCATTTTTTCCTCCAATGTCTTCTACCAAAATAAAATCCTAAATCATCTTATGATTGTACACATATCATGATTTCTACTAATTGGATATGCGGGCCAGAATAAGTCACTCAATTCAAATTATTGACTTTAATTAGCGAGGTCATTGTTGAACATGAAAACTGGTCAAATCGGCGAAGCCACATTAATTTGGTACAATTGGTAGGATCAGAATTAAATTATTTGACGACGAATGCACAGTTCAAAAAGAATTCGCCCGCTGGAAAATTTCTAAGCAGAATCGCGGATACCTCCCAAGCGGCACCTATAGGGACAAAAATGAGAACGATCTGCACAACGAGTAACTCATTGGAACACATCGCCATATATTCATTCCAGTTATTCATAAATTTCATGGAAGTAGATAACCAACCGATTTCCACAAACGCCAACTTTGAAGTTTCTTCAATTTGACCATGACGACTAGGCTACGTCTCGGGGCCTTCGCTTATTGACGATAGATCACAGAAATCTTGCTTAAACCGATTTTCCAAGTCTCTGACAAAAGGCGCATCGAGCTCCTCAAGATGTTTGACGAGCGCCAATTTCTTTGATGGATCTTCCGTCAGATTGAAAAGGACATAATTGTGATAGGCCGCATCAAACCAAGCCTCAATTTCAACTGGCTCCTCTGACGCGCAACACAATTTTTCAACATGATCATACCACAGAGCTGCTTGTATTGGGAATGGTTTATCATGAGCTGTCACATAGGCTGATAGGGCTTTGATTGCTTCGCATTTTAATATTGGGTCATTGGCCCCTTTATCGACAAAACTCAGGATATCTTGTGCTATTGGCTCAAATCGCTCTACATCCAGACCAGCGACTGAATCTATGCAACCAGTGAACGCTTCGCAGTATCGCGCCTTCTGTTCGTTTTGAGCATTGGACACCATCAGATGCATATGTGCTTTTTCTAGCACGTTCATACGATCACCTATCATATCTTCAGGTAAGCCAACCATCAGATTGAACGCCGCTTCCATCTGATCAACCAGAAGAACTTCGCTTGCCTCATGCTCACTGAGGTCAAAATTTAGAAGTAGATCAAACAAAGTTAGAGCTTTTTTGGGCTGCGTCTCGGCAAAATCCATGATCGTGTTGTAGATCATCTCTGACCGAGTAGGTTCATACTCTCCAAAGTCACTTTCAAAGACCATTTTGAGAAAATCATCCGGTATATCATCAGGGAAATCTTCGGTCATTCGACTGAAAAAGTCAGCAAACCAAGGAGCAAGTTCAGCACCAATCCGCACAAAGAATTTTTTCATATTAGGGGTCGCTTTGGACCATTCTTCTAATACGAAGACTTCCCCCAGAATATCAGGTTCCAATGGTGGTACTGCTTCAACGACCTCATAGCCATAGATGGCCGATAACCGTTGCTGAAAACCCTGCTCTTCTGCCTTCGGCAGATAATCCGAACAAAAATGTGAAGCTGGTCTGGATAGCCATTCTATTGGATAACCTGCGGTCATAGTTGCTACGGCAACGAGTGATAGCTCGGCGTCGGTGACTTCTGCCGGTTGCCAATAATTAACCTGTTCGTGATCCAGCACGTTGTCTACCAGCTCGCGCCGATCCCAGCCGCGTGGGTTTTCCCCTCTCGATAACGCATCTGCCATAAATGCTGCATAGAGCGGGCGCATTTCAGGGTCTATTGACGCCAAAGTCGACAGAGTATCGTCGGGATCAAGTGTCTTAAGCCTATCACCTACGATGTATTCAATAATTGGCCAGACATTATCTGGGGCGAGAAGCTCTAATGGATCTTCAAAAACAGCTTCCTCAACTCGTCCGCGTGACGATCGTCCCTGATGGATGATACGTTCAAACCATGAACCATTGATTTGGCGTTCCAGCAATAGGACACGCACAGGCCAATCAAGATCAACACGTGATGAGAGAATTCCGAACATTTTTTCGACCTGCTCTGATTGGCGGGCTGCATAATCAATAACGATGAAGGTTGGAAAAGTCGGTTGCCATCGACCCCAATCAAAATAGGGATCATTACTTATATTGAGAAATCCAGCTGCTGAGCCATAGGCACGCGCATCATTCAGAAGAAACTCTAGGGCCAGTCGACTTTTGCCGGTACCACCTAATCCGAGAATGAGATACCATGAGAACATGGTATCTGTGTCGCGAAAGTTGCATAGCGAAGTCAGGCTTTCATCATCCCCTATAAAAGGGATGGCACGAGATCTATAGACAAAGCGCATTGATTCCGTGGCTGGCTCAATATGCAATTCAAGAAGAGGCTGCGGATTTGAATTGCTTTCTATGAGAGTTTTCAGCTCTGTAATGCTAGTCAATGCATCAGCTGTTTGTTCCATCAAGGCAATTTGACCGGATAGACCCGGATCAAGAAGTGCGTTCAGATCGTGGGCGGTCGGACTTGTTGACTTCAGGAGTGCTTCAAAGGTCTTTTTTGCATTGTCTTTTTCAATAATGCGCCCTTCCAAGCGGTTCATTGCATGAAAAAACTTCTCCACGCCCGGCACTTTAAGAAGAAGCGTGATAACTCTAATTGGCGATTTTTTGCTGAGCTGGCTGTTAACGCCTTTAGCCAAAGATAGAACAACTGGTGTGAGCATTTTCACAGACAGCTGAGCAAGCCATTTCGGGCAGTCCACTTCCACGAGGAGCTCAACGAGCTGAGCTTTGAGATCAGCATTGGTGAAGGCTTCATCTATACCCAGTTCAGACCATCTCTTTATGATGGATTTAACATCTTCGACGGTGAGCTTTTTTGCGGGTACAGTCATTGAGCTCTCCCCTCACCCGTAGCATTGAGCGCATTTTCAATGTTTTGAATTGAACCTAAAATGTCTTCGATCTTTGGTGCATCCCCAAAGATCATCGCCTCGGTATTACGATAGTCTGCGCGCAAGCGTTCAAGCATCGGTTCTGGGGGTACAAGTGTGAAGGTTCCAGTAGCAGCACTGTTCAGATCAAAGGCAGGTCGATTAAAGAATGTTTTCGCGTGGGCCACGCAGTCACGACCCAAAGCATCGTCCGCTATGGCACGTTGACCGATATCTGATGCAAACATACAATGCAGATCATAATAATGACGGGAGACCCTTTGACCGTCTTGTTTAAGTACACCGCGGCTCTCGAACCAGTTGTACAATCCATGAAGGATGACCACCTTGTCCCAGAACGTTCGTTCAGCATCAATTGTCGTGACGTCTGGGATCATAAGATCCAGATTACTTACATCATCTGAAATGTAAGGTGCAATTGTACGAGGGGCGTTAGGATCAAGTGCTGATTTTGCGCCGGATTCAATTTTAACAGCTGCCTGTACATATCCCGTTTCGCTGTCGTCCACTCTTGGATACCAAACAAGCAGAGTTTGCCCTGTCTCATCTGACGAGTCGATCTCGATGCGACCCTTCCCGTTTGTGTCTTCTAGGATCAAGTTAGAGACTGCTTCCAAGAGCGGACCCGTTATATAAGCTCGGCAGTCATTTTTTATAGCATCGAGAGCGGCTTTGCGTTTTCTGTTTGAAAGAGCGCCTAATTCTTCGGGCGTTTGAGTATGCCCGAGATCGTCTCTAAAGACGGTGACATCAATATCTTCAGAAAACCTATTGATAAGCCCATAGGCTTTTGACAGGGATGTACCGCCTTTAAATAACAATCGGGGCCCATTGTCCGGCACTCTATGATAGAGGCAGTTAAGCGTCCAACAGACCCAAAAGTCTTTTTCAATATTGATCAGTGGCGCGCCAAGGCGCTGCGCGGTCATCAAAAAAAGATCTGACCGTTCTGCAGCCGTTGCGGAAATGACTGTCTGATAATCTAGCGCGCTCATATCAAATCCTTTTGTTGCGCTTCCAACAATGGCTGCCGCAATGTTTCCTGCATCCAAATGGGCATTGCTGACAGACCCTGCATCAGATCATCGAACAACTTCTGGCCGCTTTGTGCATCGTTCAGAAGTGCTTCAATTTTACGCCTAATCTTGAAATTTTCTTCTTTGTCTGCGAGGATATCATGAAGCCAATGAAGCGCCTGTACTAGATACATCCCGGGGCGGCCAGCCCAATAAAGGCGGCTAGGGACAGCTTGTTTGAAGATTATTTTCTGCTGACCAAGTTCAATTGTTTTGAGGCGCGCGTCGACCAGAACTTCTATTTTAGCTGGAACAGCATTTGTGAAACCCAAAGTATTGGCGGCAGTCATGCCATCAATCAACCATCTGACATGATCGCGCCGTGTAACGGCTTCGATAACCGCCCTATAGTCTGGTACGGTTTGTTTACCGGTAAGACTGTTCACACCCGGAAGATCATAGAGGCCACGTTCAATGCGGCGCAGATGGTCATTTTTGACCATACGCTGTAGCGCTTTATCGACAGCAGCACGGCTACCAAGGTCAGCAAAGTCGGCAGGAGTCCACACCTTTTCTTTCGCATTTTGGATGCGCGCAAGGATGGCTTCGGGCAGATGTTTTGTCTGTTTTACGTTCATGATGTCCTAAATATACCACAAACTTCGGACATATGCGAGTCCGAAAAATACTACATATTTCGGACATTAAACAAGTTTATAGAATTAATCTCAACTGAAAAATGATACGCGCATTCTATTATAGTCTAGTTTACTGCAGACGTTACGATACAGGAAACCGCGCGTGCGCGGAGCTCCTTTTCTTACTACCGCGTTCACCACGAACAACTGCAATACCTTTTCCATCAAGATCCGCTAAACTGCGATGGAGCCATCGTCAACATGACAGTACCAGTTTTTGTTGCAATTTGAAACGATGCAATAATGATAAACCAATGTGCAGCGTCAAAAAGTTTGATCTAGTGTGGTGGAAATTTGAACAAACTGAATTTCTCGGGCTACATGGATGCTCGGATTATATTCACCGATTACAATCATGGTTTATCGAGAATTGACCAACTGATATTGAAGGCTATTTGTTTGAACCGTTGTCCAAATCACCGCCCAAACTGGACAATTTGTTAACCCTCCATTAGGGTTAATAGCGTATTAACCATGTTTATTGAGTCAATATTCATTTGCGCTTGTTATCTTCACTAACAGTGTAGGAGACAAGTCTCATACAAAATAGGCCGCCGATTGGCGACCTACCATTGTGATGCATTTTCTTGTCGTCTAGCTCGTCAGAAAGTTGGCGGCAAGGAATGCTGTCGTAATAACGGCGCATATGGCCATTATCCATTGTGGCGATGTGAATACCGACCACATTACTTTTTTAACAGTTTTGTATATTGAGAATTTAGCTTCCTTTCTTGGTTTTGGGTAGAAATCAAACTTGAGTGTATTCACCAAAATTTAACTTTTACCTAAGGCCCCATTAATAATTGATTAACCTTTCTAATTTTTTAATTGGCAGACTATCAAATACGTTGAAAATTTTTCTTAATTTTGGAACTTGATTTTTCCTTACTAATTAATTTGATCCCATCCTTGACGAAAACCAACTTTCATCCCCTATTTTTTCGAAAGTTCTCATAAGGCCCTTGATAAGGGCCAAATACGTCGAGTAGTTCATGCCGATGAATACTCTGTAATATTTTATCTACATAAAATATATTATGCGGATAAATCCGTCCGGCATGTGTCACCAAACTCTATACATAACATACTTTATGTATATACTAGTAACATGTCGAAGATACAACTTAGGGGAAATAAATGAGTGATGACAAGAAAGCGGATCCATCATCAATTAGCGATGATATGAAAGTAGCCATTAGAAAGGAAGTCATATCAAAAATATCGAAAGGCATCGTTGCTGGTGGAATTAGTCTAGTACTCTTAATTTTGGGTGCGTCCTATATCCTAGTGAAGTCACAGTTGCCATCCTGGTTGGGTTCAGTACCGGAGGGTGCGGTTGTCGCATTCAATATTCGTGCGGGTTGCCCTGATGGATGGAATCCATATGAGAGGGCATCTGGAAGAACGATTGTTGGAGCATTGTACAGTGGTACTGAGGATAGACCGTATCTAGAACACGAAATTCTAGATGCCTCTAATTATCATTTCGATGAGCGACGTGGTGAAGAACGGATCGCTCTCGGCCCCGAGAATATGGCAAATCATTCGCACGAGTTTCGGGGTAATGCAATTACCATGTCTGGTAAAGGTACAGTTCACGGCTATAATCAGAATGCTAGGCCTGCCCTAGGCTCCACAGCAGATGTAAATACAGATCTTCCCATAAGCGGAACAGTTATGTCTGAGGTTAACGGTGGTGAGAAGTTCAGCACCATGCCACCTTATGTTGCTTTGTACTATTGCGAGAAAGTCGCGTCATGAGCATTGTTCCCATCTCGCGATCATCTGCCCTTGCCAAACTTTCTCCATTTGAGCAGCTGGCAAATATTTCGGAAGAACGCGTCTGGCTGGCCAATTTTACATCCAAACAAACGCGCGATACCTATAAAAATGCGATTAGTGATCTGATAGAATTTCTTGAATTGCGTTCAGCTGATGAACTACGTGCCATCGATCGCGCGCATATTATTGCCTGGCGTGATCATCTGATGGAACATGGTGCGAGCAATAGTACTGTTGTAACGCGATTGTCTGCCGTATCCTCGATGTTTCAGCACCTATGCGAACGACAAGTAGCCCCCAAAAACCCTGTGTCCGGGGTCAAGCGGCCAAAAGTGTCCTCGCAAACCGTCAAAACGCCGGCACTTGCTACCCATCAGGTGAGAGCCATGCTCGATATGCCTGATACTTCTACATTGCAGGGCTTGCGAGATTGCGCATTGCTTCATGTTTATTTCTATGCCGGTACGCGCGTAAGTGAACCGTGTAAACTGCGTGTAAGAGATCTAACGGAGGAGCAAGGCGTTCCGGTATTAGACTTTGCTGTGAAGGGTGGCAAATCACTACGCGTCGGCATTCACCCAGCATGTGTTCAAGCCATCCATGCCTACATGGAGGTGATGAGAGCAGAGCAAGGTGAGGCCTATTCCGGTGATGCATGGATGTTTCAGGCGATTATGAACGGCACAGACGGCCCCATGACACGATTGCAGTTCTATAATCTGTTCAAGAAATATGCCATCAAAGCTGGCTTGCCCGTTGACACCGTTCCGCATTCCGCCAGGGCAACCTTTATTACAGAAGCACTTGATCGGGATCATCCGTCTGATGCCGTGCAAAAAACAGTCGGTCATGCATCGATTACTACCACACTAGCCTATGACAAGCGCCGCAAGAAGGTGAAAGATTCAGCAAGCTTTGTTGTTCGGTATTGAGTTGTTTTTGAGGGGACGCTGTGAGCCAATTTGGGGTCAGTTGAGAATCCAAAAACTCACATGAGAGCAAAGGGTTTCGGCCTATTTTCTAGTTGATCTGGCGAGATTCTGTAAAACTAGTCACAACATTTCAAAACTTCTGATCCTGTTGGTTCAAGATAATTAATTTCCTGTAAGCTCTCCCTATTTGGCGGGAAGAAAATTATATCAGAGCCTTTATCTGTTTCTGATAGCAAATCATATAATGGTCCTGATCCTAAGCTATTTATCAGGCCAAATGGCCTTGGCGGCAAATGAATTTTGTCGAAGTCGCTGTCTCGTTTCATAAATATTTTTTGCAGCATATTCAGCGACATGACCTCTGATGAAACTTTCCCTACAAGTGCCCACACAAATTGCCACGCTAAAGGTCCTACCCATCTAGCATAGGTATTTTTGTGTAACCTTTCGTTTGATTTTGAAGTTGTTTCTTTCTCAAATGACAATAACCATGTGTATGCCTTAGTACCAGGCTCAGTTGCATAATAAATCCGACCAAATTTCAAAGCATCAGCATAAATTGAATCGATATCATCGGATGTTTCAATAATTAATTTTTCATTGGATAAATAATCAGCGCAATTGTCAAAAAGCAAAAGGAACGGAACATCAAATTTTTCCGAGTTAAACGCATTATCTTCATTCTCCAGCAAGTTGAGATATTCAGGCTGAACTGAGATATTTTTAAACACCAACATTGATTTGATGATGTCTATATCAGATATCATGAATTTAGCTAAACCTTTGGTCGATTTTAATTTTGCTCCATTTTTAGGCATAATCAGATTACCTGGCAGCATAAATCTCTGCTTACTTTGTTTATGAGCATAAGCATGGGAGGCAATATATATAATTATTCTCGCATTTGCGGCGCTTCCATCACTTATAATCTTTGCTTTTAAGGCTGCAATTGCATTAAATACATCGTCACGAGAAACTCGTTTCGTTTCATGCTCTACTGTTATAATTTGCTCGGTAAGTAATAGGCCAAATTTTGCTCCGCTTTGTAATAATTGATCTGCAACTACCTTTGCAGAATGTTTTGGTGCATCGAAGCTTGCAAATTGTTTATCCACGTAAGAACTAATGCCAATTGAGAGAAAATACACCACGGGATTGTTGGTACTTTCATTAGCAAAAGCAGTGTATTTGTTGAGTATAAGCGTATGCAAAAAGATTAATAAAGCAAAGGCATATTTTCCATTATGGTATTGTTTTATCATGTGAAAGCGCGCAACTTAAATCCATCACCTTAATTTGCAACATTCAACTTTTTGAGTGCCGGTGGCAGGTGCTGTTTGCCAGATTTTCATTCTTTGCCTTTTGGTGGGTATGAAGTCCACATCGGCGACGTCCTCTCTGAGGGGGGTTGAGACTGCGAAGACAGGATCTGGGTATTCATTTGAATTATCGATGTTGCGGGAAAGCATCTCAGCGTCAAATGAGCGTAAAGACATGGCTTCGTTCGGGTTTTTATTATGCAGAACACGCGCTAAGTGAATGGCCAATGGTCCTACACTGGGTGATAATCCGTTTTTGTCCTCATATTCCTCTTTCAACAGGTCAGAGGGTATAAACATCGTGTTGGCCATCTCACCTGGTTTTGCAGCGTAATAGGCGCGCCCTGCATCCAGTGTTGCGCTATATTGCGCATTGACCATGAGCTGCATAACCGGATTTGATTGTACCAGCTCATAGCGGAAACCATCATTGCAATTGTCTAAAAGCAGAACAAAAGGGATTGGTGCATTGTCAAATGGCGCAGCGCCATAGGAGGCTGCTTTTTGATTTAAATAGTCAGAATATTGTGCCTCTAACTGGGTTTGTTCGATGAGGCGCTGGAAACCATTGGCATCTGACATGCGATCTGAAGTCAAATCATCATCTAAATGCTGGAACCTTGGATCGCGTCGGAAGCTCATCATGGATGTGAGAATATCGAAATTAAAAATCGAGCGTTTTGCCAGACGGAATACATCATTTTGCACAATGGGTTGGGGATCGACATTTAGGTTCCCCGGCATCATATAGATGTAATTGCTAACTTTATCTGCCAGACCATGGGAGACGATGTAAATAATCACACGTGCTTTTTTTGAACCGTCACGGCGAATTTTCTGCTTCAAATCATAGAGTGCCTGATATACATCCTTACGAGAAATGCGAGTTTTGTCATTCTTGCTATCGGTGAGTAATATGCCGTATCTCGCACCATTTTCCCGCAATAATTTTGCCACCAAAGTGGCTGATTTTTTTGGCGCATTGAAGCTTGGAAAATCAGGATCGATATAGGAGCTGCCACCGACAGCCAGAAAGTAAAGATCAGCGGGGCCTTTTGATGGTGATGGTGAACGCGCCAAGGCGTTTGATGCGGTTAATAAAAACAGGGCCGTAACGATGCTTAAGATGATTTTGGTGACATTTTTCATGACGTGCTCCTATTTACAATTCTCAAAATCGACAACCCAATGGAAAAAGAATAGCTGACTATAAAACCATTTGCTTGTCAGTCTTTTGACACTCTCAACTTTCGAATTAAAATTTGCCATGATGGTCTGTGGGTTTCGAATTGCTTCATCCTCGATAAACCGGGCATCTTTTACTGTTTCTGCAATGCAGATTTTGAAGTCTTTGCGCAAATCCGCCGGCAAGTCTTCATAGAGTGTTTTGAGCTTCTTTCGGGTTTCCTGCAGCTCTTCATCACCCCAACGCCTGCTATTGTTTGTTTGTGCTTCTACCCGTTTTTTTGATCTTTCAAGCAGGGTAAGAATTTGGTCTTCCGTTTCAGTAACATATGCATATGTTCCGCTAATATAAATTGAAAAAATTGCTATGATTATCCCAATTATCAACGAGCTTAATATAAAGCGTTTTAGTAACTCAAGAAAATTTAAACGTTTTGGCCCAGAATTATTTTGATTTTCTGGTGTTGGATTACCTTCCGTTTCAGACATGATTACTCCAATGGCTCTTTTGTAAATCTAAGCTGAAATTTCTTTATCCCATCTTGTTTGCAACTGGTTGTGATGACGAGAAGAGATTGTTTGATCTGTCTATCATTGATTGAAAAATCGCAGATCTTTTCAAATTGTTTCACGACCAGTTCAATGACACCTTTGGACTTATTGTCTATAATGGACCATTTGTAACTTTGTGTGTTACCATTCGCATCGTAACGGCAGGAATGAAGAACATTTTGCTGGGGAGCATAGGTGATTGTTTTTGTGTCAAAATTAAACATAATATCGTAGAATAAACAGCTCAGTTCAATCTCTTCTTTCTGCCCTAATGATTTACTGCTATCCTTATCGAAATGCCACCTTTGCGGCTGGTAATAGATTTGCTCTATGCCAAATTCACCAAAGACTATGAATTTTTCGATTTCTGACGCGCTGAGTTTTTTCTCGTCAGCTTGTGCAGTTGATGCGAGAACTGAGAAGAGAAAAATCATAAACAAATGCATGGCCCCTGTTCCCTTCCTAGATGGAATATTTTGATACTTGTAATTGCTCGCGTCATGTAACTCAAGGTTGGATTGGATATCTGTTGCTTTTATGCTCTCCGACATGAATTGTGAAACAAATGTTGCTGTAGGTCGGCAATTGTCATTCACGTACAGCATAGTCTGTCAATGGCAGAAATATGAGGACTTAGCGAAACCTCATCCACCACTACACTTATGTACGACAAACGTGATAATCACCCAAAACGTTCCGCTAGTTTTGCCGTGGACTATTGAGTTTATTTTCGCTTTTGCACATTGTTGATGGATCATGTTAACTACCTGTCTGACGTGTAAAGTTGTTGTGACTTAGCATTTAATTACGAGACCACATATTCAATTATTTCAGTTGATTAGTTGAGCATCAAATTATAAGACTTGGCACTTTATTTGAGACTATGACTTGATTATTAGCATCTTATTTGAGACTATGGCTTCGAAGTTTTCCTTATATAGAGCTGCCATGGTTGATCCACTTCCGGAAGAAATTGACGATATACTGTGGCAAGAAGCTTGTCGGAGAGCAGAAGTAATTCGTGAAACTCTCAAAGACAGCAAAGACCAAACTACGGCGGCTGACATTAAATATCTTCGAGATAAACTTGGCCTTAGTCGCTCGAGCGTATTCCGACTCATCAAACAATTTCGCGAAAATGGCACTACGATGGCTCTGGTAGACCGCAATCGTGGTCGCCCGGCCGGTCATCGCGCTTTAGATCCGCAACGTGAAGACATAATCAAAAAAGCGGTGCGAAAGTATTATCTAAAGCCAACACGGCCGTCGGTCTCACAGCTTGTTCGAGACATACAGACAGACTGCAAAGTAGCAGGATTAAAGCCGCCACATAGACGGACAATAGAAGCACGCCTCGACGACTTGGATTTACGCCAACGCGCAAAACGCCGTGGCGAAAAGAAGAAAGAGAAAAAGGCAAGAGCTGTTCCCGGGCAACTCCGCGCATCAAAACCACTTAACATTGTTCAAATAGATCACACCAAGGCTGACATATTTGTGGTCGACGAAGAGACGCGTAAACCCATTGGACGCCCCTGGCTGACATTGGCTATGGACGTCTTCAGCCGTATGGTAACAGGGTTCTATCTTACGATGGAGGCACCCTCCCGGCTTTCCACTAGCCTATGTCTTTTGCATTCAGTCTATGACAAAACAGCCTGGCTGAAAGAACGGGATATCGAAGAACCATGGCCTGTTGCTGGCCTTCCCGAGAGAGTGCATGTGGATAATGGCGCAGATTTCAGGAGCCATGCATTCAAACGCGGTTGCGAAAATGCCGGTATTGCAATTGATTGGCGCCCTCCCGCAACACCTCACTTTGGCGGCCATATTGAGCGAATGATTGGCACTCAGATGGGGCGGCTGCACCTCCTACCTGGAACGACATTTAGCAATGCACAGGATCTTGCAGATTATGATTCCAAACGACACGCAGCCCTTACCCTACGCGAGCTGGAGCGCTATATTGCACTGGACATTGTCGGCGCCTATCATCAGTCAATTCATAGTTCCCTGAGCCGTCCCCCTTTGGCAGTCTGGCGAGATAATGAAGATGTCACACCACTTCGAATGCCAGATGATCGCTTGCAATTTTGGATATCCTTTTTGCCTGAACAAGAACGGACCCTGCGCCCAACTGGGATACATCTTTTTGATTTGCGTTACTGGTCACCCGCACTCAGCGCCGACGTTGGCCGCAAACAACGGAGGCTTCTAGTAAAATACGACCCACGTGATATGTCACGGGTATTTGTGCGCCGTCCTTCAGGTAATTTTGTCGAGGCACGCTACGCTGACCTGACCTTGGCCCCAATAACCCTACACGAGGCTTTAACAGCGCGACGAACATTGCGCGAAAAAGGTCGCCGGGAAGTAGATAGCCGCACCATCATACGGACAGCACTTGAGCAAAGAAAAATGGTAGATGCTGCTGTTAACCGAACTGCGGCGACGCGACGCGGAAACAACCAGCTGAGCCAAATAGGCGATGAGAGGGAAATAGGCACGCTCCGCGGTGTGGACTCCAGCAGGCCAGTGCCTTTTGTTGAAGATACAGAATGAGCTGGAGACACTATGACCAATACAACGACCCACCTAACTGCCAACGCGGCAAACCTATTATCTGAACCTGAAGCTGGACGTATTCGCGCTATCAAGTCCCGCCGCTGGGTACTCTATCCACGTGCCAAACAAACTCTCGACCGCCTGGAGGAACTTCTCGAACACCCAAGAGGAACACGAATGCCTTCAATCGCCATCTACGGCGATAGCGGGATGGGCAAGACCACGATCATGAAACGCTTCCGAGATCAGCACCCGCCAAGTTTTGATCGCAAGTCAGGAGTTCTTAAAACACCTGTTCTAGCCATGGAAATGGTCAGCCGCCCAGGGGAACGTCGCTTTTATGGTGAGCTTCTTACTCTCCTTGGAGCCCCGCAAGCACCCAGAGCAGATATTGCCCAGATGGAACAAGCTGCCTTGCGCATTATGGCAGCCATCGGCGTGAAAGTGCTGGTGATCGACGAAGTCCATAACATCATCGCAGGAACGTACCGAGAGCAACGCATTGTTCTTAATACTTTGCGTTTCCTCAGTAATCGCCTCCAAATCTCCTTGGTCTGCTTTGGTGTTAATGAAGCACGGGAGGCAATTGGCGGTGATGTACAGCTGACCCGAAGGTTCGAGCAAATTACTTTGGGCCGTTGGGCTGCCAACGAAGACTATGAGACACTCGTTACATCAATCCTCCGCAATACACCTCTTCGAAACCCCTCTGTGCTAACACTAAAATCACTTCGGCGTATTCTCCAAATCACAGACGGCGTAACTGCCAACATTTTTCAAATCATTAACAGCATAGCGATCGATGCCATAGAAAATGGAAATGAGTGCATCACTGACAGCACCGTTGAGAAATGGATGCCCACATTTGACACAGATGCAGCTGTCGCATGAACGATTGTCTACCCGTCACTTTACCACCTTTACCCGGTGAAGTTCTGTCATCGTGGATCAGCCGGCATGCTGATTATTATGGCGTCACACCTCTGAACATGCTGCGCCATTGCTTGCCGGAGATTACGACTCTTCGTGCCCTCGATCTCACGTTATCCAACGATTCAACGAGCCGAATTGCGGAGATGTTCTCCATTAGCTCAAAAGCCGTGCGCGATATGAGTTTTGCAATGTCGCCAAAAGTTGCACATCGGTTTATTGCCAAACAGCCGGTGCACTATTGCTTGAACTGCCACTCTAAAGTTACGGAATCAGCATTCTTAAGAAGCGAACTGCAAGGATGGCGGATCACTTGCCCAATCTGTGGAAGATTCTACCCAGAGCAACTCCCCAACGATTACAGCTCGACTTTTGCACCATATCATGACGCTGCTTTGCGCGGTGAGAAGTTACTGAATGATCACGCAGAACATGGTTTAGAAACTTGGCTTCCTCCATTGGAGATAGCACGGCTTATGCTTATGCGTCGTATACCCAAACCGTTCCCATCTGGCGGCGATCTTTGGCAATACCGGCTTCTAGGCGCCATCATTCCTAATCTTGATATCTTTATCACCAAGCAAAAATCATTCCCTTATTCACCAAAGAACCCAATCCTGCCACTTCAAGTCCGCCCTGCATTGCTTGCAGGTATAGCCATAGTTGAACAATCTGGACCCGCAATGTTGAAGATGCTTCAAGGGCATATGCTTGAAGAAAACAGGAATAGATTTGTAATGGCCACTGACCACCTGATCGCTCCGATATTCGATTGGGGGCAACCGCAACAATTGCAGCTCATATAGGAATAGCAAGCCATCGAGTCTCAAATTTAAATGCCATATAACTCCAATTAAGCCGCAATCTTACAATTAAGTGCTAAGTGACAACGTCCAAACGGCGTATGATATGATCGCTCGCGAAAAACGGTAGCCCTTGAGGCGGGGCAAGACTGCTAAATTACTCATCGAATTCGACTACAAGATACTGCAGGCTGAAACAACTTGGCAATACCCTAACGATCCATGCAACAACGCCAGCCGCACCTACATCTCTTGTTCAAAGTCTCCGATCCACTTCTGGTTTTCAAAATTTACGAATAAAATCAATTGTATTGAGCGAACATTTCCTGCATCAATATTGGAATATACTGATTAAGTATTTACTAAGTACTCAATTTGTGTTTAATTAGATATCAGGGAGAAAATTATGCCTGCACCATTGCGCCAAATAGCCTACACAAAATTTCGGGAAAGCCTCTTTGAACAATCACTGAAACCTGGCCAGTTCGTTTCGCAACGTGAACTGTGCGATCTTTTGGATCTACCCATGGGTGCGGTGAGGGAGGCTCTTAAGCGACTCGAATCAGACGGGTTGATTAGTTTGATTGCGCAGCGCGGAATTCAGATTGCCGATGTGAATGTTAGGTTCATCAATGATGCGTTCGAGTTTCGTATCATCATCGAATCCGAGGCAGTGCGGCGCATGGCCAGAAATTCTGATAGCTCAGCGTTAAATGATCTGCGCAATCGCACCAAATCCATCATTGAGCAGGCAGAAACTGATAGTTCAGCGGAGCTTTTTCAAGTTGGTTTGAACGTAGATCTAGAGCTGCATAGCTTATTGATGGGGGCTTATTCGAATGAACTTATCCATGAATCTTACCGGCTGTTGGAGGACAAGATCAGACTGATCCGCCTCAATGGTAAATACACGTCCAAGCGGCTCAAGGCCGCAATGCAAGAACACATCGGGATCATTGACGCTCTTCTGGATGAGAATGAGGAAGCCGCGGTGGTCGCTCTGAGAGATCATCTGCGCACATCGTGGCGACGGTCTTTGGGGCAGCCAGAGGATTTCTCATGAAGCGGCCAAATATCCTATTCTTGTTCTCGGATCAGCATAATCAAAAGATGTCTGGGTGTTATGGTGACAAGGTTGTGCAAACGCCCAATATTGATCGGTTGGCAGCGGAAGGCGTGCGGTTTGATAATGCATATTGTCCCTCGCCAATTTGTGTGCCGAGCCGAATGGCGATGCTGACAGCGCGTTGGCCGAGCCGTCAAGATTGTTGGGTGAACGATGACATCTTGCGTTCAGATCTGCCGACGTGGCTGCACGCTGCCGGAGCGAAAGGATACCAGACGACCTTGATTGGTCGATTGCATGCCATCGGCCCTGATCAGTTACATGGATATGGGGATCGCCCAGTGGGTGACCACAGCCCGAATTGGCCTGGCGGTGCGCGCCAATCATTGGGGGTGTTGGAGGGAACAAACGATCCGACACCAGAGTCACTTGAAAAGGCGGGAGCGGGTTACAGCGCGTATCAGGAAAAAGACGAAGATGTCACGACGGCTGCCGAGAGCTGGCTCAAGAATGAGGCTCTGGCTTTAAATTCCGCTGGTAAGCCGTTTTGTTTGACCGTTGGGTTGATGTTGCCGCATCCACCATATGTTGTCGATCAGGAGGCTTACAAGATCTACGAAGGCATGGTGCCTCCGCCAGAGCAAAAGCCGGTTGACGACGAACACGAGTTTCACGCCTGGTGGCGAAAAGATCGTGGCATTGATACCGTAACGCCGGAACAGACTGATAGAGCTCGAACAGCGTACTGTGGGCTGGTTCACCGCATGGACGAGATGATCGGACGTGTTTTGGATGCCCTTGAGGAAGCTGGTTTGCTGGACGACACACTGATTGTCTATGCCTCTGATCATGGTGATCATTTGGGGGAACGTGGTCTATGGTGGAAACATACGTTCTTTGATGAATCTGTGAAAGTGCCCCTGGTTATGCGTTTGCCCGGTGTGTTACCCGCGGGTGAAGTTCGCAAACAGGTCGTCAATCTGGTGGACCTGAGCCAAACCATGCTCGAAGCGATGGGCGCGTCGCAACTCCCACATGCCAATGGTAAGAGTTTTTGGGATGTCGCGAAAACCCCTTCTGCTCCTTGGCTCAACGAAACATTTTCCGAATATTGCACTGATCCTGTGCCGCATTGGACGGGCGCGCGCGCAGTTCAGCAGCGAATGATCCGCGCAGATAATTGGAAATTATGCATCTACGACAGTGAGGCTCCACAGTTGTTTGATCTGGAAAACGATCCGCTGGAAACAACCGACCTAGCGGCGTTGCCAGAACACCGTGAGAAGCTCGAAGCGCTCATGCAAAAGCTCACTCAGGATTGGAACCCTCAGGACATCGTTGAACGGATGAAAACACGCCGTATCGAAAAAGATTTACTGCTTGAATGGGCAAAGAACGTACAGCCCGTCAGTAGCCATATTTGGACTTTTTCACCGGGAATCAACAGGTTGGAGTAGAAACAACAGATTAAAGCAAACTTATGGAGGAACTAACATGCTTAAGAAATTACTTATCTCTGCGGTGGTCGCAGCGACGTTGTCGGGGGGCGCATTTGCCCAAGACCTAGAACAAATACGTATCGGTGCTGCGGGCGCAGTTGACCACTCACCGGTGTTTGTCGGTGTGGAACGTGGCATCTTTGCTGCGCACGGTCTTGATGCCGAAGTTGTCATGTACCAATCTGGTGTCGACATGGTGAATGGCCTTTTGAATGGCGCACAAGAAGTGAACGTCATGGGCTCTGTGCCATACCTGAGCGGGCTTGCGCGGGGTTTCCCACTTGTTCTCATTGGGCATTTGCACGGTGATCCAAACCGGGACTCATATTCAGATAACCAATCGATTGTCGCCTCTGAAGCGTCAGGTGTTGCAGCTGGGGACATTGCGGCATTGGCTGGCAAACGGATCGGCCTACCACGTGGAACCGGAGCCGAAGGTTTTTTGCTGGGTGCACTTGGAGCGGCTGGTTTGGGTGAGGATGATGTTGAGTTGATCAACGTTCCGCCAGCTGAATTGACAACAGCGCTCAATCAAAACGATGTCGATGCTGTCGCCATCTGGCAGCCTTGGGGTGCCACAGCAGTGACCAAAGTCGAAGGTTCGGTTCTGGTACAGGCCGGGGGATGCCCGCAGTGTTATGACCCCGGTACCATCCTGACAACCCAGTCAGCTGTTGCGGACAATGCAGAGACACTTCAGAAATTCATGGAAGCCTTTGCAGAGAGCCAGCAGTGGGTAAGGCAGAATCCTGCGGATGCAGCCGAAATCAATATGCGCTGGATTCAGGGTGTTGATCTGGAAACAATGACGCTCGCTCTAAGCAGTGTAAACCTTGATCCGCGTATGTCGACATATACCGCTCAAATGTATCAGGAAAAGACAATTCCATTCTTGATGGGGCTTGGACGGATTGACGAAAACTTTGATCCATCGGGCGCAATCGACACGCAGTTCTTAGCTGGAGTGCAGGCGAACACACCTGAAGTGTTCTCAGATCTCGATCCCATCCCTGCTGACCGCGCAGCTTACTGAGGTCAATGAAAATGTCAGCAACCCGAGAAATAAAAATCGTAATCGACGATGTGACACTTGTTCACGTCAACGAAGAACAGCGCGAATCCAACGTAGCAGTTGAGGGTTTACACCTCGACATCAACAGGAACGAATTTCTGTGCGTCGTTGGCCCCTCGGGTTGCGGCAAATCCACCTTATTGTCAGCCATCGCGGGGTTTATGTCTCCCCGCGATGGCACCATCATGATGGATGGAAAACCTATTACTCAGCCCGGTGCGGACCGCGGTGTTGTCTTTCAAGAATATGCATTGCTGCCTTGGAAAACAGTTTTGGATAATGTCGCGATCGGGCTAAAGTATCGCGGCGTTCCGAAGGTCGAGCGCGAAGATACTGCAATGAAATACCTGACGATGGCACGGCTCGCCGATGCGGCGAAGAAATACCCTCACGAATTGTCCGGCGGTATGCGTCAACGCGTTGCAGTTGCTCGCACCTTGGCCAATACACCCGAAATTATGATGATGGACGAGCCGTTTGCAGCTGTGGATGCGCAGACACGACTTTCCTTACAAGAGGAACTTTTGAGGGTCTGGGACGCGCACCCTATTACCGTTTTGTTCATCACACACTCGGTCGAAGAGGCAGTATTCCTTGCCGACCGTGTTGCTGTTCTGACACCTGGCCCAGGTTACGTGCGTGAAATCGTCGACATCGATATCCCACGCGAAGCACGTCACTGGGACACGATTTCCAATGATCCCAAGTTTGTTGAATTGCGGGACAAAGTCATGAAACTGGTCAGAGACCCGAGCCGATGACCTTATCCATTCACCCAGCTTGGCGCACACCGCTCATGACGCTTAGTGGATTAGCAGTTATGTTAATCTTGACTAATTTGATTGGCCAATTCACCTCTGCGCGAAGTCTTGCGGACATAGATCTTTCCGGTCGGCCAGACGTAGTGATCAGTTTGGGGTTCACTCCAGAGAGGTTCCATCTCGAAAAGTTTCAAGATGTTGGGCGATACCAAGGCTGGGCAGACGGGCGGGCTGTAATCTTGTCTAGCGATCCCCAAGAGTTACGGCAATTGGCGCGGAACTATTGGATTGAAAGGATCGAGACCTACGAGGCTGCACAATGACAAACCCAACTGATAATATTCAAAATCTACATAGGCGTCCGATTGTATCTACTGCTCAGTGGCGCGGTATCCTTGGGATAGTGAGCGTCCTTGTCACTTGGCAGGTTTCAGTATGGATCATTGCCTTACCCGCATACTTTTACCCAGCCCCCACTGACGTATTCGCCGCTTTTGTGGAATTGACGAAAAAAGGGATCCTGCCAGAATATTTAGTTGACAGCGCAGTCCGCTATTCAGTGAGCGTGGCAACAGGGCTAGGTCTTGGCTTGGCGTTTGGTTTGTTGATTGGGCTGTCACGGTTCTGGTCACGTCTTTTGGGTCCAATTATCAACTTTTTCTACGCAATCGTCGAGGTCGCATGGATCCCCTTGCTGGTGATTTGGATTGGCTACGGCTTTAACACCATCGTAATCGCGATTGCATATGTCGTCTTCTTTCCAGTTCTCTACAATACACTTACGGGTGTGCAGACCGTCCAGCGCGTATTGATCAATGCGATGCAAACATTGGGTGCTACGCGCTGGCAAGTGCTTACAACCGTGGTTATTCCGTCAGCGTTGCCCAACATCACTACAGGTTTTCGCGTAGGCGCAGGGTTTGCGTTTCGAGGGCTTATTTTTGCAGAAATGATTGCCGCGGGATCTGGCATCGGTTTCTTGATATTTGATGGTGCCACGACACGGCAAACCGATCGGGTCGTTGTCGGTATGATCATGATGGGCGTTATGTGGCTGCTTATTGATAGATTGCTTTTACGCCCTGTCGAACAAGCAACAATCGTGCGGTGGGGTCTTGTTCGCAACCAAGGGGGCAATACATGAACACTGCAATCCAAATGCCGCCTAAGCCACGTATCAGTCCTGCGTTGGTCACAGGGCTTTTACCGTTTATCGTTATTTTGGCTGCATGGGCGTTGACCCCGCAAATTTCCGATATACCGGCCTATAAATTGCCATCACCCGGAAAAGTTTGGGGCATTTTTCAGGACATGCTGCTTGACGGGAGCCTATTGTCAGAGGTCTGGGCAAGCCTTCAACGACTTGCAACAGCCTATGTTTTGGGCAATCTGATTGCTATTCCACTTGGGTTGGCAATTGCGCTGAACCGTGCTGTGGCTGAGACATTGACGCCAGTTCTCAGTTTTTTTCAATCGATTGCCGGCATCGCTTGGGTGCCGCTGGCCATTATTTGGTTTGGCGTCGGAGGGGGATCGGTTCTTTTTGTGATCGTGAATACGATTTTCTTTTCAAGCATCTATTCGACCGTAATTGGTGTGCAATCTATTCCGCCGGTCTTGTATCGCGCGGCGCAGTCTCACGGAGCTAATCGCTGGGACGTCATAACAACGGTCGTTGTACCTGGTGCACTAGTGCAGATACTTGTCGGGCTGCGGACCTCGATGGCCTACGGTTGGCGTGCCCTTGTGGCCGCTGAAATGATCGCGGGCACAAACGGGATCGGCTATATGACACTCGAAGCGGTCCAGTGGTATCAAACAGAGATTGTCGTACTGGGCATGATCTTGATCGGCATATTATGGTTAGTCCTTGACCGGTTGTTGTTTGTTCCAATTGAACGCGTAACAGTCCGCCGTTGGGGTCTTGTGTCATGATGGAGAAGGTTCCCTCACTCGGGCTTGGCACTGCCGCGCTTGCGCTTACTGATCTGTCAGAGGCCGAACGGACATTGTCGTTGGCTTTGGACAGCGGCATTAAATACTTTGATACAGCGGCGCTTTACGGCGGCGGGCAGGCCGAAATTCGTCTTGGTAAGGTCTTGAAATCTCAGGCCGCACGCGATGTTTTTGTGTCGACAAAGGTTGGCCGCTATCGCGAACTTGGTGTGGCCGCACCAGGCCCAAATGATACTCCGGATGTTTGGGATTTCTCCGAAGCAACCACGCGAGCTTCCATTCGGCGGTCGCAAGACCGATTGGGTCGTGACTACCTAGATTGCGTTTTCCTGCATGATATTGAAATGGCACCCGAGGCGGCGCTCGCCGAAGCCTTACCCGTTCTCAAAGACCTGCAAGCTAAGGGGGAGATAGGTTTGATCGGCGCTGGGTGTAATACAAATGCAGGCTTAATTGCAGCTATCTATCGCGGCGCAGCCGATGTGGTTCTGGTGGCGGGGCGCTGGACCTTGCTTGACCGAAGTGCCGCTCGAAATCTGTTGCCGTTGTGCGCCCGGAAACGTACAGCCGTTGTTGCGGGTGGTGTATTAAATTCTGGCTTGCTGGCTAAACGGCCTGTTGAGGGGGCATCGTTTGATTATCGCCCAGCGACTGTCGTTGAGCGTGACGCCGCCACCCGAATACATGACCTTGCACAAGCAAGTGGAATCCAATTGATAAACGCAGCTTTGTCTTTTCCAACACGTCATTCGGCGGTCGACACCCTTTTATTAGGTGTTTCTACGGCCTGTCAGCTTGAGCAAAGCCTGTCCGCATTGAAAACCAATATCCCGCAAGAGTTTTGGGAAAACGTCGCACCCTTGGGGTTACTGGCATGATGATGGAAAATGCCATAGACGCTCATGTTCACCTTTGGGATCCACAACGTCGTGACGACATTTTGATCTGCGATACGCATCCCGAACTGAATGACAAAGCGACAAGCGTTGCTTTGCGAGCGCATTTAGCAGGCTGTGGGTTCAGTCGCGCAATTGTGGTGCAATCCGCCCCTGACGATAGCCATTCGGAGTGGTTGATCAAACATGCATCTCGGTTAGACCAGATAGCTGGTGTGGTGGCATGGATCGATCCAACTGCAACCGATGCCTTGGATCGCGCCAAGCAGTTGATTGCTCAGCCTTGTGTTTGCGGGGTTCGATTGATGCTAAATAGAATGTCGAATCCGGGTCGGTTGCTGAATGATGAACCAATGGCAGTCTTGACCCTATTGGCAAACGATAACGTTACGATTGAACTTTTAGCACCTGTAGATCAACTTGAATTCTCCTGTGACCTTGCTGATCAATTCTCAGGTAAAATCGTGTTGGATCATTGCGGACTTCCGCCACAAAACGCCTTGTCAAATCATGCATGGCGCAACGGTTTGCAAAAACTGGCCAAACGCCCGAACGTCGCAACTAAGATGTCCGGCTTGATTGAGCCCTACGAGGGAATGCCGACTGACGTCGACCTGTTCGCTGTGATGGATTTCGTATGTACGCAATTCGGCCCACAGCGGTTGATGGCTGCCAGCAATTTTCCTGTCGCGCAACTGACCGAACTCGAAAAGGTCTGGGTGGCAAGCCTTGTGTCTTGGGCCATGTTACGTGATTTCAACAGCTTAGAACAAGCCGCGCTTTGGTATGATTGCGCGATCAACTGGTATCCACGATTAAATCCAAAAGGTGTCATCGCATGACCAAACTAAAAGGCAAAACCGTCCTTATCACCGCTGCGGGACAAGGGATTGGTCGCGCGACCGCTGAGATGTTTGCGGCCGAGGGAGCACGGGTGATTGCGACGGATATCAATGAAGCCGCATTGGCTGAGCTTGATGCGATTGATGGGATCACGGCACGTGCGTTGAATGTGTTGGACGGTGCTGCTGTGGAAGCTGCGATTGCCGATATCGGGCCTTTGAATGCGCTGTTCAACTGTGCCGGTTATGTTGCCAATGGCGCGATTGCGGAGTGTGACGAGAAAGACTGGGACTTCAGTTTTGATCTGAATGTGAAGGCACAATACCGGTTGATCAAATTGATTCTGCCAGGCATGATTGTGATTGGCGGCGGGTCGATCATCAATATGTCGTCCGTGGCTTCTTCGATCAAGGGCGTGCCAAATCGCTTGGCCTATTGTGCATCCAAGGCAGCCGTTATCGGCCTGACCAAGGCAGTCGCGGCGGATCACGTAACCGACAAGGTGCGTTGCAACGCCATTTGTCCGGGCACCGTCGAAAGCCCCAGTTTGCATGACCGTTTGCGCGCGACTGGCGATTATGATCAGGCACTGAAAGATTTTATCGCCCGTCAGCCTTTGGGCCGCATCGGACATGCCGCAGAAATCGCATCCCTCGCCCTGTACCTCGCCAGCGACGACAGCGCATTTACTACAGGCCAGACCCACGTCATCGATGGCGGCTGGGCCATCTGAAATTAACCGGAGATACCTATGAAATTACTACGTTATGGCCCCGCAGGTGAAGAAAAACCCGGTCTGTTGTTTGAAGGGGTGATCCTGGATCTTTCTGATTACATCGATGATCTGAGCGGCGGTGCGTTGTCTGATGAGGTGTTGGATCGAGTGCGCGTATTGGACCCCACCAAGTTGCAAGTTGTGGATTCAGAGACACGCCTTGGCTCCTGCGTCGGCAACGTCGGAAAGTTTATCTGTATCGGCCTGAACTATGCCGACCACGCCGCCGAAAGCGGAATGGAGCTGCCGCAAGAACCGGTTGTCTTCTTCAAGGCAACCTCTGCCATCACAGGCCCGAACGACATGGTCGATATTCCGCGCAATTCGGTCAAGACCGATTGGGAGGTTGAGCTGGGCGTGGTGATTGGTAAGCACACCAAGTATGTCAGCAAGGAAGACGCGCTGGATCATGTTGCGGGCTATTGCGTGATAAACGATCTGTCTGAACGCGACTTTCAAATCCATCGCTCTGGTCAGTGGGTCAAAGGCAAATCTGCTGATACGTTTGGGCCAATTGGCCCATGGTTAGTGACACGTGACGAGGTCGGGGACCCCCAAGACCTATCCATGTATCTCGAAGTAAACGGCTATCGTTATCAGGATGGTTCGACCCGCACGATGCACTTTGATGTGGCCACGATCATCTCGCACTTGTCGCAGTTCATGTCGCTGCAGCCGGGTGATGTGATCTCGACCGGGACGCCGCCAGGCGTGGGCATGGGGCAAACCCCTGAAACATATCTGAAACCGGGCGACGTGATGGAACTTGGGATCGAAGGCCTTGGCGTGCAGCGTCAAACGGTACAGGCCTCCGCATGACAAGGATTATCAGTTTACGCACCCATGATTTGCGCTTCCCCACGTCCGAGAGCTTGGACGGATCAGACGCGATGAACCCTGATCCGGATTATTCGGCGGCTTATGTTGTGTTGGAAACCGACGGCGCGCACGAGGGCCACGGTTTAACGTTCACCATCGGGCGCGGGAATGAGATTTGCGTGGCCGCAATCCATGCCTTGCGCGACCGATTGGTGGGGCTTGAATTGGACTGGATCAAAGAAGACATGGGCCGTTTTTGGCGCCACGTGACATCCGACAGCCAGTTGCGTTGGATTGGACCTGACAAGGGTGCGATCCATCTGGCCACGGGGGCGGTGGTCAACGCGGTGTGGGACCTGTGGGCCAAAGACGCGGGCAAACCAGTTTGGCAATTGGTTGGGGAAATGTCCCCCGAAGAAATCGTCAGCTTGATCGATTTCCGCTACATAACGGACGCGATCACCCCAGACGAGGCGCTTGCAATTTTGCAAAAGGCTGCAGGTGGTAAGGCCGCGCGGATCGAAAAACTGAAGGCGGAAGGATACCCTTGTTACACGACGTCAGCGGGATGGCTCGGCTACCCCGACGACAAATTGCGCCGTCTGTGCCGCGAGGCCAAAGACGCGGGCTTCACCCATACCAAGTTCAAGGTTGGCCGCGATCTACAAGACGACATCCGCCGCCTAACCATCGCGCGCGAAGAACTGGGCTGGGACATGAACATCATGATCGACGCCAATCAGGTCTGGGAAGTTGATCAGGCTATCGAATGGATCAAGGAACTCGCGTTCGCCAAGCCGTACTTCATGGAAGAACCCACATCGCCCGACGATGTCTCGGGCCATAAAACCATCCGCGAGGCGATTGCTCCGATCAAAGTGGCGACTGGTGAGATGTGTCAGAACAGGATCATGTTCAAACAGTTCATCAAGGACGGCGCGATTGACATCGTGCAGATTGACAGCTGTCGCATGGGCGGGCTGAACGAGGTGTTAGCCGTGATGCTGATGGCCGCAAAATACGACTTACCGGTTTGGCCGCACGCAGGCGGTGTTGGCTTGTGCGAATACGTCCAGCACATGTCGATGATCGATTACCTCGCGATTACGGGCGAAAAAGACAGCAAACGGATCGAATTTGTGGATCACTTGCACGAGCACTTTGTTGATCCTTGTATCATCGAAAACGGTGCCTATTTGACCCCATCCCTTCCAGGGTTCTCGATCGAGATGAAGACGGAAAGCATCATTGAATATACCTTCCAACGCGTCCTGACCGCCGAATGACCATTGGTCGGCGACAGATTACTGACCATTGGAGATTTGGTAGTGTCGCAAAGTTTAGTGTAGGGTAAATTTATCTTATCTGTGGACACAATTATCCGGCGAGCGCAGCAAATTGTTGGAATGCAGATTTGTTGGTTCTACCGAACTGACGTTTGCGAATCATATGTGCAATCTCGATGCCTTGCAGCGTTGCTGAAGCCGAGCGGAACGATTTGAAGTGCATCATGGCGCGCGCCAGTCTTTTGATAAACCTATGATCCTGTTCTACGATATTATTCCGTTGCCTGACAGCGCATTCTAAATGCGTGAGAAGGAGATATTTTATCTGCAATATCTTGATCAATTTACTTTCGTCCGAGAATTTCAACATCACATTGGTCCATTACAGCCCAGCCAAATTAGCCCCGTTTTTGTCGATAACAACCTTGTCTGGCACATCGTTAGTATCAATGGCTTGTTTGAAAAAACGCCGAGCTGCTTTGGCGTCCCGTTGCTCAGACAACATGAAATCAAGGGTTTTGCCATTCTTGTCGACAGCACGATAATAGTAAGTCCACTTGCCCTTCACTTTGATGTAGGTTTCGTCCATGCGCCACGAATTGTTGGTTGCAGACTTTCTCCGCTGAGCTTCACAGGCAATCAATGGGCTAAACTTAACCACCCATCTGTTCAGTGTTGCGTGGTCAACTTCTACACCTCGCTCCGCCATTATTTCTTCTAAGTCACGATAGGAAACGGCGTATCTGACATAGAAGAAAACTGCGTACAGGATAACTCCTTTTGGGCAGTGGCTACCATTAAAGTTAATCATTGAAATCTCGATTTGAATAGATGTCGAACTAAAGGTCTATTACAAAATCAAAATGAACTGATCGTAAACTTTGCGACACTACCTTCATCATGGTCTTTGTGAACTGGATGATGTGCATGATGCTCTTCATGGAGAGAAGGTCGCTATAGGTGTTTTGGCAGGGGTATTGCCAAGTTGTTTCAGCCTGCAGTATCTTGTAGTCGAATTCGATGAGTAATTTAGCAGTCTTGCCCCGCCTCAAGGGCTACCGTTTTTCGCGAGCGATCATATCATACGCCGTTTGGACGT
>NZ_JBFNGQ010000018.1:0-17409 GCF_040784015.1 Lentilitoribacter sp. EG35
CGTAAGCTTTAAAATCACCAAAAAATTTCGTGATAGCAGCTGTCAAACTCGTTTTACCATGATCAACGTGACCAATCGTGCCAATGTTTACGTGAGGCTTATTGCGCTCAAACTTTTCCTTTGCCATGATGTCCTACCTTATGTTTATCGGGCAAAAATAACGGCCTAAGGCCGGCGATGGCTTCACATCAAAACTAACATAAGCCACAAATGCGAAGTGCCAGCCTGATAAGACTTTAAGCGCCGTTTCGCAAGTAATTTATGTCATTTTTGAATGATTTGATGAAGCTTGATTAATATAGGTGTCATTTTTGCAAATGTAAGGGGTGGAACATCAACCATTTATACCCAAAATGTGAACTTTGGTGTGGGCGTTTCAAAATCCGCAATATCGTGCTCTTCACTGGCTTGCATCTCATATAAAGCTTCAAGCTGATCTGCTGCTTGCTTGGTTTGGACGAACTTATCCTCAGGCGAATAGAAAAATGCTTTTTGTAACGCTGTACGTAACGATTGAAACATTGTCTGTTTCGGTTGAACTTTATAGATAGAGCCAGTTGTTATATTTGAATGAAACATCTTAATCTCCTGTTGAATTTGAATCCAACATAGTAGTTGACTTATCATTTGTGAAACGAATATAACAAATAATCAAAATTTGAATTTCGAATAACAATAATAGATATGGCTAGCTAATGAATATTGATATCGGAAATCTTCGCGCGTTTTGCGTCGTTGCAGAAAAAGAAAGTTTCACCTTAGCGGCAGAACTTTTGGGCGCAACACAATCAACAATTTCAATGCGCGTTAAAAAGCTGGAACAATTATTAGGAAACAAATTGTTTGACAGCTCACCACATGGTGTTGAACTGACCAATTTCGGAACGGACTTCATCCCAAAGGCAAAAGATCTGCTTGGTGCACATGACAATACGCTGCACAGCATCACCCGCCAGAGTGAGAAGCAAAGTTTCAGGCTTGGTGTTACCTATCATGGAATAGATCAAAATCTGCCCGAACTTTTACGAATACTAAGCGAGAAGCTCCCCCAATATAGGATGTCCGTCAGCGTGTTAAGTTCGGAGGAACTATATGCAGGACTTGCCCGCCTGAAACTAGATACCATTGTCGCAAAACGACTTACTGGAGACCATAAGGGCCAAAGCCTGTTCAATGGTAAGCTTGTTTGGATGGCCTCTAAGGACTTTGAGTATGAGCCAGACAAGCCAGTTCCACTGGTATCTTTGGGCTCACCCTGCTCACTGCGGCAAATGGCGATTAACTCACTCAACGCGGCTAAAATTCCATGGCAAGAGGTGTTCATTGGATCAAATGTGTTTGCCGTGAAGGCAGCCATTTCAGCGGGATTGGGCATCGCATGCCTCGAACAAAGGACGCTTCCAGCAGATTGCAAGGTTCTGCCAGAAAAAATTGGCCTGTCGCCGCTTCCCTCAACTGAGTTTGTGCTGGAAGCAACTTCGTCTGCCAGAAAACAAGACGCATGCATGATCGATGCGATTACCGAATATTTTGAAGCACAAGAAGGTTAAATCGAGCGCTGATTTACGCGTTTCATTAGCTCCTGAGCTGTTTCCACCCGTTCGGAATAGCGGTCGACGAGGTAGTCGGACCGGCTTCGGGTAAGATGGGTGAATTTCACCAGCTCTTCGACCACATCGACAATGCGATTGTAAAAACCGGATGGCTTCATGCGCCCATTTTCATCAAACTCTGCCCATGCTTTGGCAACAGATGATTGATTGGGGATCGTAATCATCCGCATCCAACGGCCAAGAATTCGCATTTGATTCACAGCGTTGAAGCTTTGCGAACCACCACAAACTTGCATCACAGCCAGTGTTTTACCTTGTGTGGGGCGAACAGCACCAACGGACAACGGAATCCAATCGATTTGCGCTTTCATGATGCCAGTCATCGCGCCATGGCGTTCAGGTGACACCCAGATCATGCCTTCGGCCCACATGGCTAGTTTACGCAATTCTTGCACCTTTTCGTTATCTTCTGCTTCGACCGCATCGGGCAAAGGCAAATCACGCGGGTCAAAGATCTTTGCTTCGCAACCCAACGCCTCAAGCAGGCGTCTGGATTCTTCGGCCACAAAGCGTGAGAATGAGCGCTCTCGGAGCGAGCCATAAAGCAGCAAAATTCGTGGTGGGTGCGGTGGTTTATCCGCCCCGGCTAACTGTTCAATTTTAACTTGATGGAACTGCTCTTGATCCAAATTTTTCAACTCATCCATTATTTAATAATCTCACCATCTTCTTTGGTAAATGCACCTATCTCACCTGACAGCAGGGGTAAAACCTTCTCGGACGGACGGCAAAGTTTTACGCCTTTCGGAGAACACACAATCGGACGGTTGACCAGAACCGGATGCTCAAGCATGGCGTCTAACAACGCTTCATCTGAAACATTTTCATCGAGCAACCCCAGTTCTTCGGCAGGGGATTTTGACGTGCGCAGCGCTTGGCGCGGGGTGAGATCTGCCGCTGCAAACAACGCCAGTAATTGAGCGCGCGTCCAGCCTTCGGTGAGATATTCAATAACGATAGGTTCTTCGCCAGCAGCGCGAATCATCTCTAACACGTTGCGAGATGTGCCGCAGGCAGAATTATGGTGAATTACAATGCTCATTTAAATGCTTTCTAAAATTATAACTAACTGCAACATTTTACATTTTCAGAAGTAGGTTCAGATTTAACGGTACATCCGCAACCTTCCTTTCCCATTTTTTTGCCTTTTCATCTTCCAGACAACATGCGTTCGTGTTTTCAGTCGGCGAACCACCGCAACACTTGCTCTCATTCTTAAATCCAACATCAACAGGAACTGTCATTTACGCCTCGCGATAAATAGATCTCGTTTCAACAGCACTTCAATATCTTCTCAATTGCAGGCCTACAGACCTCTGGCTTTCCACCGCAACAATCCTCCAATAGGAAAGCCAATAAGTGTCCCATATTCTGAAAATCTATGAAGTAACGAATTCCTCGCCCTTCTCGCTTGTTTTTAAGCAAGCCAGCTTGCATTAATACGTTTAAATTCGCAGACATAGTGTTTTGTTTAACATTCAGCGCCTCACCAATTTCTCCGGCGAGCATACCCTTATCACCCGCCTTTACCATGAGACGAAAAACACTCAATCGTGTTTCTTGAGATAATGCCGAGAATGAGATGGTTGCAGTATTTATATCCATATATCATGATATATGGATATAAATATATTCTGTCAATACAGTTTTAGACCTTACTCGCACAAACGATAGCCACCTTTGCGGTAAGCAAGGTCAAAATGAAAATGATCTTTATGTGCTGCATTGGTTCCCGGACCTAGAACAGTCGTAAAATATGCACAAGCACCCGCACGAACTGCGGCTTGAAACTTGGCCGCATTCAAAGCGTGACCGGAAACCACTCCCGTTTTAGGCGACACAGGCATCACTTTTTTATCTGCGAACTTGAATCCGGTAATATCAATCCCATTGGCAAAACCATGTTCGCTGACTTTGGTGCCTTTCGCACCATAGCGCGTTCTGCACTGGTAGCTTGTTGACGTTTTTATCTCGATCAACTTTTTATCGAGATGCAGTTTAGCACTTGGCGCGGCGACATCAGAAACTAAGTCATCCAGCGCAAGAACAACTTCACATCGTGCGGTAATTTCACTTGAAAGGGCGATACCTTTACCAAGAGCAGAGAGTTTTAGTGGTCTTTCAACCAAGCAACCCTTAGGGTCACTAATCTTATCGAGAAGGATAAATTTAATTCTCCTCTTTTTTAATTCCGCCTCACATCTTTTTGCAGCGGCGAGAGTAAAAGGTGGCTTATTTTGAGCACCTTTAAACTTTGAAACCACCTTACTCTTTGCTTGAGCTGGATTTGTCACTTGCGGTAAAGGGGCGTCCGCTGGAACAGGTACTGACAAGTCATCTTCCGATAGTGCAGATGCTACGGCAATCAAATAAATAATAGCGGTAGTTGCGACGATACTCTTAACTTTTGCGAACATCAGTCTAGAATCGATCCTTTCGGCGTCTGATTTCTGTGAAAACCTGCTCATCGGTCGCGTTTTCCATATTCAAATTGGTGCGGATAGATTTGTCTGACACACGCAAGAAAGGATTCGTCGCAAGCTCAATACTCAGCATTGTCGGGACAGTACTTTCACCTTGTGATCTTAGGGCTGAAATTAACTCGCTACGATTTTTTAAATCTTCATTCTCAGGGTCAACTGTTAAGGCAAATTCGACATTATTTTGCGTATATTCATGACCACAGTAAATGATGGTTTCCGGCGGTAAGCTCATGAGCTTTTGCAAACTATTCCACATCTGCTCAGGCGTGCCTTCTTTGATGCGACCGCAACCCATAACAAACATTGTGTCACTTGCAAAAAGCGTATTATCATCAGGCAGGTAATAATTGATCAGATCAAGCGTATGCCCCGGTGTGTGCAGAACTTGAACATTTCTACCAGCAAATGAAAATTCATCACCGTCGGAAACTTTTTGATCGAGACCACTAATTTTCCCAGTTGGTTGGCTTGCAGGACCAATAATGTGGCAGCCTGTTTTTTCCTTTACTTCCGCGATACCATCCGTGTGGTCAAAATCGTGGTGTGTGACCCACAATTCGCTTAGTTTCCAGCCTGTTTCATCAAGTGCAGCCATGACAGCCGCTGCATCACCAGCGTCAACACATGCTGTTTCTCCAGTTTCTTCAGCGTGAATTAACACGCCGTAATTGTCCATCGGAGGCGATGCAAACTGATAAAACTTAAGCCCCATTACCAACTACCTTCATTTTCCATTGAAGCCCACGGCTCCTGAATAGGCAAGCTATCTCCTTCTTGAATAAATTCAATCGAGACATTGTCAGGCGATTTAACAAACGCCATACGTCCATCACGAGGAGGACGATTGATCACAACACCTTTATCCATCAAATCTTGACATGTTTTGTAAATATCATCGACTTTATAAGCCAAATGCCCCCAGGAGCGCCCGGTTTCGTAAACTTCTTTGCTTCCCCAATTATAGGTTAGCTCCAATTCAGGAGCACCATGTTCTTTCGCATGTGCGTGATCTTTTGGGGCCGCCAAAAAAATAAGTGTAAACTTGCCCTTCTCGTTTTCTGAACGTTTGGTCTCTATCAACCCCATTTTGTTACACCAAAAATCAAGCGAATCTTCTAGGTTAGTTACTCGAACCATTGTGTGTACGTAGCGCATTTCATATCCTCTCGGTGCACTATTTGGGTTATTCATCTAACAATACTTCAGTGAACCAATATTAACCTTTTTCGGCTAATACTTCCAAATATATGCAGGGTTTTATTTAACTGAAGTAGTTATCGCAGGCTTGGATCATTCAATCAATCTCGTTTTTATCGCATTCGAATTTAAATGATGTGGAGATAATGAATTCTATCGACAGCGATTAGGGACGAAGTGAAGATGGGCAACTTTTTCAAGACTAAGCTGGGATATTTCTCCGTTGTTCTGGTGTTGAGTATATCAGCACTATTTGGCACAAAGGTCACTTACGAATACTTCCACTTCAAACAAAACAAAACCTATCTTCAAGACCTCAGTCAACGATTGCTTGTAAGGGCAGAACTTGCAGCGGATTACGCAATTTTGGCACTTCATGAGGCGAACGTAAGTGCCGCCAGCACATGTGATGTTGAAAGCATAAATCGTCTTTCCGGTATTTTATACTCCCGCGGAAATATAAAAGACATTGCAATCCTAGATAAAGCAGGAAACATACGTTGCACCGCGATTGCAAGTGAAAGCGCGGTCGCTGATTTTAACCTGTCTGAGAAAAAGACCTTTATCTCACTTAATGAAAACATCAAGTTTCTGGAAATCGGCACAGGCAAGAATGGACTGATAGGCATATCTTGGCAATTCGAAAACAGCGGTTTGATGGCACTCATAAATCTTGATACATTGCTTTTTGATGTTTTCCCATCTGACTGGCGTGATAATTCCGTTGCCAGCATTGGCTTTAACAGCGAAAATCCAATTGGTGCGCGCGATAATGCGATGGCCTCCGAGAAAAGCCTTGTCACATACAGTGCATCATCTTCACGATATCCGCTCTTTGTCGAGTTATCGGTCAAAAAAGAGCAACTGATTACACATCAACGTGGGAATGAGCTGGCTTTCATTGTTGGTGGCGGCATCTTGGGCATCATATTCAGCTTACTTGTTGCACAACTACTGAGCCGCCCAGATAACCCGGTCACACTCATCAAACGCGGCATCGAAGGAGATGAATTTATTCCGTTCGTTCAACCATTGTTTGATCTAAAGAGCCGCAAAATAATCGGTGGCGAAGCGCTTATGCGTTGGGTCAAACCAGATGGTGAGATGATACCACCATACAAGTTCATACCAATTGCCGAAGATAGCGGCTTAATCGTACAAATGACGCGTACCATCATTAAGCAGACACTTGAACAGGTGGGTGATATTCTTAATCGCGACCAATCGCTTAAAATTTCCTTCAATATTATACCTGCTGATCTGGCCTCAGATTGTTTCGTCAACGATCTTATGAGTATTGTTGGGTGCTGCAATGTTCGCCCGGAACAAATTGTTTTGGAAATAACGGAACGGCAAGAAATTGAAGACACAAAGAAAACGGTTGAACAGATAAAAATATTAAAAGACCTCGGATTTCGTGTCGCGCTTGATGATACTGGAACAGGCCATAACGGGCTTTCTTACGTTCAAGATCTGCAAGCTGACATCATTAAGATTGATAAGAAATTCGTAGATTTCATCTCTGATGATGGGGGTGATGAAATTGTACAAATCCTTGTTCAGCTCGCTAAACGGATGAAAATGGAAACCATTGCCGAAGGTGTTGAGACAGAAAAACAAGCCAAAATCCTAACCAAACTTGGTGTGGATCAAGGGCAAGGTTATCTCATCGCAAAACCGATGCCGCCAGAGGAATTTTGTGCGCAGGTGGATAAACAACGCGCGTTGTAACAGGCGTGAAGTCCCCCCCTCACAAACATCTCACGATTATGCGAAGTGAAGTGATTTCACTTCCCAGACGAATACATACATATAAATACAATAAATAATTACGGCATTTCTCTTTTTGGGGTGGGAACACATATGGCAAAAGTTCAAAATATAAAATTCAATGGATCTTTGGGTTCATCATTGGCTGCTAAGCTACACTTACCTGATGGGCCAACACGTGCCTATGCGATATTTGCTCATTGTTTTACATGCACAAAGGATATTTTAGCAGCACGCAAGATTGCTGATGAGCTTTCCAAACGCGGAATAGCACTCTTGCGGTTTGATTTTACCGGATTAGGCGCATCTGCTGGCGACTTTGAAGATACAACATTTACGTCGAACATCGGAGATATTCTATCCGCTGCGGATTACTTACGCCAAAACTACGAAGCTCCATCAATACTTATTGGACATTCGCTTGGCGGGGCAGCAACGCTTGCAGCGGCTAATGATGTGCCTGAAGCAAAAGCCATTGCAACCATTGGCGCCCCTGCCGATGCCGATCATGTCATCCATAATTTCTCAGATCATCTTGATGAGATTGAAGTTAACGGTCTGGCCGAGCTCAAACTCGCCGGTCGACCATTTAAAATCAAACGCGAGTTTGTTGAAGATTTGCGAAATCAGACAATTGCCGAACGTGTATCCAAAATGAACAAAGCCCTCATGGTTCTGCATGCTCCAAATGATGCTACTGTTGGTATTGAGAATGCGGCTGAAATTTATACAGCTGCAAAACATCCAAAAAGCTTTGTATCACTTGATACTGCAGACCATCTTTTAAGCAACCCGAAAGACGTTGCCTATACTGCAGAAGTTATCGCCGCTTGGGCATCGCGCTACGTTGATTATGATCATGTTGCAGCACAAGGCGAAACGGTGGTTGGCGTTAATGTTACAGAAACCAAAGAAGGCAAATTTCAGAATGCTATTCGAGTTGGGCACCACTCATTGATTGCAGATGAACCTGAAAGCGTTGGCGGGCATGACACTGGCCCAACACCTTATGACTATTTGAATATCGCACTTGGCGCCTGCACATCCATGACCATCCGCATGTATGCTGACTTTAAGAAAATTCCACTGAACCGAGTTTCTGTGAATGTGACACACGATAAGGTTCATGCTCAAGATTGCGAAGCTTGTGAACTTGATGATGCAGCATCCGGCAAAATAGACCGTTTCGAACGCGCAATTACGTTAGAAGGTGATTTCGATGAAGCAACACAAGAAAAGATGCTCAAAATAGCTGACAAATGTCCCGTTCATAAAACGCTTGAAGCAAATGCTGCGATTGTGACTAAGTTCGCTGATTAAGCCAAATCTTTCTATCTATACATCGGCCTTAAATGAACTTATTAAGGTGTGCCAACTTCTATATTGAAATGACGTGCGATGCCCAACGTGGTTTGAAACCAAACAGAAGCTTTATTGCGCGCCTGATGGAAATCAAAAGCAGCTTGATCCTCGAAGGCCTCCGCAACAAGCAAACGGTTTGCAGTATCCGGGCATGGTTTTACATCAAATGAAATACAGCCAGCTTCCGCCATAGTCAGCTCTATATGCTTTGGTAGCGCATTCATAACAGCATCCCAACGCTCAGCGGGAACATCCAAATAACCGTTCAAATAAATTTTGTTATCATCAACCATCTGAAACACTCACCAGAACTCATTGCATATTTGGTTTCTTAAAAATTCCTATGAAATTTGGAAAAATAGAAGAGATTCCACTTAGATGCATCCAAACTATTTCACTGTTATTGTGATAGGATCGCCTTTGACTATCAGCTTTTCTGTGCCACGTTTACGCGCTACAAATATTAGTTCCCTAGCTGGGACTTCTTTTCCGCAACTCACACTATTTATAGTGCCTTTCTTACCTCGTTTAAATTTCCCTAACTTGGTTTTTGGTAACTTTCCAAAACTACCAGGCGCGCGCTTTGAATCACAATTCTTATGCCTTACACCCTTCAAGACAGCACTTTGACCTACATTTAATGTGACTTTGTTATAGTAAGGTATGTTATCAGCGTGAACTGCCCCTGAACTTACAGACAGAATAAGCGTCACGCATATTGTAGATAAAAAAGATTTCATGATCATTCTCGTAAATTGCCTTGAATTAGTTGGATTTCCAGAACCACTTTGACATGTCGTGCATATCAGATCAATAAGTCTTATACTCATTATTTATCGTCTTTTTTGGACAAGCTGTTATTTATGATTGCTCCTACGCTACCTAAAATCACATTTTCAGGGAGCACATCATGGCCTTCAAAACTGACATCGAAATTGCGCGCGAAGCAAAAAAGCAACCCATTCAGGAAATTGGTGCAAAGCTAGGTATCCCAAATGATGATCTGCTACCGTTTGGCCATGACAAGGCGAAGGTATCTGCCGAATTCATCAGAGCTCAGGAGGGTAAAAAAGACGGTAAGCTAATTCTGGTTACCGCCATCAACCCGACACCAGCAGGAGAAGGCAAAACAACAACAACTGTTGGCTTGGGCGACGGCCTTAACTCAATTGGTAAAAAAGCAGCGATTTGTATTCGCGAAGCCTCATTAGGACCATGCTTTGGCATGAAAGGTGGCGCAGCTGGTGGTGGATACGCACAGGTTGTTCCAATGGAAGACATGAACCTTCATTTCACGGGCGATTTCCATGCCATCACATCAGCGCATAATCTATTATCAGCTATGATTGATAATCATGTTTATTGGGGCAATGAACAAGAGATTGATATTCGACGCATTGTCTGGCGTCGCGTTATGGATATGAATGATCGTGCCCTTCGCCAGATCACGGCATCTCTCGGCGGGATTGCCAACGGCTTTCCGCGCGAAGCTGGCTTTGATATCACAGTCGCATCAGAGGTTATGGCAATCTTGTGCCTATCCAATAATCTGGAAGACCTGCAGAAGCGTCTTGGCGATATCATCGTTGCCTATCGCCGTGATCGCACACCAATTTATTGCCGCGATATTAAAGCCGATGGTGCGATGACTGTTCTGCTCAAAGATGCGATGCAGCCAAACCTTGTTCAAACATTAGAAAACAATCCCGCCTTTGTGCATGGCGGACCATTTGCAAATATTGCTCATGGCTGCAACTCTGTTGTTGCGACAAAAACAGCTCTTAAGTTGGCTGACTACGTTGTTACAGAGGCAGGCTTTGGCGCTGATCTTGGCGCTGAAAAATTCATGAACATCAAATGCCGCAAAGCAGGCATCGCACCGGATGCCGTTGTGCTTGTGGCTACAATTCGTGCAATGAAAATGAATGGTGGCGTTGCGAAAGCTGATCTTGGCAGTGAAAATGTCGATGCCGTGAAAAACGGTTGTGCGAACCTAGGGCGCCATATTGAAAATGTGAAATCATTTGGCGTTCCGGTCGTTGTTGCGATCAACCATTTTGTGACTGATACCGATAGCGAAGTTGAAGCGGTTAAAGAATATGTGGCCAGCCTAGGTTCAGAAGCCATACTTTGTAAGCATTGGGCGCATGGCTCTGACGGCATTCAAGAACTTGCCCATCAAGTGGTGAAAATGGCTGAAAGCGATATGGCCGCCTTCCACCCGCTCTACCCTGACGACATGCCATTATTCGAGAAAATCGAAACTATTGCAAAACGCATCTACCGCGCTGATGAGGTTCTTGCAGACAAAAAAATCCGCGACCAACTTAGAGCTTGGGAAACTGCAGGCTATGGCCATTTACCTGTTTGCATGGCCAAAACTCAATATTCATTCTCAACAGACCCTAGTCTTCGTGGTGCACCGACTGGCCACTCAATGCCGGTTCGTGAAGTTCGTTTATCCGCCGGCGCTGGCTTTATTGTGGTTATCTGCGGTGAAATCATGACAATGCCGGGCCTGCCTCGTACGCCGTCGGCAGAACAGATTATGCTTAATGAAGAAGGTTTGATTGAAGGTCTGTTCTAGAGTTTACCAAGTCAAAATTTAACCAAACCTTCCGCTGCGAAAGTCGGCGGAAGGTCTTGTATTATTAGAAGGTCAATTTTATAGCCACGCCTTAGATGGATATCTCAACTCGCCATATTATGTTCCGTGATGAAATTGCAGGAACCTCTCTGTCCTTTGAGAGCCCGCATGACATCATAACGGCACACACGCCGGAAGAACTCATAGATGTTTTGCAGGAAATTGAGTTGCGGGGTGCATCGGGCAACTGGGTTGCTGGATATCTAAGTTATGAGGCCGGATATTGCTTTGAAGAAAAGTTAAAAAAGATTATCCCGAGCAACAGGCGTGCACCGCTTGCCTGTTTTGGCATTTTTGATAACCCTTCCTCAAACACCACACCAGCAACCCAAGCGCCAGCTGATACCAATCGCACACGTTTCGGCAGACCAGTTCCACTATGGGATTTCGATACCTATGCCGAAAAGTTCGATCAACTAACGCAACATATGAAAATCGGGAATTGTTATCAAGGGAATTTAACCTTTCCGATGACATCGCAATGGCAGGGCAACCCATTTGAGCTATTCGAACGATTGCGTGACATTCAGCCTGTGAACCATGCAGCTTTTGTTGATCTTGGTGGACCGATCATCTTGTCCCGATCGCCAGAGATGTTCTTTCAAGTCGATCAAGAGGGTTGGATTGAATCACGACCCATGAAAGGCACAGCGCCACGTGGCACTACAAAAATTGAAGATCAAGCTATCATTACAACACTCAAGAATGACCCTAAGAACCTCAGTGAAAATGTTATGATTGTAGATCTGTTGAGAAATGATATCTCGCATATATGCGACGCCGGTTCTGTTTGTGTTCCACAGTTATATCAGCTGAAAACATATGCAACATTGCACCAATTGGTAAGTCGCGTTCGCGGCAAGGTGAAAGCCGGAACACGCTTTGCCGATATAGTGCGAGCACTGTTTCCTTGCGGGTCCATTACGGGTGTTCCGAAGATTAGAACAATGGAAATATTGACCGAGCTTGAAGACCATCAGCCACGCGATGTATATTGCGGTGCAATTGGCTGGATAGCACCCTCCGGAGCGATGCAATTTAATGTGCCCATTCGCACGATTAGTCTATATGATGACCAGACCGCCTTGTTTAACGTGGGCGGCGGCGTGACATTGGAATCAACCGCGAAATCTGAATATGAAGAATGTCTGACAAAAGCAAAATTTGCGACCGAACTGGCGAAGATTTCTAATTGATTGGCAGCAGGCAAAATTAAACCCCACCATCAAGTTACATAGTGGGGTTATTTGTAAGACTGTGAATACGACCTACCAGCCAAAGGCAAATGTTGCGCCTGCATTGCCATTACCATTTTGGTTGGCATGCGCATCAGTATTTTTCCCAAACTGAAACAAACCGTGAGAGTTATTGTTACCCACTTGCTGAACAGTTCCGTTGTGACCGTTGCCGTGTTGATGAACAATACCCTGATTGCCTGATCCATTTTGCGCAACGCCAGCATTGTTGCCATTTCCATTTTGCGTGATGCCACCTTGAGATTTAATGCCTTTAACAATTGAATAGAATGCTAGCCCTGTCTTGATAGCATTTGCATCTTGGGAGTTTTGTGCAGCAATATCGATTTGAATTTGACCACCTGCTTGCGCGGGCAGTACAGCCAATGAAGCCAGTGTAATAGCTGTAATGCCAGTTGCGATTGAAGTCATTGATTTACGTGTAAGTGAAGTCATGATTTATTTCCCTAGTATATAAATTATCTGATGACTTCAATCTACAACCCGCCAACTGAACCTAATCCCAACACCTTGTTCATATTCCATTAACCATAGAAAATCACTTATTGCTGGTGTATGAAAACAACAAACCCCGCGGTGAGCGGGGTTTATGGAAAGTCAAAAATCTGAATATGCACTATTTGATTATCTCCTGACATTCAGCAACTTGGTCGTCAAATATGATATGCAGATTTGCATTATATGCAGCCTGTCCTTTACTCACGACAACCTGGCTCAATGTTTGCTGTTCACCATTAGAAGTTAGGAATTCCCCACCTTGAGTGATATTTATGCCAGTGCCATTACTAATACCAAATTGATAACGTCCTAAGCCGGCATGTTCGGCTTCAACTGTTGCTTTAACCAAAAACGTATTACCCTGTTGTGTTGCTTCTATTTGACATAATGCAGCATCAGAATTTGCTTCCAAGGCCTGTACGGTAACGACGGAATAACCCACGATTGCTGGTAGTAGCATGCTTGCTAAAAAACCAACTTGAACGACTTTGTTTTTAATAATCATTTATTGTCTCCTTTATCATTATCCGGTGATGTGATTGGGTTTCATCATCACCGGATAGAGCCAAATCCATTAGGGGCAAACTTGAACAAACGCTGCCGTATTACCTGCGCCATTTTGATCAACATCCGCAGAGCAACCATTACCAACCTGAACACCAGCGGCGATATTGCCATGACCATCTTGTGTTAGAACTGATGTATGATTGGCACCAAATTGGCCAACACCAGCCGAGTTAAAGCTTCCAAGCTGATCCGTCGTTGACGCATTATTCACGCCTACTTGACCAGTTGCAGCCGTGTTGTGATGACCATCCTGCGTGCTGGTTACATCATTATTAATGCCATCTTGAAAAACACCAATTATATTATGAACGCCAATTTGTCCGCCACCGGCATTGTTACCAAAGCCGAACTGTTGGATGGAAACATCATTTGCCATAACTGGGCTTGCGAAGATGCCAAGTGCGATTGCTGCTGTAATTACGAGTTTATGTGTCATTTTCTTTTCCCTAAAATTGAGTTGTATTGTTTAATGCAACTCATCTTTAGAACAGAGCAATTGAACGAAAACTGAAGGTGCTATTCATCTAGCGTTCATTATTTATTAACTCAGTTTTTGACAGACCCTTAGTTTACCAATTTGCTATATAAGATACGCGACAGTAAGAAACTCAGTTAACGCGAAGGCTAATCTAATATGCCCATTGCTCGATATCTCTCTCATCCCCAAGTTTTAATTAACCCGGACAAAGATGTTCCAAAATGGAGCCTGAATGAAATTGGGCAAGCGCGGGTGAAGCAACTTACAGAGCGCATCACAAAGGAAGATATTCTTTCCGATACGAAATATGTGATTTCAAGCAACGAAACAAAAGCATTAGAAACCGCCGAACCAATTGTTGATATTTTGGGCTGCACATTAACGATCTGCCCTCTCATGCATGAAAATGACCGCAGCTCAACTGGCTTTCTAAAACCTGATGAATTTGAAAGGGTAGCCGATCAATTTTTCGCCAACCCTGATATAAGCGCTCGAGGTTGGGAAACGGCTCAACACGCGCAAACACGCATATTACAACAGGTGAATGAAAGTCTCAGTTCTCATAAACACGACGATGTTCTTTTTGTCGGACATGGCGGCGTTGGCACATTGTTATATTGCGCATTATCAGGAAATGAAATTCACCGTAAGTTTGACCAAGGTGCAGCCAATACTGGTGCTGTCGGCGGTGGAAATTACTTTGCCTTCGATATCAACACAAAAAAACCATTGCATGGCTGGCACGCAATGGAAGAGATGAAATAAAAAAGGCGGTCAGAGCGACCGCCTCCGTCTCTATCAATATTCATATTCGGTGATATATTTCTTATTCACCCAGCCCCACTGGTCAGCATATTTGACCTTACACCAATCGCTAGCGTCTTCTTTATAGATACAGCGCTCAACCCAAATTCCCCATCCGTTGTCCGGGATTGCAGCTACTTTTTGTGAATAGGAAGCCGGCCATTTTCGCATGTTCAAAACATCCCAAGAAGCAACACCATCCACATAAGCGTGGTATCCTGCTTTGTAGCCACCGGCGTGGCTTGCTGTCGTCAAAGGAAGTGTAGCCGCGAAAGCTACAAGGGCAACAATTGTGTTCTTAGCGATTGAATTAATATTTGTCATAGTCCCCTCCAAGGAATTCAAGAATTAATCTTGAACCCAACATAGAGAAGAAAAACTGAACAACACTTGAGCGCCCAATTCATATTGGGTTCAGGTTTCGCTCAGTCTAATTTTATTCCGGAAGGCTCATAAGCTTAATCACTGCTCATGTTACCCTTTCAAAATTCTATGCGCTCGATATCAAGGAAGTTGATTGTCGAACCATCATCAAGCGTGATGATACCATCGGCGTCATCACTTAATGAAAGACTGTTTGCATCTTGTGAATCAATCGATCCAGATGTCAGTGACACTGTCCAATCCGTGCCATACTCGCCCAGATCACCACCAGTATCTGATAATTGAATAGTATCAGTCCATCCGCCACCTTCACCGCCGCTGATGATGTCAGCTCCATCACCTTCGGAAAATAAGAACATATCGCTTCCGCTTTCGCCGTAAAGGGTGTCGTTGCCTGTACCACCCGTCAGAATATCATTGCCGCCGCCGCCCCAAATAGTGTCGTTACCTGCGCCGCCATCAACAGTATCAACGATCGCCGTGTTGTTACTTGTGTCGAAAGTGTCATTACCAGCACCTAGCTGAAAACTCATATCACTCGATCCGCCATACACATTATCGGCGTGATCTGAGCCAACAAAGCTTTCAATACTTGTGTAGCTATCGCCATCGGCTTCACCACCATGTCCGCCAGCTGATACATTCTGCATTTCACCGCCAGAACCCATGCCATCTGTGTCTTGAAAAGCAACATTAACACCCGCGGTCGCATTTGAATAATCGACTGTATCTGTTCCGGCCCCGCCGTCAAAAGTATCAGCTCCGCTTCCGCTTACGAGAACGTCATTACCATCTCCACCATTCAGGGTGTCACCAGTGGCCGGTGTCATTTCAAACAGTTGAACATTATCCAGTGCTGTTCCACCATAGTCAACATTGCCAACCTCAACAAACTGAATAGTATTACTACCATCGCCCGACCCGCCAACAACAGTGAAGGAATTGGAAGACATTGTCGTTGTACCTGAAGTTATTGTGTCAATTAATTCTCCGTTCCAGTAGACCTCCACACTCGCGTCATATCCACCCGTTGCAGCTGTATCAAAACTTAATTGATATGATGTACCTGTCGACAAACCAGATAATGCCTGCTCAATATCAATGTTTCCAGGAGCCTCGTCCATATCAAGATAGTAGTTACCCTCAGTAGTGTTGACGCTTCTTTGGCCATCGGCATAAAACTGAAAACCCGGACCAGAATTCAACGTCCAACCCGAAGAGGTATTCTCAAATCCACCGTTCGTTATGAGGTTGGAGCCAGTTGTTGCCATTCCATCGGCATCTCCAGCGATAAGCACATCATCGCCATCCCCCCCATTCAATGTATCCTGACCACCAAACCCATGCATAATATCAGTATTTGAAGTGCCTGTGAGAGTTTCAGCACCATCAGTGCCTAACTGAATTCCAATGGTTTCTGTATAGGTATTGCCACCACTATCAGTTACCTGAACGTCGACAGTATCACTATAAACTGATGATGCGTCATGTTCCGCAACCAACTTGATATCACCAGTGTTTGTGTCGATTTCAAATTTGCCGCCAGCATCGTCTGTCAAAGCAAACGTAAACGTTTCACCAGAATCAACATCGATAACAGAATCGACGCCGCCAATAACTGAACCTGCGCCGATTGTATTTGATACTCCTATATCCAATCCAGCATTACCGCCAAAGGTCATATCGGTTGGGCCTTCATTGACATCACTGACATCAATCGTAAAGCTTTGGGTTGAGATTGTGCCATCATCAGAAGTGGCAGTCACTTCAATCGTGTGTGAGGTATCTGTTTCATAATCAAGACCAGAGGCCACAGTCACAACACCCGTATTGGCATCAATGGCAAAGAACCCGCCCGGGTTAGACGAGAGTGAATAGCTTACATGATCGCTCGCATCCGCATCAGAGGCAAACGCCGTCACACCAACCACGGAACCCGTGGAGGCGTTTTCAGCAACACTATTACCAGACCCATCTGTGTCACTGATCGCTGTGATCGATGTCTCGTTCACATCATTCACACCAATCGTAAAGGTCTCATTAGACGTCGATCCATCATCTGAGGTCGCAACAACGGTAATATTATGTGAACTCGCACTTTCCGCATCCAAAGGTCCTGTGGTCGTCACAACACCTGTGTTCGCATCAATGGTAAACAATCCGCCTGCATCATCAGACAGGGAATAGCTGATATTATCAGAGGCATCTGCATCTGTGGCAAACGCCGTAATCCCAACCACAGAACCCGCAGAGGCATTCTCATCAATATTGTTTGCACTACCATTGCTATCGGTGATCGCGCCCACATCAACTTCATCAATATCAGAGACCGCTAAGGTAAACGTCTCTT
>NZ_JBFNGQ010000019.1:0-7712 GCF_040784015.1 Lentilitoribacter sp. EG35
GCCGTAGCCGCAGCATTTGAACCTCAGTTAACCAGTAAAGATTGCTCATTATAAACTCCATCTTAGTCAATAAAATGAATCAGAGCTGATGTAACTTTGCAAGATAATTAATGGGTCCTGAGCCTAAGTTATGAGAAACTCACACATGGCAAGAAGTATTGTAAACGTTGTGGTTTTCAGGCCGGACCAAATCAATGGTTTCGATAATCAAAAACGACCGTTTTTGAATTTCATCAAAGCAGAAAATTATTAGTTTTCATTGAAGTGAGAAATCCAGCCATAAATTTGATTGGCAACTTTTCGCACTTCAGGATTGACTTCATCTAAAGATTGTTCACCGTCTCTTAATGCAACAATAGCATAGTATAGTGGCATATACTTTTCATGAAGGTCGCCATGCTCGAACTCATCTATGAGTTTTCCAAAGTACTGTCGATTAAAACAATTTCTAATGAAAAGAGCCAAGAACCCGCGATAGTCTGAATACAGCTCAGGTGAATTACACATCACTGCATTTTTAAATTCGTTGAATGCTGCACCGAAATTATCTTCTGAAATATAAATTATTGATTTTAATATATGCTTACCGTGTTCAGGATGATGTTTTAAGTTTTCATCTAATCTATTATCGAAATCATTATCTTTTTCACCTAGAAGGCTTTCTACAGCAATAAGATTACTTTCCCCTTCGAGATCATAATCTGAATGTCCTGCATCTTTTTGAATGGAAATCGAATTTTCATAACTAACTTTAGCTGCTTCAAAGTCCTCAAAAAAGTACGCTTGGATGTATCCCTTTGTCGCGGCATCATAACTAGACGATACCTCAAGGTTTAGGGCTGACTTAAATTCAGCAATAGCTGCTTCCTTACTACCCAGCTCCTCCAGATATGTATCACCCAAAAGTTTCCTAATTCCCACAGTTTCGTGCAGCGGGTTATTTTTAATTTCTTGCGTATGTAATTCAATGAGTTTTTCTGACATCCCCATCTGCTCATAATAGTACGAGATGCTATCAAACGCTCTTTTTGCTAGCTTAGGATCGCTATCTCTAACTTCTTTGAAAAGTTTTACAGGTGATAATTCCGGTGCAAGCGATGGCATTTCAATTAGAAGATGCCCTAATGACATTTTCCAATTCGAACTGTTTGGTGATAGTTCTCTCGCTTTTTCCAGAAGTATAAAGGCCTCATTATAATTTTTAATGCGAAATCTGAGCATATCCGAATATTCGACCAATATAGATACATCTTCTGGGGCAATCTGAATGGCTTTATTGTAATAACTACTCGCATTTACGTAGTTTGATTCTTGTGCGTGACTTCTCCAAAAGCGAGCTAGATCAACATAAAAATGCGGCTTGGTTGCATCAATTTCAATGGCTTTGGTAAAGTACTTAACTGTTAGCTCATCATCTTTCTTTACCCATGCAGAGCACCAACCTAAGAAGTTGAATGCTGGTGCATAATCATTAAATTCTTCGGTAAGTTTTAATGATATCTCCATTGCTTGTTCTTCTTGGTCTTCACTAAATAACACTCTCGCTAGCTGTAAGCGTGCAGCTTTGTTTTTTGGGGAAAGTTCAATTGATTTATTTAGTGACTTTATCGCTGATTCAGGTTGATCAAGCTCGAAATACTCTAGTCTGGCCAGTTTCAACCAATCATCTGAGGTTTCAGGTGTTGGTAATTCATTGCGATTTAAATCTGATTTGTAGCCAGCCTGCGCCCTATATCCAATTAGTTTACTCCAATAGGGATCATCGATTGCACCTTCCAGCGCACAAAATATGTCTAACTGTCGCGGCGATAATGTAGTCTTTGTTAGCTCCTGTCTTATTCGTTCGGTTAATTGTTTTGGGCTGTAAAATATCTTGAGAAACTCAATTAACCAGCGGAGACGTACACGTTGTCTTCTGGGGGCATGCCTCATGAGATACCAGATGTTAAAGAATCTTTCGGCTACTTGGTAGGCGGCCTTTTTACTACTCGGCAGGTTGATTCGTTCAATTAAATTTGAATTCTTTAGTCGATCTAGTTGTGCAGTTACAATCGAAGTTTTGAGTTTTGTTATTTGACTCAAATCGTTTGCTGTGATGGGGTTCCAGTTGAGGGCAAGCGCATCGAAAACCACTCTGGATTGGCTAGATAAATCTTCGACCCTTGCTTTATAAAGCACTGTCACTTCGTCTAAAAGGTTTTCCAAGTCACTAAAAACATCACTTTCGCCATCATTTTCAAATAGAAGATATAATAAGGTTAGTGTCCTTGGGTTGCCACCGGTCATGTCACTTAGTGTTTTAATTCTGCCCGGATCAGATTTCAGCAATTCTATAACTTTACTTCCACGGTCTCCTCTTTCGCTAGCAATTTTTTGTAAGCATTGTTGCACATCAAATGCATTCAATTTTTCCAAAACTATTAACTGAAAGAAATCATAAAAAGCTGCATCTTCGTCCTTTAATGTCTCCATGTAAGTTGCTGACGCACCAACTATCACCGGTCCTTGTCGATCTTGTAGGCTTTTCCTTAATGCCCACTGTTCATCATCGTTGAGTCCACTTAAAACGATATCCAGATTATCGAGAAGTAAAACTGGCCTCTTGCCTACATGCTTGCACCAATACCGGAAGAACTCCTCCGGCGAAAGGTCATCTTTATTCTCTTGTGTGATACGCTTATCGATAGTGATCGACGTGGATGGCTTGCCGGTCTCTTCAAACCAGTCACTCATGGAATCGATGCAATTTTCCCAAAAGACATCCAACGAATGGATGTTGTATTGTTCTTCGCGGAATTTCAGAGGAAAGAATTTTTCACCAAGATCAGTATTCCGACTCAACTCAATGGATATACGTTTTAACATGCTGCTCTTGCCCATTCCGCGTTGACCAAAAAATAGGAAATGGCTAGCTAAGCCTTTTTGCGGAATTTCATTGAGTCGTTGAAATAGGATTTCTGCAACGCGTGTTCGAGCAACAAATCCCTTCAAAAAATCGTCATCGTTTTGCAAACTTGGGTTATATATTTTCAGGTTTAGAGCTTCTCGGCTAAGATTGGTCATACTGATACAAACCTTTTCCACCATTCATTTAATAATCTCATTGAGAATTGTATTTTCCCCGCATTTTGAATGAGATAACCATCATTCATAAGTGTATCCAGATGCTCTCTAAACTCTAATCGAGTTAGGTTCTGATCCTCTACATAGCATGTAGAAAAGAGACCCTCTTCTGTAATAGATTCTACCTTAGCGACGGTATTGAGCATTTTATATAATCGCCCTCTGGTAGGCTCCGAGAAATTTCTATCCAGATGCTCTCTCCAATGCGCCCAATACAGTCTTTTGGTTAGCGAAATTAGGTTGTTCATGGCGTCATCGACTTCTTTAACGCCTACTTCTTCTTGAGATAGCAAAATCGCATCTTCTATTATTCTCTCCAAATAAAAAGGTGAAAGCCATCCTAGTCTCTCAAAGATAGCATTTTTCGCCTTTTGTGTTATTGAAAGCCCGCGTTTCTCGCAGATGAATGATAGAAAACCGTCCGCAGTTTCTTGAGTGAATTGGTTAACGCTGAGTGGGTGTAGATCATTTAAAGCCCCTTCTATATTGAACTCTCTTGCCACGGTGTCTAAACCAATCGATCCTGCAAAAACCCAGCGTACAGTCGGATATCTTTGTCTAAACCTTCGCAGACTATATAAAAATGCGCTCAGGTTTTCCGTTTTGCCTTTTTGTGCCATTGTCTGCAAAAAGACAGGCAATTCATCGACGAGTATCAACCAGTTTTTCTGATCATCTTGAGCCACCATGTGTGAAAATAGATGGTCAGCAAATTCATCCCAATTTGTTTGGAGTAAAAGTTGCCGCCAATCACCAATTTCTTCTTTGCCAGTTACAAATGCATTGATTTTTCCTACTAGTGACGACATTAGCTGGCTTCCAAAGCTCAATTCTTCTTGAATGGAGGCACAGCATTGGCGAAAAAAATCTTTTTCCTCATGGTAACCTTCTACGTCGACTATTACCGCGTGAAAATTGTTACTTTCTGCCTGTTCTTGCAGCTCGTTCAGTATAACTGTCTTGCCGATTCTTCGGGGTGCGAGCATTAGCAAATTTTCATCGATTTTTATACGATTCCATATTTCTTTTATTTCTACTTCGCGTCCGTAACAGTACATATACCTCTCCATTTCTCAAGGCATTGTATCACAACAATTTTGTAGTGCAACAATTTTGTAGTGATACAAATGAACTTACGAAATTTAGGTGCAAACTTTTAAGCCACTGCTGAATTGATACAGTTATCCATTTTATTGATTTATTCTTGATATTGTCGCTGCTGATACCCTGAAGTCCTTAGCGATCTGTCTACAAGATTCACCTCTGGCCATTCGATCACGCGCTACCTGTTGCTGATCCGATGACAGAATTGGTTTTCTGCCAAACTTCACATTTCTGCTTTTAGCTATCGTTCTGCCCTCAGCGGCACGTCTTATAATTCGCTCTCTTTCATCTTCAGCAAGTGCCGACATGAATGCGAGGATGCCTTTGCCCATCGGTGTGGTAAGATCAAGAAATGGCTTATCGAGAACTTTGACCAATGCAGAACGATCAGCAACACGTTGCATGATGTTCAGTCCATCCTGCATGGACCTCGTCGCCCTGTCCCATTCGGCGACGACAAGGATATCATCCGTACCAAGTGCATCAATGGCTTTGTCTAATTGCGGTCGTCCCTTGAGAGATTTACCAGAGGCTTTCTCTCGGTAAATCTTATCACAGCCCTCTGAACGAAGTGCTGCAACCTGACGGTCTAAGTTTTGTGTGTTTGTGCTGACGCGACAGTATCCGATTCTCATATAAACATTCTAACAGGCCCGAATACGAATGTTGATCAAAGCGGACAGAGTTTAAACGAAATGGTCGCAATCTCTTTTATCCTGTTGCAATCCGGCCGGACGTTGGTAGCTAAATCAACCTTTATGGCACATCAATTATGAAACGCAGATATGAAACATCGTGAAGCCTAGTTCTCTGGGCTTCTGCAATCTGTTTCAAATGTCATGACATTTGCACCATACCCTTATTAGACACCCGCAATGACTTAAATGCATTGCGGACTATCTCATTTTGTAAATTACCTGAGCTACTCAAAACTAAATCTCAGAGGTGTGAACCTAAGCGAACCTGAAATCATCTTGATGAAGATCAGCCACAACAACGTTGTTCAGTGTTATGGAGTTATCCGCGTCAATAGTGATCGTGGTATTGGTTCCGTCATCTGCCGCTGCTGCGAGAACTTCAGCATAAGTGTCAAACGATAACAATCCACGGATCTCAATTACATCATCAGAATTAAGGCCTGTAACAAAATCTGTAATGACATCGTTACCCATATTGGCCGTGAATACGAAGGTGTCATTACCATCCCCACCTGTGATTTCATCTTGCCCTGCGCCTCCGTCAAGAAAATCATCGCCTGAACGGCCATCTAGGTTATCGTTACCATCTCCGGCTGCAATATTATTCGCATCACCAGTGCCCCAAATGAAATCATCACCAGCACCAAATATGATATTTTCAAATGTACTGCCTTCTAAATCATACTGTTTGTTTTGAGTGCCTTCGTAGACGAGTGTATCAATTCCAGCATCACCTGAATAAGATGTGTCATCGTCATCAATAACTATAGTGTCGTTTCCAGCTCCACCTGACAGGCTATCATCACCAGCACCACCATCAAGATAGTCATCGCCATCCGAACCGATGAGAACATCATCACCTGCTGTGCCTTTTAAGAAGACATTCTCATTCTCAACATCTTCCCCATACACATTGATCTCGGCAAGTACAACTTGATGAACGTTAGTAGCTTCTACTCGAACTGTTCTGACTTTTTCAGAACCGTTATATATAAACCGGAAGGTCTCACCTGATTCAGCTCCAGTGATGGGATCAAAATGATAAACAGGAACACCGTTGTCTTCCGAGATTTGAATGGCCTGACCATTGGCATCCAGTAGAGAGATGAGTGTACCATCCATAACATAAGGGTAATCCCCAACCCTATTGGTCACCTCAATAATTGAAATATTTAGCTCAGCACCAAGGTCAAGCTCAAACCACTTTTCAGGAGTGGACAGACCAAGGAAAGAAGTATCAAGATCATTGTCGAGGGCATGATCTATTGCGTAAACACCGTCAGTATAGGATGAACTCGCACTTGCAAACATATGCTCCTTATACAAATCCGTTAAGTTCACAAGATTGAACGTATCAGGCGCAACATCTTCCCCATACACATTGATCTCGGCAAGTACAACTTGATGAACGTTAGTAGCTTCTACTCGAACTGTTCTGACTTTTTCAGAACCGTTATATATAAACCGGAAGGTCTCACCTGATTCAGCTCCAGTGATGGGATCAAAATGATAAACAGGAACACCGTTGTCTTCCGAGATTTGAATGGCCTGACCATTGGCATCCAGTAGAGAGATGAGTGTACCATCCATAACATAAGGGTAATCCCCAACCCTATTGGTCACCTCAATAATTGAAATATTTAGCTCAGCACCAAGGTCAAGCTCAAACCACTTTTCAGGAGTGGACAGACCAAGGAAAGAAGTATCAAGATCATTGTCGAGGGCATGATCTATTGCGTAAACACCGTCAGTATAGGATGAACTCGCACTTGCAAACATATGCTCCTTATACAAATCCGTTAAGTTCACAAGATTGAACGTATCAGGCGCAACATCTTCCCCATAAACATTGATCTCGGCAAAAGTCAGATGATAATTGCCATTACTTTGGATATGAACATATCTGGCTTTTTCTAATCCATCATAGTGAAAGCGCATCACTTCGCTGTCTTCTGCTCCAGACACAACAAACGTCTCTATTGGATTATTTGGATCATTATCAGCACCAAGAAGCATAATCTTTGCGCCGTTAAACTGAGTAACAGCATGAGATGTTGATCGATTGGAAATCTCGATAATTGAAACATCAAGATCAGCACCCAAATCAAGCTTGTACCATTCATCTCCAGAGCTGCTTGCTTGGAAGTTGGTACTATTATCATCGTCCAATGTACGCTCAGCTGAAATTGGAACACCTGCACCGCTCACACTGTATGTACTCGCACTTGCAAACATATGCTCCTTATACAAATCCGTTAGGTTCACAAGATTGAACGTATCAGGCGCAACATCTTCCCCATAAACATTGATCTCGGCAATTTGGAGGGCATAACCATCAGCACCTTCAATTTTGATGAAGTGGACTTTCTCCGAACCAGTGTAATTGAACCGGAGAGCCTCATTCGCCACTACACCAGTGATGATCGTTTCAGGATGAGTAATCTCTTGTCCGGCGGCATTCAGATAGACAACTTTTGCACCATTAAGGCGTCCATCTGAATTAGTATCTACTATTTCAACAATAGAAATATCAAGATTAGCACCGAGATCCAACTGTAACCACTGGCCCGAAGTTCCAGAGCTTTCAAATGATGTGTTAGTATCATCGTCTAATACATTCTCTACCAAATATGTTGTATTGCGAGTTGAACTCGCACTCGCAAACATATGTTCCTTGTACAAATCCGTCAGGTTCACAAGATTAAACGTATCTGGTGCAACATCCTCGCCATACACATTGATCTCGGCAATCGCAATATCATTGGAACCTGCAACAACTCGAACTGT
>NZ_JBFNGQ010000019.1:7810-16546 GCF_040784015.1 Lentilitoribacter sp. EG35
CCGCCAGAACTTTGGAATACTGTGCCTGTATCATCATCAAGTGTATTTTCAGCCAAGTAGCTATTGCTTTGACGAGAGCTGGAATCAGCAAACATATGTTCCTTGTACAAATCCGTCAGGTTCACAAGATTAAACGTATCTGGTGCAACATCCTCGCCATACACATTGATCTCGGCAATCGCAATATCATTGGAACCTGCAACAACTCGAACTGTGCGAACAGCATCTTCACCGTCATATGCAAAGCGAAGCACTTTGCCGAAATATGCTCCATCAATCGGATCAAAATAATTTGCAAGATCACCATTGCCATCTCGAACTTGGATAATCTGACCTTCATTATCCAATAACGATACTTTCGCTCCGTTCAATGAATAAGCGGTTCCGCTCAGACTAGCGGAAATCTCGATTATTGAAACATCAAGCTCTGCACCCAAATCCAGCTCATACCACTGGCTCGACCCACCGCCAGAACTTTGGAATACTGTGCCTGTATCATCATCAAGTGTATTTTCAGCCAAGTAGCTATTGCTTTGACGAGAGCTGGAATCAGCAAACATATGTTCCTTGTACAAATCCGTCAGGTTCACAAGGTTGAAGAGATCGGATGTGTTCTGCGATTGTTGTCTTTCGGCATGGAGGACTAACCTACCCTGGTCGTCAAACTCAACCTTCGCAAATGAAGAGCCATCTGCAAACACAAAGCGCTCAATGTTCTCGCCGTCATATGGCACACGCAGTTCGCCCGATGTGCCTTCATCTACATCAGCCCAAGAGAATTTGAGCATCTCTTTGCCATCAATCGTGACGAACTCAACAGTTAAATCCTCAAGCAGAAGATCATCGAATATCACACGGTCATTTGCGCCTTGGTTCGCTGTTTCTCCGACGATCTCGACAATGCCATCGCGTTTGGAATAGAGGTATGTATCGTTGCCGATTTGGCCGTTTAGTGTTTGGACTACGCCATCTTGTTCTGTGCCGCCTGCGCTTAGCAGATCATCGCCGTAGCCGCCTAGGATATTATCTGATGTGAGTGAGCTGCCTGTAATGCGGTCATTGCCGTCTGAACCTCTGATGGTTAGGCCGAGATGATCGTTGATCTCTACCGTTGAGATGGATGTATTATCTTTAAACACAAACAGCTCGATATTACGGCCACTATTTGATATCTCGAGCTTACCTTCGTCAGCGGTTCCCACATCCCAGCTAAAGCGTAGGAGTTGATTGAAGGTTTCTGGTGCATCTACATATTCAATCGTTAGGTCCGACAGATTAAGGTCTGAGAAGATGACGCTATCAAAGCCAGCAGATGCGGCTTCTGAGATGTAAACATTGCCATTGTCTTTGCTGACGGTATAGACATCATCACCATATTCGCCAAACAGGCTCTGACGTTCGGCTAAGTCGCCTTTACCAGCATCAAGACTATCATCACCATGCCCGCCCCAGATCGTGTCTGTGCCATCTCCACCTTGCAGATAATCATGACCCCAGAAGCCTTTGAGAACTTCATCGCCAGTTCCACCCATGAGATAATCATTGCCTGTATTGCCAATGATCGTTGCAGCAACGGCAGTTCCATTTTTCCAGACAGGGGTTTGGGTGGCTGAGAAGCCGATATTCTGCGCGGCTTCATTGCCCTTTTGCCAATTGAGCTCAAGGCCAGCATTGCCAGTTTTGTTGAGATAATAGACCTCAACCTTATGCTCGCCTAAATCCAATTGCATGTCTTCGGTCATTGTTTGATATGAGAAATCACCATTGCCATTGATGAGTAATTCACCATCGACAAATATCATCGCAAAGCCTTCAAATGACATGCTGAATGTGAAATCATCACTCTCCAGCACATCGACATCAACTGTGTAATAGGCAGCAAAATGATCGCTCTGCCCATCTTCCCAGAAACTATCAGCCGAGTTTACAAAATTGATCTCATCAAGCGTTTCAAACTCAGTCACATCCACTGACCAATCGACATCGCCAAGATGATCGGGGGATTGGCTTGCATCTAGATTATAATAATAAGCAGCAATATCATTGCGCTGCTCGCGGGTGTTTGCGCCATCGATTTTAAGATTGCCGATTTCAACAACAGTGCCATCAGATAATTGCAGATATTCAATGCGCTGATGCTCATGCGTCCAGTTCTCAATGGTAATCGTGCCGTCAGCAAGATCAGCCTCGCGATCCATAATTGTAATCACAAGATCACCATTAACAGAAGCCAGTTCTAAATCTGATAATTCAACATCACTGAGCGCCAACACATCTGTATCACCACCAATGTCAGTGATCGTATCATCGCCATCACCGCGCGTGTAGAAATAGCTATCATTGCCAGAGCCGCCATTGAGCGTATCATTATCAGCACCGCCCACAAGCTGATCATTACCGCCTTGGCCCCAAAGCGTATCTGCGCCTTCGCCACCAATTAAGCGATCATCATTATTGGCACCATCAAGCGTATCATCGCCCTTGCCACCATCCATGTGGTAGCCGATTTGCACATCGCCACCGACAGCATTGCCGTCTTCGTCAAAGCTGGCATAGTCGGAATAGATCGATAGATTACTGTTATCACCATCGATGATATCATTGCCATCGCCACCCGTGGCAGATTCAATGCCAAGCGCATCGAGATTGATATTAAGCGCACCTTCGCCTTGGAAGATCAGCGTATCGTAGCCTGCACCACCAGAGATCCCACCAGACATATTGTCAAAATCATCATCTTGATCCACAACCAGCAGATCATCACCTGCGCCACCATCAAGCGTATCAATGCCGCCTTCACCGATTAGAACATCATTGCCTGATCCACCTGTTAGGCTGTCATTGCCATCACCGCCCTTGAGCTGAATATCTGTTGTTTTTAAAGATGCGTTGATTGTGTTATCGGCGGCATTACCTGTGGCTGCTTGCCAATCAGTATCATCATCACCAAGATCGAAATCCACATGCTCGACATTGTTCACATCAAAATCGACATCATCCGCAGATTTTAAAATCCGATTGATCGCCTCATCACCGTCTTCAAAGGTGATCACCTTGTTCCCATCAGCATCCTCGGTTTCTTTCAGGCCAAAGGTTGTGTAGGCAAGGGAGACATCGCCTGCAAGGCGCGTTTCAGTGCTGGCATCATCATGGGTGAAGTTCACATCAAAGAAGCCATTGATCACCGAGCCATCATTAAGCGCATAGGCCTGATCATGGGAATAATTCAGCGTGAAGCTGGTGATGTTCCATTCTGCAAGGGTTTTTAATTCATCGGTATCAATCTCGCCATCTGAATCCAGATCCTGCCAGATTTTAAAGCTGTTCCAAACGCTATCGCCAGCATTGACCAGACCGCGTGTGACCAATTCATGATCGGCAGCAAAGCTCACATCATTCTGATCCAGCACACCATCTTGATTGACATCGAAAAAGGCCGCAAGTGCTTCCATATCGGTGAGGTCTTCATCGCCCTCTGCCACCCACTGCGCAAAGGCAATCTCGCGTGCTGTGGTGATCTCGCCATCACCATTGAGATCAAACATCAACAGGCCATCATCAGCCCCAACCCAAGCCGTGCACTCTTTAAACCCGTCATCGTCGAAATCAAATAGGGTAAAGTTCTGATCTTTTGGTGCGACTTCAATCCCATCGCCATCAAGATCGATGATGATTGGTTTGCCAGAGCTTTCGCCATCACTGTCATCATTGTTGTTGGACGAGAAAATAGAACCAATCGCATTGGCTATGCCACCAATAACAGCACCAACGGCTTTGGCAACGCCGCCCAATACTGTCTCAATCGCTTCACCAACGGCTCCTACCGCACGTTCAATTGGATTTTTGGGGACTTCAACAATATGGGATTGGTTTGTCTCGGGTGTTTCAATGACTTTTAACTTGGTGGCATGGCTGCCGGGAAGCTTCTTGTTATAATCGCGGGCAAATTGCCTATCTTTTGCTATGCTGCCAGTTGTGCCGTAATCGATGCCGGATGCACCAAGCATCAAGCCAGAAAATAATGGATTCGATCCAGCTTTAAATGAGTCATCTATAAAACGTTCGGTGCCCATGATGGCCCCACCAATATATTTTATGCCTTGAATTACATTGTAAGGGATATTGATGATATTCCCGAGTTCAGACGCTTCTAACGATACGCTACCACCATTTCCTTTTATATTGGCTCCTAACCCCAATGATACGCTGCCATCTAACGAGGCTTTAGCTACTAGTGCACCGTATGAAAACTTCGCTCCCAGATTATCAAAAGTATCTCCATTTATGGCAAGCGGCCCGAATCTGGCCTCTAAATCTGTTTCAATTTTGTAACGGCCAGTTGCTACAGAATAAGCGAGCGAATTTATAGTCGTCGCTCTGGCAAATATCGAACCCTTGGTAGAGAAGTTCTCTTGAATAGAACCAGCTTGAGTTATTGTGACCACGATATCTGTTTTAGGGCCTGGTAGGTAATCAGGAGAATCCGGTAGATAATAATTAATAGCGACAGTATTTTGAGACTTGTTGTCAGCCATTATTTCTTCTCCAAGAGGTCTTCAAAATATATCGGAAAAATCTGCTGTGTTTGAAGGTTTTGAAGTTCTGCAACAGACTGACCTGCAAAATATGCGAAAGTAAGAATCATGCACTTTCGATTTTCATCAAAACTTCCACTTTCAATATTGGCAATTCCAAATACCACCGGCTGCGAACCCAAATAACGCTTTCGTATGTAACAATTTTCATGATTTGCTGTTTCGTCGACAAAAGCGTTTCTCTGTTGCTCTGTTATGAAGTCAAGAATTCGAACATCAATTTTTCGATTTTTGATATATCCTTCGCCGGCCAAAAAGAACAAGGCTCCTTGTTTCTCTAAAAAAGACTTGGCGAAATAATTTGACATCTCACCAACTGAAAATGCCAAGTCAGCTAACTGCTGATCTTCGATACTGAGGAATATGCCTTTAGACACCGTTTTAGTTACTACGTCGTTCTCTTTAAGCCTTACTGAGGTTTCGTTCGACTTAGCAAAAGAAAAACCTTGCCCTGCTATAATTAGCAAAACAAAAATCGCGGAATACTTAGCTAGTAATTTCATTATTATTCTCCAGCACAATTTTTAACTTAAACCACATACCCACCCCCAATACATTTTGCACCTGAACGCCTGAGTAGACGATCTGTAGCCTCAAGATTAGTCCCCGTAGTGACATGAACCAATACTTGATGCGCACCTCTGGTATCTGACCACGTTTTAACGCCTTTGATCAGTCTAAGGAAAGTTTTGACGCGTTTAAGGCGGCCAAGTTTGGTGGGATGAACGGCAATAACCTGACAGGTGGCAAGAATTAGCTCATCAGACAGCGAATAAGAACCAGCACTTGCCCAGACAAGACCAACAATCTCGCCATTCAACTCTGCAACAAGGCAAACCATATGTTCAGGATAAGCATAAATCGCAGCCGCATGGGTTTCAAACTTATCATCGGAAAACGCATAATCAGCATATATTGTGCTAGCATGATGGGCTTTGAGCAACTCACGCGCAGGTTCTTTGTCTTGCGGTTCGATTGTTCGAATGATGACCTTGTCTGTAAGGTCGTGCTGCTTGATATCAGCTGATTGCTCAGATACCGCATCAACACTATTCTTACGCCTCAAACCAAACACGCCACACTTCCCCGAAAATACCATTCAGTAAACACCGCGTTTAAATTGCATTAACCATAACTAATTGCAATCAGAAAACCTTGTCCTATATTACATTCATGACAAATGATGGTCTGATTCCAACATGGCGCACTCTTGAGGACGCATTCTGGGCGCAAGGTGGAAAACCTAGGCCTCCAACAACTTTTGCCCTAGGACATTTAAAATGGACAAGGAATGCACATCGCTATCCATCTAATAGCGGAAAGACTGCCAAATGGTCATCTAGTTTCACTTCTGAAGACGGTCATATTGTAGAAGATCCTAACCCACCATTACGAAACCGTCGTAATGACCCAGACCGCAATTGGGGATTGGGTCGAGAATAACAGAAACATACCGATAGGATAGATTCAGTTAGTTGAACTGAATTTCCATACTCACATTATCACATCTGAGCATAAATCTGCAGACTGTGCAAAACACACTTTAAGCAACGCCCGGTTCCGTTTATTTTGCGATAGCTCGTTTTATTGGACGAAAGGGCAACTAATACCTTTTGGAGAAAGTAGATTGTAGCTAACCTTTCAAGAAAATTGTGTTATCTTTTTAAATAGGATTCGTGGAGTAATAAGATGATCAATTTTAATAAAAGTTCTTGATTTGTTCTGATTTATGGTGAAATATTGAACGATGAGCACTAGCAATTATAAATTCTACGAATTTTTCGCAGGCGGTGGCATGGCGCGAGCTGGTTTAGGCAATCGCTGGAGTTGCCTGTTTGCTAATGATTTTGACCATAAAAAAGCTCAAACTTACGCTACAAACTGGGGACAAGATTCGTTACTTTGTGAAGATATCAGAAACTTATCACCATGTGATATGCCAGACAAAGCCGATTTAATCTGGGGTTCATTTCCTTGTCAAGATTTATCGTTAGCTGGAGGTGGTGCGGGCTTAAAAGGTGACCGTTCTGGTACTTTTTGGCCGTTTATCTCTCACATTGAAGAACTTTGTTCCCTTGGTCGCGCGCCAGCAATAGTAGCTTTAGAGAACGTGGTGGGTACTCTCACATCACATAAAAGTAGTGATTTCGTATCGATTTGCAAAGCGCTTGATGATTTAGGGTATAAGTTCGGTGCAGTTGTGGTTGATGCCGCACATTTTTTACCACATTCTAGACCTCGACTTTTTATAATTGGTACTAAGGGTGATTTACCTACATTTAAAGGCATAAAAAGTAAGCCAAGCATGCCATGGCATACGCGAGGCCTTATCAACGCTTTTGAAAAACTACCGAAATCTTTGAAAGATAACTGGATCTGGTGGTCAATCCCAAAACCAAAAGCTAGAGAACTTGATTTCATTGATATCATCGAAGAAAACCCGAAAAGCGTAAAATGGCATAGCCCATCCGAGACAACTGCCCTTCTTTCAATGATGAGTGAAATTAATTTAGCTAAAGTCGAGACCGCAAAACTATCTGGCATCCCAATGGTGGGTGGAATTTATAAGAGGACTCGATACGAACATGGAATTAAAGTTCAGCGTGCTGAGGTGAGGTTTGATAAAATTGCAGGCTGTCTTCGCACGCCATCTGGCGGTTCATCTCGGCAACTGGTACTTTGTGTCAATGGTAATAAAGTTAAATCTCGGTTGATATCTGCACGAGAGACCGCGCGATTAATGGGCTTGCCTGAGGACTACAAGCTACCAAGAGCCTATAATGAAGCCTATCACTTGACTGGTGATGGCGTTGCTGTTCCAGTTGTCCGCTATTTAGCGGAACATATTTTTGAACCAGTAATTCAGGCATTCAAAACAACGGAAACTGAGAAGGAAATTGTGTGAAAGACGTAATCCCATGCACACCTAATTCAGATGCTAAGAAAAAGATTGCTCAATATTCCGAAGAGTTAAAGATTGAGGCTCATAAAATCGGAACTCATGGCTTAAGTAAAGAAGAGTTTTATGAGAGCGGTATTTTTGAAGGTTCAATTGAACGCCTTCGCGGACAGAAATCTGCTTCTCTTGCTCAAAAAAAGCAATTTGTTTCATTGGTATTAAACCATATGCAAGACGATGGTTACATAATAGATTGGGAAGAAGCTGGTGCTGCAAATCGGCACGATTTATCAATTACTCTTAATTCTAACCGAGTAGCTGTTATCGAACTCAAAGGATGTTTAGATGGAAATAATACAAACATCTCCGATAGACCAGCTCATGCGGAAGAATTTGTCACTTGGAGTTTGTGCCAAAACAAAACATCAAATTTGCAGAAAGGTGTTTGGTCGGGAATTCACACGCGAATGGGCGCAGATATTGTAGATACTGGGAAGGGTCATGATGGTTTAATCGTCTGGGATTGGATTTGTAATACAATTGCTCGCCCTTGCCCAAAAGTAATTGCTGACCCAAGTCGCACTACAACTATTGGCCAATACATACTTCCCCCTCCTTGCTTATATTCTTTTCCTAAAACAGCACCTCAACCACGGAATAATCCAAACCCTCCCACTAGAGATGTACTAAGCATTGAGATAATGAAGGCGTTCTATGACTGCTTTGGTGGAGAAGTTTCAGAGCTTTCCACGATTGAAATTGAAGTCAAGAATGAAGGAGCGGATTTAGTCAGAAAAACAACTGTAAAAAGTGATGGGAAAGTTTGCCGTTCTTCTAAGTTTACAGCATTGAAAAGGCGCTAGTTTGAGTAATTCAAATTCATTAATTTTATTGGATACTTTATTCAATGAAGAGAAGGCAGTCTTCCCGCAAGGCTTAAGCATCGGAACGCAGTTCGAATTATTCTGTAGCACAATATTGTTCTCAAAGATTTCGGATGGAGCCACGCAGAAGTTCATCAAGGAATAGTTGGCGGCTCCAACGATGGCGGAATTGACGCATTCTATCTACTTATCAATGGGCAACAAATTAATGAAGAAGATGATTTTTCTAAACTTAGGCTCAGGACTCATAACCAGAATAAGACGGTTGCGGCGAGTGCGATTGCGGAGACGAATACGTTTGGGCATCTGTCATAGCGTGTAGCGACGCGTCTCCAATCTTTGAGCTTTCCAAACATTC
>NZ_JBFNGQ010000020.1:0-16295 GCF_040784015.1 Lentilitoribacter sp. EG35
GGCTAAAATTGTTATCAATAAATGGGTGAAACAATACAACACAATCAGACCGCATCAGGCACTAAACATGAGGCCACCCGTCCCAGAAACTCTTCTAAATAATGGCACATAATATAGGGGCTGGACACTTGGAATAACTTTTATCGCTGGGTCATCGGTACCAATATCGCGTTACTAGTAGCGTTTGGTGGATTTGCAGGTACCGTTCTTCTTTTCGAGCAAAATAAACGATTGAAAGAGCAAACGAATGAGCTAATTGAACAGAGAAAAGAGATTAAACTACAAGGTAGTCGAACTGATGTTCAGAATGAGTTGATTGGTCTTGGCCTTACAGCGGATTTTAGAGATCGCCTGAAAATCGGATTGGAGAACGCGACAATTCCAGATTTAGACTTTTGGGTTCACGACGAAGAATGTGATGTTCGTACTGGATTTGAGAGTGCTCTCAGTGGTGGCAAATCTGCTTTGGCGACCGCGCCTAATCCCTCTGTAATCGCAGCGATTGCAGGGTTAGCCCAGTTTTCTCAAATAGCAGACAAAGTTACGTCTGCGTTATTTCACCTCTTAGAGGATGATAATCATTCCGTACGTCTGGGCGCTCTTTTGGCATTAGATAGAGCTGATCGACTATTTGATGGTCACATTGTTTCATTGGAAGGTGTCTATGTCGGCAATCTTAATATTAGGAACCGCATTAATCTAAATGTTACAAATAGCCTGATTAAAAGTATTAGGTGTCCGGATTGCATTGTGACTTTAAATGACTCGATTGCTTCAATTAGCCAAGTTGAATATCTAAGTGCGCACAATTCAACTGCGGTCACAGATGGGTATATAATAAGTGGACAAGATAGTTTTAGAGACCGGTCCAATCTCACGTTGCCATACATAAATCGCCTTAAGCTCTCTAATGTAAGCGGGCAATCGCTTTTTATTGGCTTTTTTAACCTGAATGATGCGTATTATTACCAAACTGAAACTAATAAACAGGTCGACTTAACGCACCTTAACTCGGTGATTGTTCGCGAAGGAGAATTTATTGCTACTCCTGCAACGTGTTCCGATTTTATTAAGTTCGCCTCCCGCTTAGAGTGGCTCCAATCCTGATCACTCTCTTACGAAATCAAACCGATCTGTTCCATAAGCGCAAATGCCTGACAGTTAGCACTGAATGTCAAGGAAAGCGTCATGCAACAAAATGCCGTGATAGTTGAAGAAAATAGAATGGATCTTAAAGTAGCTAAAAAAAGACAGATTCAGAACAGCGACATGGCGCAGAATCCTCTCCGGGATTTTTATTTTCTTTGTTTTACAGGATTATTAATTTTTGGGCTGACATTAACATTGCCTCTCAACGCAAATCTATCACTCTTAGAATTCATGGCGTTTTGGCTGGCTGGAATGATATCGGATAAAGATCGATAGAACGACACCGCAACTAGCCTGAATCAACACCTGGAGATAGTACTCATGATAAATTGATGCTATTATCCAGTTCAAAAATGTGATACTTAAAATGAACAGTGGCATGATTTCACTATATTGTCTTCGTCTTATTCTCATTAAATTTTGGAAACCAAGAAACAAACTCAACCAAATCAGTACACTTAAGACATGTAAAAAAATCTGATCTAAATTCACCACAAATGGTGTGATAATTTGTGAAATGCCATGGACGGCAGGTATGATCAGAAAGTTCATACTTGCTAGTTTGAAAATCAAGATCCAACCATTAATCATCAGTACAAATGCAGATACAAGAATGAGAGCTGCAAAAGATGCTGTTGGCATGAAGTCGAACAGTTTTGTGTTGTTCAATTCTCCAATAGACCAAATTGAAAAGCCTACAAAAATTACATTGGCAAGAAAGGATAAATTGCTAGAACTGTTGATTTTCAAGTTCGATTATCTCCTCCAGTATTCTAACTTCACACCCGTTCTTTTGTTGCACATTACTTGCTAGCATTTTCGCTTCATCACCCAAATGCTTAATCGCCGACTGTGACTTCGACAATTTTGCTAATGCGAAACGTAGTAAACCTAACAATGGATCTTCTGGCGAAATACCGTTTAATGTACGTAAAGACGCCTCAACATGTGCCGCTTGAACAGGGCATGGTGATAGCTGCATCAATTTACTAATCCGCCCAAGAACGTCTAAGAGCGAACTTGAACACTCATAATCAGATGTGGCTGACCAGAGCTCAAGTGCAATTACAATTCCCATCATATGTGCGTTGAAAAACTTTGGCTCAATCTCAATGGCTTTGTTGATTAGCCGCAAAGCATCATCATACTTTCCACTCGAATATAATTCCAACGATTGAAAAAAATAAACATCAGCAAGTTCTAAAGTACGGCGATCTGCAGCCTTGCGGGTAAATTCTAGCCATTGCCCAGCCTCATCCGACTGTAATCGAAAAGCAATCTGAGTGATAAGAAGCCCAGAATACAAACTCCTTTCACTGTTTAATGCTGATAAATCGGTCTCCAGAATTTTTTGTGCGGTTTGAACATCCTGCGATAAATGGGCAGCTGTCAGACGCTTTGCAAACAATTGATCAAATTTCTGCATCACTTGTCCATTTCGCATGAAAATCAAGTCACCTACGCTGTCTGCATTGTTTTGACCGCTAACGCAGGAACAACCCGCCTTTTTAACCGCAGGTGCCAAGATTGGCATGGACTTATTTTCGCATACAGTAGTGCTTCTCGCAGTAAGCGACAGGGTTAACCCGGTTCGGCTTTGCTGTCTGCATATTTTTTCTTGTGCGACATTAACCTCTTGTACTGTCTCTTCATCAATGAGACATTCCGCGTGTACTGAACCGGTATAAGTGCCTAGAATTATTATGATGAGAACGCCAAGCTTTTTCATCTAAACTGTCCCATTGTACCAAAGTTGCCCGATGAACGCGCAATCAAAAATGTTTGTCTACCTTCACTCTTTGAGGGATTGGTAAAAACAATCTGTGGTCCCGTCCCATCTTCAGTCAGTCTTGCTAATAAGTTCAACTCTTCTTGCGCCGACGATCGCTCGATAAACACCGTATCCTGCGTCGCAAATTTCAAATTGCCAAATTGCTCAGAACTATATTGTGCTCCCCAAAAATCACCTGTTACCGGCAATAGTGTGCTTTTCTTTGGGCGGCTGATTTCCACTGTATACCCTGTAACACCGAGTTCATTGCCCCATGATATTGAAATATTAGTTCCATCAGCAAGCTGCCTTTCTAGAGTATTTCCGTTTATTTCAAGCAATAATTGCGCAATGTCAGAAAACACTATTTCAGTGGCGAGACCTTGTTCTACATACCAAAATTTTTTGATTGGATTTATTGGGCGAAATCGCTTGAATGCCATCGTCTGGTTTTCGACATCTTCCTGATAATATTCATAGTCAACATCACCAATGCCTGATGTGGCAGTCTGAGCAACTAGGACAATAAAATATAATAGGATTATCGATAGAAAAGACGTAGCGATGTCAAGCTGAGAACCAGACTCGTCTTGATCAATTTGTTCTTCTTCATCCGCCATCTGCCTGTCCCTGTTTGTAAATGATTTTAAACGATGGGATAGCTGAACTTCGATCTTCTGCTGTAACTTCGAGACTGTCACAAGTTTCAGGTCGGGTAAAAGCACATGTAAAGAGGCTTTGACATTGCAGGAATGCTTGTCCTCTGGCCACCAGCAAGACATTTGCAATGGTCGATGTATGGTTGTATAATTTTCCCTCAAGGTAAGACCTAAGCATTTGAACTCGTTGATTATTTATTCTTGGTGTTTCAAACGAAACTCTAGGTGCTTCTGGTTCCATGACATACAATTTTATATCGCGATAACCAGATCCGGAGCACTCGATTGTTAAATCAGCTTGAGGAAGGTAGCCTACTTTTTTCGGCTGTTTCGGCACAACAGTTATCAATATTATGAGGATCGCAACCATACAAAACATTGCATCAACGATTACAATTGACCCAGAAGACTGATAGTTCAAATTTCATCCTCACATGCTGTTTCCTGAAGGAACTTTTTAGGTCTTGCCGCCTTTATCCTTGTCAGATTCATATCTAAAGATATTGCAAATACCGAGACAATAATTGCGGATATTATACCTTGTATTGTTGTATCGAAAGCAACATCAAGATTTCTGAAAACCGGCGCAATTTTTTCCGCTGTCAAACCACCTGTAGTATTTGATATTGTGCTTAAATCAGCGACGGCACCTGACAACCCATAAACTGTTCCTAAAAAGCCCAGCATTGGAAAGAGCCATAAAACAGTACTTATTGGCAACTTACTTGCGGATGCATTATAGTTTAATTCTGATAAACCTTCATCACCATAATAACTCACTTTTTTTCTATCCCAAAAGCTGGGAGATCGCCCCGATAAAGCTGCTATAATGGGTGCATACGCCGGACAAATACCATGTCGTGACCTGAATTCAAATTCAATTCGCGCAGCCCATAGCTGAAAAAGGATGAAGGTGATTGTTCCACTTAATATAACCAGCATCAATTGTTGATACTCATTGCGAAACAGTCTTGTCGCGATCTTATCTATTCGATTGTCTTGCACAATCATTTCCATGATGGTTTGAGACAAGAAGTCTCGACCCAATAGCCAAAAGCCAAGAAAAACAAAGCACCAAGCAATCAGAGCCCTTAATGTGTTTATCTTTTGGGATATCATACTACCTGCTGACTTCTACGAGTTCTTTTCCTGCTGGCAATGCCGGAACATAAACGCATTCATTTGATCCAATTGTCGGTTTATTTCATCTTGTTGACGTAAAAATTCGTCCAATAAGGCATAAGTTGATTGATCTTCTTCCCCTTGATTAATGATTTCCTCAAGCCTAGTGACCTCTTGTTCCAATGCATTAGATAACGCTTTTATAGATGTAATAGATGCAGTGATGATTTTAAGTTGATCAACAATAATTTCATTATCAGTGCAATATAAACCAGCATCAATTTTGTCAGCAAATGAGAGGGTGGAGCTGGTGACCAAAGAACCAAGGCCTATTGCAGCAAATAAAATACTTGTTCGCATACCAGAACCACCTATATGAATTACTCTTGAACAGCTTCGGTCTTTATAGTTATGCCACCACCACTCTGAGCGTCTTTTAAAATTTTATCCATCTCGTTGTTGGTCGCAACCAAGGCTTGATACTGGGATTTGTATCCTTCAATGACCTTTTGACCTTGTCTAATTCTGAACCGTGTTACGGCTTTACTTTTTTCCTGTTTAAGCTGTTCAATGATTGTCACAGATTTCGCAGCTTCATTTATGAAATTAATCTTGATAGCAGCTGCATCTTCAGCAATCTTCAGCAGCGCAGCAGCGTCTTCATCGTTACCTTTGGCAACTTCATCATCTGCAAACCCTTGATATAAAGCGATAAACCTATCGAATTCCGCTGCATTTTCACTTTCTGAACCAACAGTATTGATAAATTCCTGATAAGACTCGATCATTTTATCAAACACAGCTTCTGCTTCTTCTGCACTTTTGACATCTTCTTCAATTGCCGCTTGCAGCTCACTAACAACTTGCCTTTGTTTCTTAAGAAACTCAGATGCACTGATGAGATCTAAAACAGTCTCATCCTTTTCTTGCGCCATTGCTGGAGCTATCACTGAGAGACTAAATACAAATAATACAACTAAAAATTTCTTCATACTAATACCCTTTTCTAACAAGCAAATTGATAGGTTGAATAACCATTCTCGATGCGCTTAACGACAGATTCTGCGTTTCTTATAATGAGCGGAATTTTAGAAGCCTTTTTGACACTTGGATCTAATTTAGCGACAAGACTATAGATAAGGCGCCTAATAGCATCGACGCTGCATGAATTGTCTGTTGGATCACATTGCAATTGTTCAATCCATTTTCCGACTTCTTTATGGCAGCTTCGCTCCTTATCCAAAGCCGCTTCCAGGCGACCTAAAGGCGCTGATAAATTTTTCGCAAATGTGTTCGCTTCTGTGAAATCTGACTCTTGTATCTTACACATATTTTCGTCGAATTTGATATTCGAGAACTTTGCATCCAAATCAGAAAACGGCTGAGTAGCATTAACAATCCCGTTAATCTGGCACTCTAAAATGTCAAAATTTCCGGCACATGAAGGGATGGGGTTTTTGATGTTCACGTTAGACTCGCGAATTTTAATGTCGGCCCGACATTGCGCCTTTAACTCCTCGTACCAATTTTCGTTGATTGCCAACTCTGGCACCATACTGGTTGTTGCTTTGTTGGGATCGCAAAAATCCTGATCAGACTTCCCAATTGCACTGGCCGCGATGACCTTATCGCACATATCTGAAACTTCAGTGGAACTGGTTGAAAAACTTACATCCTGACAAGCAGGAAGGCAAGTTTGAGGGCACGAACCTAACGAAGAATTCTCCGCAGAACACACTTCAGGATAAGAATTTTGCGCCAAAGATGGAGCATGGGCAAACGGCAAAACAACTATAAGTACAGTTAATATTTCGTTAAACTTTTTAATCAAGCACTTGTCCTCGCGCAAAACTTGTCTAAACTATAAATACACATTCATGCAAATGTTTCAATCGTAAATGTCATTTTTGGGTATTAAGGTATGTTGGTTCGAATTAAATGTAATTTTTTGGCAGTTTTGGTTGCTGCAACATTTTTACCAGTGAATGTCTTTGGACAAACATCTGATAATATTGCAAATAATTCGGAAACTCAAAATGAATTGTGGACTTGTCAACGGCAACTGGAGGGTGAAAAACTCGTCAATGAAACTTCAAAAAACAAAGTCAATTTCCTGATTGAGCAAAAGAACGAATTGGAAGTTAAGATCCAAGTGTGTCAGAATAATGCTGTGACAGGCGACGGGGAAGCATTCGTTACTCTACCAGTAATTGAGTCGATTGATAAACGTGTTTTTGATAGGTCCTTAGAAATTCTATCTCAAATTGAAGCGACCATTGAAGGCTTGACGAAACAATGAAAGCTGACACTGCAAGCAGTGGAGCTATGACCGTTCCAGCGATTTCTATACGGCGCCTAAAGCAGACTTTTGGTGGTACCGGCGGAGTTTCGATTCCACATCTTGACATATCCATGGGCAAGACAACTGCAATATTAGGTAAGTCTGGATGCGGAAAAACAACGCTCCTGCATCTTGTATCGGGAATGCAGCTGTCTGAAGTGATAGAGGATGATACTGAGCTGAACATTGCCTATTTTTCAAATGGGGAATTAGTGAGCATCGATACACATGAAGCTGATGGTTGGTCGAAAATTCGTCGTTCCATTGGTTTTGTTTTTCAAGATGCGCTGTTGATTGGCTCTGCAAGTTCAAAAGCCAATCTCGAATTGTCCATCGCGACGGCCTCCCAACCCAAAGCAGATAAAAAAATTAAAGAGCTTTGGCAGGATCTTGGCATCGACAGCGAACGTCTCGACTTGCCTTCTCGCGTTTTGTCAGGTGGCATGAAGCAACGAGCGGCCATTGCACGTGCATTATTGCGTGAACCCTCAATCATCTTTGCGGATGAACCGACAGCGAACTTGGATAAACGGTCTGCGTCTTTTGCAATGGATGCACTGCTTCGCTGGAAAAATAACTGTCCGTCAAGGACTTTAATCATTGTTTCGCACGATCACAGCTTGGTAACGAAATATGCTGATGAGCTCATTGTTTTGCAGAAAGATGATGAGCAGAATGCAGGCGTACTTTTGCCTACTTATCAATGGCCTATGATCAACCCGAAAGAGAAAAGCGCCATCGATGAATTGGTCTTTGACAGTCACGATCAAGATAGGACAGAACCTCCAAAGAGTGACAATAACAAACGAATTTCACCTTTATGTTCTTCCCCAATAATCAATCCGGAAATCAAGGAAGCTCTGTCGCAAAAACTGTCTCAGCAATCTGCTAGTCGAGCTTATGCCTATTCTGTTTTCACTAGAGTGGGTATGTCGATTATGCGCGGGACTGATAGTCCATCTACTTCAAGTTCTAATTTCTCTCCTGTTATTCTCGGTTTTGTGGAAGCATTTCTTTATGCATTGGGGCTGGCTGTTTTCATTATTGTCATTCTGAATGCATATAGAACATTTTTCAGCATTGAATTTGGAACCACATTAGCTATTTGGCTTCCTTCAACCACTGCAATTCTTCAATATCCAATTCTACTAACTACATTGGTCGTACTGGTATTGGCCAGTTTTGGTTTAATATTAAATCGGACGGTGTTCAAATTGTCCTTGCCCGCCTTGCTTTACATATCGACTTTGTTTGTCTTGATTATTATTGCAATCGTTTTCGTATTCGTCCAATCGATAATTAGTTCTGAATTTGAAAACCGAATGAACGACCCTGCTGTTCAACCTGTCTTGGTACAAAGTGGATCTAGTTCGTTATTTTCAGATGAGCTCATTTCTCAGATCCGTGAGAGATTTGACGTCTCGGAAACATTCAAAACGAACTATGGCAGCGATGTGAATGTATTTGGACGATATCATAAACTTGGGGTTAGAGCCTATGTCCCAAATCAGCCGCAAAATTCAGACAGATTACAGCAATGTTCGACTGATCATCTAAACTATAATGAAATTTCGATCGTAGCTCCAACTCGCGAGGAATATTTTGCGTCCGGACTGCAATATTCCCCGCTGGATGAGGAATTCTTTGGAACACCGAACGAGTTTCAAGATGCGCCTCCCGATCTTGCAAACATTGAATTTGAGATGGTCAACACGTCAGACATCGGTACTGTTTTCGAACCACCCGTTTCGGAAATTTTATTAAGCCTGGACAGATATCAATTTTTTCTCGAAAACAATGTAAATATTGCACCTACTTGGCTTTGCATAGATGTGAAATTTACCAGCAAAGACACAAGCGATGATTTACCGGTACGCATTAAGGGTATTATCAAGGATATCCCCCCATTTGATACACGCAAATATGATGCAGTGTTTGGGCAAACCGGTGGTGAGCTGCTCGAGACCAAAGGAACGTCGATTAATGTCGATTACAAGATCGCCGCAATTTGGTTAGATAAGGAAAATAGGCAAGAATCTTTGTCTGAAATTGATCACATGGTGGAAGATGGACTGATTAAAACAGTCCCAGGCTACACCGCTTTAAGGAAAGTACTGCAGGCTGCAAATTTTCTGTCAATCATCATAAACTCACTCACAACTGCAGTATTTTTTATTGTTTTAGCGGTTCTGTACCTCATTACAACTCAAATCATCGAGACACTTCGGCGTGAAATAGCTGTTGTCAGAGCCTTTGGCTGTAATTTCGTACAGTTACTATGCTTTGTTTTTTCAGCAATGCTTATGCCAGTAGTTTTCGTGGCGATATATACGATCTTGATTGCCGTATTTATTGGTCCGACTCTCCTCACGGTCGGCGGAAATCTTATTGAAATCGAAACATTCAATATCAGCAACTTGCTGCTAGTGTCCTTTGGTGTCCTGGGTACCTTCGTTGGTTCATGGATCGTTTTGACGACGGCGATCACATTCAGGGTGAACCGCTTAAACATATCGGCTGAATTGCAGGAGACAACCTAATGAAAAACAACTTTTCCTTACCCCATTCTTTGGTCAAATTCCTTTTTGTTTTAGGGACAATACTTACCACGACAAACGCGGTATTTGGTCAAGAGCAATCAAAAATCAGCTCTTGTCAGTCTATTGCAAGTGACATGGAAATTCGACTGCAGAATGTGTTGGAAAAACTGAAAGATGTACCTGTTTGTGAACCTGAACGAACCCCATCGTCACCACCCTTAGGCACAGCTATTTCCGAACTCGAAGCTGAGTTACAAAAAAGTGAAGACCAACGTGAGCAACTTGTTAAGCAATCAAATGCCTTAAGAACAGCAATTAAGCAGACAATACTTAATCGGCTTACAGGACTATTTGATGCTCCATGTGAGGAGGTTGACGCGCAGTGGTTTTCAGAAACCGGCATAGAAATTAAGGTAACTCAGATAGGAAAAAATGATACAAATCGCCAAATTGACCAAATCGTTCAAGATTTAGCTGGGATATCCATCGACAAATCAATAAATCAATTAAAGATATGCGGGATTGCACTAAACAGCCAATATGCCATCAAATTAGATGACAATGGCCCAATCCTATCAAATCGATCTGAATTAGACGCTAAGGAGCTACCCAAAATAGCGGGGCAAGGCTCAGATCTTAATCAAGAATGCGGTCGAATTGGTGCTCTCATAGTTGATAATAGCCAAACTACTGACAAATTGGCAGACGAAGGCTTCTGGGTCACACCGGAAGAATTGGGAGGAATATATCTGTGTGTTGCGGATAAGCCCGACTATTCGACATGGAAATTCATGCCCTTTGTCGGAGACAAACAAACCGGTCTGGTGATTTTGGAGGATAGCTAAATGAAAGTTTTTTGTTGTGACCTGCCCTCACTCAATTTTCAAAGAGCCATTTGGACTTTCCTGCTCACGGCAATAATTCTAGGCTTCAACTTGTTTTCGGCCAACGCTAGACCTGTAAGCATATTTATAGACGCTAAACCTCCGAGATTTGAGGGGAAATTAATCTCAATAAAACAAATCGAGGTTCCAAAAAATCACAAAAATCAACTTGAATATTCAAATGTTATCAGTCTTACCAAACACGACTTTGAAACCGTTAAAAAACATAACAGTGAAGATGTATCCTATCATCTTAGAGCATTGACCACGTTCTCAGAACCTTCAAACGGCGATAAAAATGAGTTACCAAATCTATTATATTTGGCTCATTTTAACCAAGATATCTCCGGTGAAGAGCTGGATAATATGAAACTTTCCTTTTTGGATCAGAACAATAGTAAGCTAACTATAGAACAACTCCGTTCAATTACGTATAGTTTAAAAGGCAAACCTAAAAACTACAGTTTTGCGGCTAAATCAATCACAATTCAAACCGCTCCTGATAGAAATTATTCAACATTCAAAAGAGAATATGATGTTCTTTATATTTGCGACAACGAGGATAATTGCAACTCGGAAAAGATAAAGCGGAAACATAGTGAGTTATCTCAATTTCTTAGTAAGAATCAAAATAGTTTTTCTCCTAGCGCAGAGGGTAAGAACCCCACTACTAATTTGGGTGAGACCACTTCCCGTATCGGGACGAAACAAAGCGCATCAGGAAATAGCGAATTTTTAATTAAAGGAAAACAGATTGGTGACGAACAGTCGAACGATAATAGCAAAAATGATGCCGAAAACGCGGTTCCAATACCACGCGACATTGGTTACTTTGGCGCGTTAGTCGTCATACGAGATTTCCGCGAGAAAGATTTAGATAAAAGACCTTGGTGGGCGGCAATATCAGCTAATTGCGGTTCACGGGAACCTCTTGGCAAGATTGAAATGACTACCAGCGGGTACTTAAGTCTTAAACCAAAACCGGATGAATTATTGCCAGATGGTTGCATTTACATAGCCGATTTCGACCTCTCTTTGCCTGATGTATTGGCTGATGCAACCTTATTTTGCATGCGCGCAAACAATGCAGAGACCATTGAAGTTTCCCCACGGGTTATTTTGGACAAGAAGTATCAGTGCTCACCTCCGCCAAAAAAGATTAAGCTCTCGTTCGAACTCCGGGGATTTTTAGGTGATGATGGCTCAAAACAAAACGTAACAAAAGTCCTTGAGGTACTAGAAAGTAGCGGAACATCGCTTGAAATTGGCGTCCAAGGTGAGGATGAAAACAAAAGATCATTATTAACAGGCCTTTTGAGCACAAGTCGTGAATTCTTGAACCTACCGAAAGAACTTTATAAGGCGTTCCGCAACAATAAAATTGTTGCTTATTTTAATGGTAAAGAAGATATCATCGAAGTTGATATCGACGAACAAGGCTCGGAATTGAACCTGAAAATTCCGCCTTTCTACACCGACTTGAAAGATCTCAGTCTTGAACTAACATCACCTCAGGGCAATCTTGTAAGAAATTGTGAACCTGTTCTGAAATTGCCATCTGATGGATCTATTAAGCTTGTTAATGTAAAACGAAATCCAGGTCCAATTACTCTCACCCAAACAAACGGGCTATATATTGCAAGTTCAAATGTTCGAAATGGTCGCTTGATTTTTTCTGATCCGAGAAGCAATGCGATTGAATTAGATCTGGGTTCTGACGAGGAATGTAGATTTAATGGCAAGCAAATCATTTCAAATTTAACCTCTGCTGACTTTGGCGGGGCAAAACTGACTTACACAGTCGGCCCGGTTTTGAAAACTCTTCTTGTCATTTTCAGTCAACACCAACCCAGATTGGATCATCTCCAGCTCCCGCTTATTGCAAGCGAAAGGACGATGAACGCGTTGGTAGGGGAATTGCAAAATATAATCGATGCCGGCCAATACGAGCGTTTCGGTTTTGCCGTTCGTTCTGAAACGCTCTCGGAACCAAAGCTTTTTGCCAATCAGAAAAAGATAGACAGATTCTTTGAAGCTGAATCCGGTGAAAAAAACATCATAAGTGAAATATCTGAAGCATTTGTCGACCAATCAGAGTCGGCCAATTTTAGCTTTAAGAAGGACTTACGAAATCAGTTCCTTCAAATCGCGGAACTAAAAAGTACCGACATATCCAAGATGAACAACACCGACTTGCTGATCTTGTCGATGGGTCTAAATATTGGATCAGAAGAAGAGAATAGAAGTAGTATTTGCAACTTGCTCACCAACATTCAACTCGGCGCACAGGCCGCGCGTGATTTTCCGATTGACAGTCGCATTATGGTTGTATCTGTTGGAGACAAAAGTGAAAATTCTAATATCAAAACACCGTTTGCGGAAGATGGTTCTCAACCCATGAATGAAGATGAGATTGTTGGCTATCAATGCGACTCGGCAGATAGTTGGGTGAACGAAGACAAGGCACAGTTTGAAGGCATTGTCATGGAGGCCAGTAATTTATCTTCCAACGCATTGAGGCGTCAAACAACAAAAACCGTAAAAGATAAAATTATTGATTTTTTCGGGAGTAATGCAAATGAATAAGATTGCCTATTTATTCAAAATGTTAACTGTTGTGAGCATTATATCAGTGGGAGCTGTGGATGTATCTTTTGCTCTAAAAAGAGCATCCGATACAGAATTTTCTGAACACGAAACAGGACGCGAAGCGGCCTGTCCTGATAGGGCCTTTCGCTCCTTAAAGGACGGTGAAGTGAATACAGAAAAACGACTGCACAGGGTATTCAGGCATACTTTTTTTGTTAATACTGAAACAAACGAAAGTTTTATCGGACCATTTAAATCTTCAGAAGTGGCCAATCTAGTTCCCCAATTATTTTCTCGCGTAACTATTTTGAGTAGTTCTGACGATGGAGAAAAATGGCTTATCGCCTGGAAGCAAGACAACAACACCGTTTGCACCTGGATTGGTTCAGACGCGCTTTTAGGCATTGATAAATTTCTGGATGTTCCTGATAATATTCGTAAACCGGTTACGGCTTATTTCCGCTATGGCCCTATACCTTTAAAGGTCCGGGATATCGAAAAACTATCAGGGCAAAACCCGAACTCGAAGAACACACTCACCGTCCGCGTTGTTCTCAGTAACCTTAATGTCGAAGGCGAAGAAATACCGGTCTACAATTCCCCTACCTCAGATCAACCAAATCAAGGTGGGTTAAAGCTATTCGAAACCTACACCGTTTATGATTGGAAGCTTGGAAAAACTCGCGGTAGACAAGATGGAATTCATTATCTAATTGGAAAAGACTTTATCCAAAACAATGCCCTTGTGGGCTGGGTCAGTCGATCCGATTTATACGAGTGGAATAGCCGAATGGCGATTTTTCCTCGGGTTAGTGGTCTAAGGGCACTCAAATTCGATGACGGTACCGGCGAATTTGAAACATCTGAATTACTTGATTATATCCCATTTCAGGAATTTAATGGGAGATCCCGGCAAAGGTATCCGGTCTTGCGCTCTGTGCCAGATGCGCCTAAAATCAAGGAGCTTGCTGACAGTCTACCATCGGGGAAGCGGCAAAATAGTTTAGAGCAATCTAAACTCGTAGAAGGTTATCAAATTGCCCTTCCCACCGAAAACTGCAATCAGTCCGGAACTGATTGTGTAAGCGCAGAAGAATTTGAACAACGTCGTCTCGATTATCAAAAACGCGTTGATAGTTTGAATAATCTTGATGTCTTGATCTTAATGGATGCGACAGAATCCATGCGAGACTATTTTCCATCCACTGCCCAAGCGGTTGAGAAATTTGCCGGAACTCTAGTTGAAGACTTAACAGCAAACGAGAATCTAAGCATAAGAGTAGGAGTCAATATTTATGGTGATTACCAAAATGGTAGAGCAAATTTAGGGCAATTATATTACAAAACGCTCGTGCCATGGTTCGAGCCGAACCAAGGGATAATGCCTCTTGATAACATGGGTCGATTTGCTAATCGGTTTGAACAAATCGCACCGAAAGACAAAGAGAAAGACAAGCCGGAAGGTTCCCTTGCCGCATTGATCAAAAGCGCGTCCGAGCAAAACTGGAGGGATAATGCTGGCGTCAAGTTTATTATACATCTAGCCGATCATGGGTCGCGAAAAAAGAACCAAACCAGTGGCGAAAACGGTTCTCAGCTAAAAGAACAAGTTGATGTAGGAGACGTCTTTAACGCGCTCGATGCCAAGAAAATCTTCTATATCCCCATCGCGGTTTTAGGTAAAAAAGCACCGGAGGACAATTTTGCGAAAAATGCACGGAGCGCATTTTTTGAGCAGGCCGCCTCAATTCTGGAAATGAGCAAGCTCGATGAGACCATCAGATCAACATACAACAACACCAATTCAACTGAATCCAACCAATCCAGACGAGATGCCGTTTATAGAACATTGAACCGGATGTGGAATGATGTTGGAAAATATCGCACAGAGATTCAATTTCGAGAAAACTGCATCAAATTAGATTTTGTCCCGGATGGGTGTAAATATCAACTTTCATCATCGAATGATTCAGCTAGATTAACCACAAAGCTTGATGAGAGCATGGATTTGTCGCTGGAACAAATTCAAAATATTTATGCTCGTCGCGATAATGTAAACAAAATCTGGGTGCGGCCTGTTGCAAACGACGCAGCTGGCAGTTTATCTGAATCCCTTTCCTATTGGGTGGCAATATATAAAAGCCGCTTTGACAATATGGTTTCCGCGTTTAACGAGCTGTGTCAGCTAACGACAAAGGCTGATGGAAGCGATGTTTCATCGCGTATCATCAATAGTTTACGGCCCGTTATTGGTGAATTTGCAAGCGAAGAAGAGAGTGATGCTGCAAAATCACAACCACTTTCGCTATTATTGTCACTCCCGTTTCTTGAAAGAGCAGGATATTTGGGTCTTTCCGCCTATGAAATCGAAAGTATTGTGATAGATGGCGGAGACGACGTCAACGAAATGCGTGAAGAATTTTGCCGTACTCAATTCCTGTTCAGTAGCATGGATTATGGCTCTAAAGAACTTATCGGCACAAGATATACCGTTACTGAAAATGGAACGGGCTCTAGGGTTCGCGCACCAAAGGCTAGTGAGTTGGAAACTGATGACAATGGCAACTTCATTGGCGGCGGTATAGCGCAAGTGGAAGAAGATTATGAATGGTTGGTCAAAACTGGTCGTGGGGACGGTATTGTCTTTGTACCATTTGAGTATTTTCCATAATGGAATTGAGCTGTTTACGTAACAGCGAAATATAACTTCCGTGGTAAGGCGAAAGTTCTTAAAAGAAGAATGCTACTGTCTAATTAGTTTAACTTGTTAGGTGAGCAATTGTCGCGCAAATTAAAGTAACGCATGTTATTTCAACAAGCATCATTTGTCCGTTTGTACCAATGCGAGAGAAGAAAGTCATAATATTTTTTGACATAGTTCAGTACCAATCTAATCTTTTGATGTTAGCCTAGGCACAGTTTATTAACATTCACTTAAAGTTGTTCTGCGATTTCTAATAAACCGTTAACATTTTGCCGCTGCTCAGCTCCCTGTAAATTGGACCAGAAAATATTAAGAAATTCATTTTAGCCTTTTAAGTTAGGAAAAGGATGGAAGCGATGAAAGCATCAAGATTTACGGATGCGCAAAAGGCGTTTGTTGTTAAGCAAGGTGACCTGAGCCCCAAGAACTCCTCCATTTATGGTAGAATTTGTCTCAATAATTGGAGACAAATAATGAAGCGCAGATTTAGCGACGAACAGATCATTTCAATGATCAAGGAACAAGAGAACGGTATG
>NZ_JBFNGQ010000021.1:0-8967 GCF_040784015.1 Lentilitoribacter sp. EG35
GCTTGATACAATGAAAAAGACATAAACCAAGATCAAAACGGGCTAATACCCTGACAATACTACTCGCGATCCAAAACCGCGCTAGACAATCCAAATCAACTCAAACACTTTATCAACAATATCGGCCCAATCCGGAAGTTTACCAGCAAGCATCGTCTACTTTTTTATTTAGTAATGCCGAAAATGGCACAAAGTGAAATCTTGAAAGCTCTACATATTTTAGCATGATCCTGTTCTAGGATTTTCTAATTATTCAAGCCACAACTATCGTAGATGGTAGAAAAACATTATTTTTTTTGCGTGTTTGTTAAAAAATGTGCAAAAAAGTATAGTTTATAGCGGAAAAAATATTAGACGCGCGTATGAAATTTCGCCGAGTATTAGCCCAAGACGCATGGTGCGTCTGTTCCTTGGGAGGATAATATGAAGACACTTCGTAATGGTGCATTTGCACTTGCCCTGTGTACAACAACTGCAATTCCTGCATTTGGTGCAGAATTAACAATCGCGATCGTGAACAACGGTCACATGATCAATATGCAAAAAGTTGCTGAAGCTTATACTGAAGAAACTGGCGTTAAGCTAAACTGGGTTTCTTTGGAAGAAGGCGTTCTACGCGAGCAAGTAACTTCTGACACTGCAACTGGTGGCGGACAATACGACATCATCAATATCGGCATGCAAGAAGCTCCAATATGGGGTGCTGCAGGCTGGATTGAGCCGCTTGAGTTTGGCGCTGAATACGACATCGAAGACATGCTACCAGCAATGCGCAATGGTTTGTCACACGAAGGCACACTATATGCAGCACCATTTTATGGTGAGTCATCAATGGTCATGTACCGCAAAGATCTAGCAGATGCTGTTGGTGTTTCTGTTGCAGACAATGATTCTTGGGACAACATCAAAAAAGCTGCAGCTGCAATGCACGATCCAGACAATGGTGTTTATGGCGCATGTTTGCGTGGTAAGCCAGGCTGGGGTGATAACATGGCGTTCATCACAACTCTCGTAAACTCATTCGGTGGCGCATGGTTTGACAAAGATTTCAAACCTCAGCTTGAGTCTGCTGAATGGAAAGCTGCAATCAACTTCTACGTTGATCTTTTGGGTAACTACGGACCTCCAGGTTCAGAAGGTAACTCATTTAACGAAATCCTTGCTCTTTACAACGAAGGTAAATGTGGCATGTGGATTGATGCAACAATTGCTGCTTCTTTCCTAGAAGTTGACGGTGTTGCTTACGCTCAGTCTCCAAATGCCGGTAACCCTGTAGGTGCAAACTGGTTGTGGGCATGGGCAATGGCTGTTCCAGCTGGCTCACCAAATTCAGATGAAGCTAAGAAATTCATCGAATGGTCAACATCTAAAGAATACATCAAAGCTGTTGCTGACCATCCAGAGTTTGGTTGGGGCAAAGTACCAACAGGTACACGTGCATCAACTTATTCGTATCCAGAGTTCAAAGCAGTTGCTAAATTTGCGTCTGCTGAAATGGCTGCGATTGAATCAGCTGCTCCTGAAGCAACAGACCTGAAGCCATATGTTGGTGTTCAGTTCGCTGCTATCCCGGAATTCCCAGAGGTTGGTTCAGCGGTTGCACAAGAAATGGCAGCAGCTCTTTCTGGTGCAAAATCAGTTGATGAAGCACTAGCAGCAGCTCAAAAAGCTGCAGACGCTATCATGGCAGAAGCTGGTTACTACTAATAATCTGGTAGTAAACAAATTGGTTCGGCGGTCCGCCGCCAAACCTGTTACCCTGAATGTGAATTGCCAAATATTTAATTTGTCGAACTTGGCATCATAAACTGGTTGATAATAATCAACCGAATTATGAGTTTCGCGAGCGATCAGCCCTGTAGGAGTTACCAGATCATGTCTAAAAGAACTCTTCCACGTTTGCTTCAAACACCAGCTGTTTTGCTACTACTCATCTGGATGATCGTCCCTTTAGGGATGACCCTATATTTCTCTTTTATTCGTTATGTTCTAAATAGCGCACGTAGACCGGAATGGACGACACCAAGCCTCAGTAACTGGCGCGGGCTAGGGAACTTCGAATATGTTCTAAACGCGAAAGACTTTTGGTATGCAGTACAAAACAGCTTATTCATTGTCGGTAGCATTTTGGCTATAACTGTGACTTTGGGGCTGGCAATCGCCGTCCTTATCAACAGATCATTTCCCGGGCGTGGCGCTGTCCGCGTTCTCCTTATTTCACCGTTTTTTGTAATGCCTGCGGTAAATGCCGTTCTTTGGATTAACATGATACTTGATCCGGTTTTGGGGCTTAACGGACTTGCCGTTGGCGCGTTGAACGAACTCATCAACGGCTTGAAAGACTTCCCCGTTCTCGGCGACTTTTTCTCGCTATGGCCTGAGTTACAACCAATATCTTTCCGAGCAACACAAACAGCATCTTACGCTGTAATTATTATGGTTGCTTGGCAATGGACGCCATTTGCAGTGCTAATCTTTATGACGTCTTTACAGTCAGAAGACCAGCAGCAAAAGGAAGCGGCAGTTCTGGATGGTGCGAACGCTTGGTCACAATTCCGCAATTTAACACTGCCACATTTGGCAAGACCGATGGCGATTGTGGTGATGATACAATCAATTTTTCACTTATCACTCTACGCGGAAATAGAAATTGTAAGTAGAGGTAACGGGAATAAAAACCTACCATATCTCATTGGTGAATTTGCTTCAAATAATATTGGTGCCGCAAGTGCCACGGGTATATTTGCAGTCATATTGGCGAACATCGTAGCATTATTTTTACTGCGCATGATCGGCAAAAGTTTGATGGATTAGAGGATTAGATTATGGCTATTGTTGCTCAAAGATCCAAATTTGGAAAAACCTTCTTGCCTGTTTTGGCTTGGACTGTTGCGATCATCTTCTTCTTTCCGATTTTCTGGTTGGTTTTTACAAGCTTCAAAACGGATGCGGATGCGGTAAAACCTGAATTCCTGTTTGTATTCACACCGACACTTGAGAACTATCTCAATATGACGGAAAACTATGATTATTGGCGCTTTGCCATCAATTCGGTCATTACATCAACATTTGCAACCGCTTTTGCCTTGTTTGTTGGCGTGCCAGCCGCCTATGCGATGGCGTTTAATCCTAGCCGCCACACTAAAGATATTTTAATGTGGATGCTCTCCACCAAGATGCTACCCGCAGCAGCTGTTCTCTACCCGATGACTTTTTTGACAAAAAACTTCCTGCAGATTTATGACACACATTTCCTTGTCATCGTCGTTTTATGTCTCATTAACTTACCCATTGCGATATGGATGTTGTTTACATACTTCAAAGAAATTCCAAAAGAAATCATCGAAGCAGGTAAGATGGACGGCGTGACAACTTGGGGTGAGATCAAAGATATCCTTATCCCGCTAGCATGGGGCGGTGTTGCATCCACGGCACTTTTGACTTTTATTTTTTGCTGGAACGAGGCCTATTGGACGGTTCGTCTTACCACAATCGATGCAGCAACGCTCGCAACGTTAATTGAAGGTAACCGTGCACCTGAAGGTTTGTTCTTTGGTCGTTTGTCAGCAGTCTCTGCAGCGGCTGTTGGTCCCATCGTGGTTCTCGGATGGTTCTGCCAAAAGCAACTTGTACAGGGTCTTACATTCGGAGCGGTGAAATGAGCTTTAATCCCGCACCCGTAAATTTAAAAGGCAAAAACTGCTTGGTAAATAATGCCATTGGAGGCATCGGAGGTATCATTGCAGAACACTTCGCAGCACTCGCACTGTTTCCCTATGAAATTCGCGTCAATGCAAATTCTCCCAGTGTTATAGATGCACTCTTTGCCAAAATTGAAAGTAAAGAGCTACTGCAGAAAAAAAATGACGTTGGGGAAGCTATTCCTCTTGGCTATATGGGGACGCCAAGAGACGTTGCTCGTATTGCGATTTTTCTTGCCTCAGAACAATCTATGTATATCACAGCGCAAACATTAAGCGTTGATGGTGGAAATGTGTTGAGGTAGCCAAATGTCAATCCTCTTACCCGAATTGGAATACGTGGACCGTGCGACGGAAACTATCCGCTATCTCGAACACGGTTGGCCAACCAATCTTTGTCGTTGGCATAGTCACGCCGAATATGAACTTCACTTAGTCGTGGCAACACGTGGTAAAGCATTTGTCGGGGATTACATAGGTGAGTTCGTACCGGGGTCTCTCTTTATGACCGGGCCACAACTACCACATAATTGGGTAACGGATGAAGTTGCTCATCCGGAGCCGGTTGAAATCCGCGATATGATGGTACAGTTCAGCCAAGAGAGTGTTGATAAACTTGCAGAAGCTTTCCCTGAATTTCAAGAGATGGAAGCCATGTTTGAGCTGGCAAAATCTGGCATTGAATTTACCGGTTTCAATCCAATTTTTGCAAAAGGGCATTTGGAACGCATTAGAAGCACAAGAGGATCAGAACGCATCGTTGCATTCTTGCGGTTTCTTGTACGTGTGAATGAACACGTAGAGAAACTACCATTATCTGTTGCTGGAATGGTGCAACCAGAGGGCAATTCTAAACAAGCGCGTATCGCCGAGGTTATCGATCATATCACCAAACATTTTGCAGAAGATATTTCCGTTGAAATGGCAGCCGAAATGGCGAGAATGAGTTCGGCTGCTTTCTCACGGAACTTCCAACGTTTTACAGGGAATAAATTCGTCGAGTTTGTGAATAGAATTCGAATTAGCCAAGCTTGTTCCATGCTTTACTCTACCGACGAGCAAGTCGCATCCATCTGCTTTTCAGTAGGCTTCCACAATCTTGCAAACTTTAATCGACATTTTTTAAAAATGAAGAACATGACACCAACGGAGTATCGTGATTTGGCATTAAGTGAACTAGCACCAAAACAAAGATTTTCGTCATGACAGTTATGTCAGTTGACATAAATCGGGAGATCCCCGCGTCTGATTATGATAGAACTGCATGCGAGATCGGGATTGTGCATATCGGATACGGCGCTTTCCATCGCGCCCATATGGCTGTGTATATTGATGAATATATGCAGAAGTCCGGCGATCTGCGTTGGGGTATTGCTGCTGTAAACTTACGCGCTTCAGAAGCTGAAAATTTCGCAGAATCCGCGAAAGCAAAAGGCGGCTATGTTCTTAAAACAACAACACCGGATGGAGAAAAAAGGTATCAACGCATACGCCCGCATTGCGCGTTTTCAGATTGGACAAACAATCAACAAGCTACGGAAAATTTAATCTCTCGCGAAAGTGTTTTTGCCGTCTCCATCACTGTGACTGAAAGTGGATATTATCTCAACAATGATTTTTCTCTCAATTTGAATGAACCCGTTATTGTCGCTGAATTACAGGGTGGTGAAAAACAGTCTGTATATGCATTTTTGACATCTGCACTAAAGAAACGCCAGCATGCGCACGGCAATCCACTTAATCTATTGTGCTGCGATAACATCCGGGCAAATGGTAAAATGCTTGAGCGGAGTTTTTGCGCATATCTTAAGCAACTTGGTGAAAGTGAGCTGCTTAATTGGGTGGAAAGAAATGTAAGCTTCCCCTGTTCAATGGTGGACCGAATTACACCGCGCGCCAGCGATGGGTTGCGCGGAGAGATTTCTGCCGTAACAGGTTCTCTTAACGATGACCCAATTCATGCAGAAACATTTATTCAGTGGGTTTTGGAAGATCACTTTAAGGCACCTATGCCCGATATTGCCAAAGTCGGCGTCGAAGTTGTTGAAGATGTTGACCCTTATGAAGAAGCCAAAATCCGCATCTTAAATGGTGGACATACAGGTTTGTGTTATTTCGGCACCATCAAAGGTCACACGACTTATGATCAAGCCATCCTAGACCCTGAATTGAGTACTATTTTCGATAATTTTGAGAAAATTGAGGTTTTGCCCGGGTTAAATATTGATTTGCCCTTTGATAAGGCTGACTATTTGGCTGAAATCACAGCTCGCTTTTCCAATCAAGCAATCGCAGATCAACTGGAGCGAATTTGCATGGATGGGTATTCCAAGATGCCCATCTTTATTCGACCGACATTAGAATCATGTTTGCATCAAGGAATTGTTCCTGTTCACACATATCTATGTGTCGCAAGTTGGTATGTCTATGCAAGGCGATTTGCCAACGGGCAGCTCAAAGTCAATTATCACGATCCATTTTGGCAGGATTTAAAACCGCTTCTTGCTGATGGAGCAGAGGCCAAATTTGCGCAATCAAAACAGCTTTGGGCCGAATTACCCAATCAGTATCCAGCATTTATTGATGGCATGACCAATGCCATCAGAGAGGTAGAAAAACGATGGCCGGTTTAACGATAAGAGACGTTGTAAAATCCTATGGCACTACAAAAGTTATGCATGGAGTGGACCTTGACATTGATGATGGAGAGTTCGTTGTATTTGTCGGACCATCAGGTTGTGGTAAATCCACCCTGTTGAGAATGATTGCTGGTTTGGAAGAAATTTCTGGAGGTGAAATCTCAATTGGTGATCGCGTTGTGAACGAAGTTGCGCCTGCAAAACGCGGTGTGGCCATGGTGTTCCAAACCTACGCCCTTTACCCCCATATGACGGTTTTCAACAATATGGCATTTGGCTTAAAACAGGCTAAAACGCCCAAAGATGAGATTGATCGTCGTGTAAATGCGGCAGCGAAAATACTCCACATAGAGGAATATCTACAACGCACGCCCCGTGCGCTTTCAGGTGGCCAACGACAACGTGTCGCTATTGGGCGCGCCATTGTTCGAGAGCCAGAAGTGTTCTTGTTTGATGAGCCTTTGTCAAATCTTGATGCAGCGCTACGTGGGCAAACACGGCTTGAAATCGCCCGTTTGCATGAGCGCCTAGGTTCAACGATGATTTATGTGACCCACGATCAAGTTGAAGCGATGACACTGGCAGACAAAATTGTGGTGTTGCGTGACGGGTTGATTGAACAAGTTGGCAAACCTATGGAACTTTATTCCACGCCGGACAATCTATTCGTTGCCAAATTTATTGGCAGTCCGGCTATGAACATGTTCGACGTTAAACCCGATGCAGAAAACGTCTTTGTTGGCGGCCCCGTAGCAGTCGCGCCGACACCTAAAAACTCGAACGGCGAAATTGTTGTGGGCCTACGTCCTGAGCATCTTATTAGCTGCAAACCAGAAGAAGCCGTTATTAGCGGGAGGCTCGACCTTATTGAACAGTTAGGTGATCACGTGATTGCCCATCTCATTCGCGAAGATGGTGTTGAGTTCGTTGCAAAAGCTGAAGATTTCAGCAGCGATAAAAAAGGTGAAATTATTCACCTTGCTATGGATCCAAGCAGAGTTCATTTATTCGATAAACAAACCGAGCAACGCATTAAATGATATTATGCTGCGGTGAAGCTCTAATAGATATGATTGCCACGGACATTGCTGATGGTAAACAGGCTTTTGCGCCTTACTGTGGCGGCGCTATATTTAATACAGCCATTGCTCTAGGTCGGTTGGATATAGACGTTGGCCTTCTATCGGGCGTCTCAACAGATCTATTTGGCAAACAACTCATCAAGTCACTGCTGGAAAGTAATGTCGATGTGTCTCCGCTTATTCGCTCAGACAGACCAACAACACTGGCATTTGTGCAATTAGAAAATGGGCATGCCAGATATTCATTTTTTGATGAAAATTCAGCAGGCAGAATGCTTACGTCTTATACATTGCCAGAAAATGTCGATGGATATAAAGCTTGTTACTTCGGCGGAATAAGTCTCGCATCAGAGCCATGTGGAGACGTCTATTCTGATTTAGCTGCACATCTTGCGCCAGACCATATCGTGATGCTTGATCCAAACATTCGCCGTTCATTCATTGCAGATGAGGGGCGTTATCGCGCCAGACTTAATAAACTGATGAAAATGGCAGATATCGTCAAAATATCAGATGAAGACCTCAACTGGATTATTCCAGATAATGCTAGCCTTGATGTCAAGTTGGAACATGTGAAGTCTCTAGGACCATCCATCGTTATTCTTACCAAGGGTGAGGATGGCGCAATCGCTCTTTATGGCAATGGTCAGAATGTATCTGTTAACGGGCAAGCCGTTGAAGTTGTCGATACTGTCGGCGCAGGCGATACATTCAATGCTGGATTTTTGGCAAAACTATCGAGTTTAAAATTACTTGAAAAATCAGTCCTTCAAAATATTGAACAAGCCACATTGGAAGAAGCGCTATCATATGCTGCAAAAATTGCTGCTGTTACAGTTTCGCGATCTGGTGCAAATCCGCCATGGAAAAATGAACTCTGATCACGGCTAAAGTATCTCCATCAGGCACGAGCCCGAAGTCCTCATTTGATTTCAAGAGAACTGTTGTTACTTTAAGATCAAAAGTTCTAAGGCAGCCTTATCAGGGTGAGAATTGGCCAATTGCGGAATTACGCGACAATCACCTGCAAATAATTAATTTAATTTGTCGGCGAGAATAGACGTAGTAAACTAGCAAGCATATCGGTGCTTACATCAAGATTGATATCACAGTAAATTTTAGGTTCATTTGCAGGACTATGGTCATAGGGGGAATCAAAAGACTTAACCATAAGTTATACAGAAGTTCTTTCAAATAACCGGAAATAACTGCTTCACCACATTCCACGTAGCCAATCATTGCATCGGTTCAATAGCAGGATTCTGAGCGAGAATTACCTACGGTATGAATATCAGGGAGTGACATTGACAGAATGAAACTCAATGCAAGAATTAATAGATAAAGCCTGCATACAGACATAATAATATTTATATGAATTAGCAGCATACGCTTAAATATACAGCCGAGATTCTAATATTCTGCTTCTGGCCGATATTGTTGATAAAGTGTTTGAGTTGATTTGGATTGTCTAGCGCGGTTTTGGATCGCGAGTAGTATTGTCAGGGTATTAGCCCGTTTTGATCTTGGTTTATGTCTTTTTCATTG
>NZ_JBFNGQ010000022.1:0-7026 GCF_040784015.1 Lentilitoribacter sp. EG35
AACAAGCCATTGATAATAACGATGTGCCGGACAAAGTAGTCATCGACAAAAGTGGTGCCAATTTGGCGGGATTGCTATGGACCAATGTAATGTTGAAATTCACGAACAGAAGTAAGTTGATCAAGATAATGCAAGTGAAATATCTGAACAACATTATGGAGCAGGATCACCGTTTTATCAAAAAACTGACACGCCCCATGATGAGTTTCAAATCGTTCTATTCAGCTTCAGCAACGCTGCAGGGAATTGAGATAGCACATAGATCCGGAAACATCAGTTCGGCAGAACCAACCAATTAGCATTCCAACAATTTGCTGCATTCGCTGAATAATTGCGTCTACAGATAGGGCTAACTTAACCTGCAACAAACTTTGCGACATTACCCCGTCCGATACCCTGGTGTTGAAGTTGATGATGCACTGGAAATAGCAGAAAAGATTGAAGTCTGAACACAGAGGTGGAGCGGAAATGCTTCACCTCAGATGATTTTTGACTAGATGTGCATTCCCAGAACCCACAACAATTACCTGATCATCGTTATTTTATCCCAATCTGCATATTCAGGGCTTCCTTCATTGCGTACATTGCCTTTGTAACCATATTCGACCATGTGGATCATTGTGCTGTTTTTATCAGCAAAGATGACAGCGTAGGATTCTGTTAAGTCTGCCGCAGATAGGAGGCGTTCAGCTGCAAAATTTGGCCAGCCGGCATGGTTTGTTCCACGCGGTGCAAAAAATGGAATTCCATGAAATGTGCCAGATAAGGGCAGATGGCAATGACCATGAAGGATATGCGATATCTTATCCTTAAAAGGCCTTATTATCTCACCAAATCTGCTGGAATCCAAAAGCATGATCTCATCCATGGGCTTGACATGCGATGGCACCGGATTGTGGTGCATAAAAATCCAAATTGGACCATCAAGTTCTGTCAATTGATAAGATAACCATTTTGCGCGATCTTCACAAAAGAAGCCTGCATGGCTTTCTGGACCCCAGGTATCTAACAAGATTGCGTGACCTATTGATAGGGGAACAACTGAATGTACAAATCCACCATCACCTTCAAGATCAGGGAATTGCTTTAAAAATGTAGGGCGGTCATCATGGTTGCCAATACACAGATGAACCGGCAGCGGAAGCTTATCCAACTGTTCAGCTAAACGTTTATAATCATCCGTCTCGCCCCAGTCAGATAGATCACCCGTTATAAACATGGCCTCTGCATCCGAATGGTGTTTCATAGCGTGTTCTATAGCTTGTGCAAAATTTTTGTTTGGATCCCGCCCACCAATAGTCTGGCCGGGAGCTGTCAAATGGATGTCTGTCAGTTGGAGAAATTTCATCATATATCCGTGGGGTGTAATTTAAAATGAACGCCCCAATTTAATGAGGCGCTCTTGAGCTGGGCGAGTTTAAGAACCTGCAGGTAAAAGATCCTGAACTTCTTCAGAAAGTTCAGTTTGCAACTCTTCCATGTCGTCGTATTCACCCGTTACAATACCTTCGATCGCATCATAGATAACTTGGGTTACAGCAAGTCCGTTGTCACCGGGATATGCTTGCCAATCACGTAGCAAAGGAAGCTGACGAACCGCTGTCGCTTTGGCAGGATTTTGGCTATAGAAATCTTTCAAAATGATTTCGTTAGCAGCTTGGTTTGGCGGCATGTAGCCAGTTGTACGCGCAACTTCGGCGGCCCCTTCACCAGATGTGATGAATTTGAGCCATTCCCAAGCAGCATCCAATACCTTTGGATCATCAGATGTAGATGTCAACATTGCTGAGTTACCACCAGCAGGAAGACCAAGTGGACCACCAGCGACGATTCCTGGATATTCATTTGTTACAAGTGTGAAATCACCCATTGAACGCTCAACCGCGCCAACAGCAGATGTTGACCAGTACATCATGCCAATTTCACCAGCAGAGAAAGATGCAAGGGCAGACTTCCACTCAATATTTTGCATATCACAACCGCGGAAGATCGATTTCATTGTGTTAAGTGCTGTCAGGCCTTCAGCTTCGTCCAATTGGAAGTCTGCTCCCATAACTGTTGGCTTGTCTTGGCTCCACATAAGAGCTTGCAAGAACCAGTTACCTGTGATGTTCCAGCCCCAAAACATAGGGTTTTTAACGCCAGCTTCTGTAAGCTTGCCACATGTGTCAATCACTTCGTCCCAAGTCTTTGGTAATTGGTCAACTTCGGTGATACCAGCTTTCGCCATCACTTCCATGTTGTAGTAACCAACCGGAAGAGAAATTGAGAATGGAAGACCATATACTTCGTCGTTGAATGTTCCCAGATCAAGCATCGCTTTGTGATAACCGTCTTTCGCAAAATCAGCTTCTTTTGCGATAAATGGTTCAAGAGATTTTGCGATACCTTTGTCGACCAAAATTGCCTGACGGTTTAGGCCCTGCATCGTCACGTCAGGCAATTCGTTTGCAACAGCTTCACGAAGAATAACATTTGATGCATCTTCATAGGATTCGTATGTTGCGCGGAATTTTACTTCAATATTTGGGTGTGCTGCCTTGAAAGCAGGCATAATCTTCTCATAAGTCACATCAAAGAGGTGCGAATAAGGGTAAGCAAATTCAATTGTTACCTTCTCATCAGCCATTGCAGTGGTTGCAAAAAGCGAAAGAGCCATTGCAGAAAATAGTTTTTTCATTAGATTATCTCCAGTTGCCTTAGTCTCGTTGGTTGGGCCCGTTCTTGTTTGCGCTTGTCCGGTCCCTATTTGATCCCTTTCGGGATTTCGGTGATGGGCGTGCTCATAATCAGCACGCCCTCATAGTTTTGATCTACTTCATTCCAGAGAGTGTTATTCCTTCAATGAAGCGCCTTTGCGCCAGCGCAAAAGCGGCTAAAAGTGGTGTTACAATTATGACCGCTGTTGCCATCATTGGTCCGAAATTATCACCATCTGCATCCCCTTTAAATTCGCGAAGTCCCAATGGCGGTGTGAAAAGATCCCGATTTCCGGTAATTACAATGCGCGGCCAAAAATAATCGTTCCAGTGGGCCACGATACTAAAGATCGCGAAGGCCATTAATGCCGGAATTGCAGTCGGTAACATGACATTCCAGATGATTGAATATTCGCTCATTCCGTCCATGCGCGCCGCATCGATCAAGTCATCAGGCACGGTCATAAAAAACTGCCTCATCAGGAAGATGCCAAAAACAGAGATTGTCCATGGTACAACGAGGGCTGCATAGGTGTTGGTAAGCCCCAGTTTAGCAAGCATGATGTAAAGCGGAAGCGCGATCGCATGAACTGGAATTAGCAAGCAAAACAGAACTAATGCAAACACGGCATCACGCCCCCAAAAACGCAGTTTTGCGAGAGCATAGGCGCAGGGCAGAGCGACAACCACCTGAATGAAAAATATAGACGCTGTCACAACAATGCCGTTTAAAAGATAACGCAATAAAGGCGCTTTTTCGAATGCAGTCGTGTAGTTGTAGATCCACGGCGTGACCATGCAGTCAGCCACTGTATTACCTAACTTGATGCAATAGTCATCTCGAAAAGGTGCTTGCGACCCAAAAAAACCGCCTACGTTTTGCATGATCTCCGCCGGTGATTTAAGCGAATATGATACCATGACGTAAAATGGCAGAAGGACAATCAATGCACCGAGTATGAGTACGGCATGTTTGATCGTACATGATGTTGAAAAACGAGTGTTAAGTAATGAGGTGTTAGACATAATGGGTTCTCCGCTCAACAAGCCAACGTTGAAAGATTGTCAGCAGCATGACAAAAAGCAAGAAGACGACAGTGATGGCGGCTCCTACACCCATGAGGTTTTGCTGGATACCTTTTTCATAGATGGCAAACATCATCACATAAACAGATTTTGATGGTCCGCCGCCTTGTGGGTAAAAAGCTTCAACCATGTCAAAAACCTGAAAGCTTCTGATAAAGCTGATGGTGACAACAAACACTGTTGTTGGTCCCAGCATTGGCCAAGTAATTAAGAAAAAGCGTTCCCAACTGGATTTTGCGCCATCCATTTCGGCAGCCGCATAAAGCTCTTTGGGTATGCCGGTTAGTCCAGCAAGATACAGAACCATGTTGAAGCCAAAGCCTTGCCAAATACCGATAAACGAAACAGTCCAAATCGCGTAATCACGATCATTGAGCCAAAGTGGGAAGGTCTTCTCACACCCTTTTGCATACCAACTCCAGTTTTCTAAAAATGTACCGCAGCCACGCTCCAATGTAGAATTGATGATACCAATCGTTGGGTGAAATGCGAATTCCCAAACAATCGCCATGGCAATGAGTGCGGACATAACCGGTAGAAAGTAAATTGTCTTATAAACATCACCAAAGCGGGTGAGTGAATTGATGAGAAGTGCCGCACCAAGCCCCAGACCCACCGTCATCGGAACAACTATGAACACATAGCGAAAAGTCGCACCAAACATTTTCTCATAAGTGGTACGCGTGAAAATTTGTTCATAGTTTTTAAACCCAACAAATTCGGCGCCGCTATTGCCTAGCGAGAAGTTCGTAAAGCTTATGCCAAGTGCAATGAGAATGGGTATCAAAAGAATGACGGCCATTAAAAAAAGTGCTGGACTTATAAACCATAAATGGGCGCGAGATCCCCTCATGAAGCCATCTCGCTCGGTTCATTTACGTGAGTTTGAAGGCGAAGGCCATGATGGTCAAATATCATCATTTTATCGAGATTGAGTTCAAAGTGGACGAGGTCTTTCAGCCGGTGCTTTAAACCTTCGTTCGCCGAGGTGCGGATGATGACGGGTTGCTCTTCTTCCTGAATTTTCAAATGATAGAAAAGGTCTGCTCCAAGGTTTTCGATATGAGAAACAAAGCCTTTAAAAGCACTCACATGCTCATTGCAAAAAGACAGGTGTTCTGGCCGAATTCCAACTTGGATGCTTGGGCTTTGAGATGGTGCTAAAAGATCAAGTGTCTTATCCAATATTTTAACATGAGCATTTTCATCAATTGCACCAGAGATGATATTAATTGCAGGTGATCCGATGAATTTGGCGACCTCAATTGTATTTGGATTGCGATATATCTCATCTGGTGGACCATATTGCAGAATCTTGCCATTCATCATAACAGCCATTCGGCTTGACATGGTCAGAGCTTCTGCCTGATCATGGGTCACATACACAAATGTGGAGCCGAGCCTTTGATGCAATTGTGAAAGTTCAGCACGCATATGAACACGTAAGGCGGCATCTAAATTTGACAGCGGCTCATCCATTAAAAACGCAAGAGGGTTTCTAACCATCGCTCGGCCAAGGGCAGCTCTTTGACGTTGCCCTCCAGAAAGTTGGCCGGGTTTTCTATTAAGAAGTTCTGTGATCTTCAGAATCTCTGCAGTCTTCTTTACTTGATCAATCAGTGGTCGATACTTGGCGCGTGACAATAGTGGACCAAACACGGGTAGTCTTTCCCTCGCCTTTAAATCGCGAAGCTTGAGCGGTGTCATCATGTTTTGGCTGATAGTAAGATGGGGATAAAGCGCGTAGGACTGAAACACCATGGATAGGTTTCGATCTGCAGGCCGGACAGATGTGACATTTTTCCCATCAATAAGCACACTTCCCTTATCAGGCTGCTCAAGTCCAGCTAAAATCCTCAGCAGGGTAGACTTGCCGCAACCAGACGGGCCAACCAATGTGACGAACTCTTTGTCCCGTATGTCCAGATCAACGCCCTTTAAGACTTCGGTCGCACCAAATTTCTTATAAATATTGTTCAGGCTGATATTAGACATCTTAGCTCCCAACGTTGGCTGACCGAAACCTATTAAGTCTAAGAGACAATCATGTGACGTAATATTAGTGACACTTATAGGCGTTAGAGTTTGGAAAAATTGGAGTCAGACTTATGCGCACAAACCCATATAGGATTGCAGCTTTTGCACATGTTGCACGGGAGGGGAGCTTTTCTGCCGCCGCAGAAAAATTAAATGTGTCCCAGTCAGCCATCAGTCAACATGTGGGCAAACTTGAACATGCACTTGGTTCAAAATTGTTGGTCCGAGATCGCGACGGCTTTTCACTGACATCAACAGGCGTAGAATTTTACGAGTTGGCAGACCGTTTTGTGACACTGGACAGGCTGATTGATGAAAAAATCTCAAGGTTCTCTCAATTGGAAGATGGGCATATCTCTGTCATTGCCAATGCACCACTTCCGGCGCTGCAACACATATCTCGGTTCACTGAAATCTATCCAGATGTGAATATCGATTTCACACTTTATGATTGGACAACTGCAACATCATTATTACGCCAGAGAAAGGCCGATATTGCTTTTATAACCGAGCCACCGTCCTCAAATGAATGGGTGTCCCGAAAAGTTGCTACAGTTAAATATGTTTTATATGTGCTACCGAAACATCCGCTATCTAAACGAAAACGAATTTCCCTGAACGAGTTATGGGATGAAGCTCTTTTACTACCGGAAAAGGGATCACTGACCGAGCGGGAAGTTACTGCGGCGCTTAAGAAACACAATATATCAATTCGAAGAACCATCAAAACAACCACTTTTCCGGTCATGAAAGAGGCCATTATGCATGGTGTCGGAATTGGTATCTTTTTAGATGGAAGTGCAAGTAACGATAAATCCCTTGTCTCCATTCAGATCGATGAAATGGATAAAGAATATGAAACTCATATCGTCATTCCAAAAGATAAATATGATCTCAGGCTTATTCAGAATTTCATTGTTTCAGCCGTGTGAGTAAGACTGCGAGTTAAGCAGCCGACTTCCGCCTTGGGCCACAGGACTAAATCACTCCGCGATATATTTGCTGAGTGCGGTATATTTTTGGTTATTTAAATGTTGTGCGATAACCATGTTTTCTGATTGTGGCCACAAGGTTTGAGATTTTCCTGATGATTGAGGTGTTTAACCTCATATCAGACAGGAGTATTGTCATGCATACCAATATTACAGAACGCACAGTTTCCACTAACCCAATAACTAATCCTAAGGTCAGACCGCTTCGTCAG
>NZ_JBFNGQ010000023.1:2500-6623 GCF_040784015.1 Lentilitoribacter sp. EG35
TATTGAAAATTGTGAAGAGAAGATTTGTCTGGATTTAATCATCCACTCAAGGCTGATAATTTATTATTGGTTCCGGGTGATTAATTGCTGCTCAAGCCTGATTATTGTGTCGGATGACATATATGAAGGATGGTTCATGTTGCCTGACCGCGCATGACTGGACTTATCTCAAGAAGCTGGTCTTAATCAGTATTAATGTGGCTAGATGCTCGGCGTATCTAAGCCCTTTTTGGTGGTCTTCGACTTTATAAAATCTTTGATTTTATGTCTCAGAGCTGTTTGGTTCTGGGTTTTAGTTGTTTGTCCGATCAAAACATTATGCTGGACGCGCTAGTGGCATTTATTGACGCCTCCCCTGAGGTGCAACAAATGGGCATTAGCAATGAGAATAATCAAGTGACTTAAGGGCATTTAGTGGATGCCTTGGGATGCACAGGCGATGAAGGACGTGATACGCTGCGAAAAGCGTCGGGGAGGTGCGAATAACCTTTGATCCGATGATATCCGAATGGGGAAACCCACCTTAGATATCTAGAAAATTTAAGGTGTTCTTAATTGAACATCTTATCTTTCTAGATATCGAAATAAGGTATCTACACCTGAATAAAATAGGGTGTAAGAAGCGAACGCGGGGAACTGAAACATCTAAGTACCCGTAGGAAAGGACATCAACCGAGACTCCGTAAGTAGCGGCGAGCGAAAGCGGATCAGGCCAGTGGTTATAGAAAGAAAAGCGGAAGCGTCTGGAAAGTCGTGCCGTAGTGGGTGATAGCCCCGTACGCGTTAATCGATCTATAATCCTCGAGTAGGGCGGGACACGTGAAATCCTGTCTGAACGTGGGGGGACCACCCTCCAAGCCTAAGTACTCGTGCATCACCGATAGCGAACCAGTACCGTGAGGGAAAGGTGAAAAGCACCCCGACAAGGGGAGTGAAATAGTACCTGAAACTGGATGCCTACAAACAGTGGGAGGCCGCAAGGCTGACCGCGTACCTTTTGTATAATGGGTCAACGACTTAGTGTAGCAAGCAAGCTTAAGCCGATAGGTGTAGGCGTAGCGAAAGCGAGTCTTAATAGGGCGATAGTTTGTTGCATTAGACCCGAAACCAAGTGATCTAGCCATGAGCAGGTTGAAGGTTGGGTAACACCAACTGGAGGACCGAACCCATACACGTTGCAATGTGTCGGGATGACTTGTGGCTAGGGGTGAAAGGCCAATCAAACTTGGAAATAGCTGGTTCTCTGCGAAATCTATTTAGGTAGAGCGTCAATCGAATACTCCGGGGGGTAGAGCACTGGATGGGCTATGGGGTCCCAACGACTTACTGATCCTAACCAAACTCCGAATACCCGGAAGTACTAATTGGCAGACACACTGCGGGTGCTAACGTCCGTAGTGGAGAGGGAAACAACCCTGACCTCCAGCTAAGGTCCCAAAGTCATGGCTAAGTGGGAAAGGATGTGAGAATCCCAAAACAACCAGGATGTTGGCTTAGAAGCAGCCATCATTTAAAGAAAGCGTAACAGCTCACTGGTCTAAATAAGGGTTCTTGCGCCGAAAATGTAACGGGGCTAAAGCCATGCACCGAAGCTGAGGGCACTATTTATAGTGCGGTAGCAGAGCGTTCTGTAAGCCTGCGAAGGGATACCCGTGAGGGATCCTGGAGGTATCAGAAGTGCGAATGTTGACATGAGTAACGATAAAGGGAGTGAGAGACTCCCTCGCCGAAAGACCAAGGGTTCCTGCTTAAAGTTAATCTGAGCAGGGTTAGCCGGCTCCTAAGGCGAGGCCGAAAGGCGTAGTCGATGGGAATGCAGTTAATATTCTGCAGCCTGGTGGTAGTGACGGATCTCGTAAATTGTACATTCTTATTGGATTGAGTGTGCAGTGAAGAGGTTCCAGGAAATAGCTCCACCGTATAGACCGTACCCCAAACCGACACAGGTGGTCAGGTAGAGAATACTAAGGCGCTTGAGAGAACTATGTTGAAGGAACTCGGCAAATTGCACGCGTAACTTCGGAAGAAGCGTGACCCCTTTTTACGCAAGTAGATGGGGGTGGCACAAACCAGGGGGTAGCGACTGTTTATCAAAAACACAGGGCTCTGCGAAGTCGCAAGACGACGTATAGGGTCTGACGCCTGCCCGGTGCTGGAAGGTTAAGAGGAGAGGTGCAAGCCTTGAATTGAAGCCCCAGTAAACGGCGGCCGTAACTATAACGGTCCTAAGGTAGCGAAATTCCTTGTCGGGTAAGTTCCGACCTGCACGAATGGCGTAACGACTTCCCCGCTGTCTCCAACATAGACTCAGTGAAATTGAATTCCCCGTGAAGATGCGGGGTTCCTGCGGTCAGACGGAAAGACCCCGTGCACCTTTACTATAGCTTCACACTGGCATTCGTGTCGGCACGTGTAGGATAGGTGGTAGGCTTTGAAACTTGGACGCCAGTTCAGGTGGAGCCATCCTTGAAATACCACCCTTATCGTCATGGATGTCTAACTGCGATCCGTTATCCGGATCCAGGACAGTGTGTGGTGGGTAGTTTGACTGGGGCGGTCGCCTCCTAAAGAGTAACGGAGGCGCGCGAAGGTAGGCTCAGACCGGTCGGAAATCGGTCGTTGAGTGCAATGGCATAAGCCTGCCTGACTGCGAGACTGACAAGTCGAGCAGAGACGAAAGTCGGTCATAGTGATCCGGTGGTCCCGTGTGGAAGGGCCATCGCTCAACGGATAAAAGGTACGCCGGGGATAACAGGCTGATGACCCCCAAGAGTCCATATCGACGGGGTTGTTTGGCACCTCGATGTCGGCTCATCGCATCCTGGGGCTGGAGCAGGTCCCAAGGGTTTGGCTGTTCGCCAATTAAAGCGGTACGTGAGCTGGGTTCAGAACGTCGTGAGACAGTTCGGTCCCTATCTGCCGTGGGCGTAGGAATATTGATGGGATCTGCCCCTAGTACGAGAGGACCGGGGTGGACGTATCTCTGGTGGACCTGTTGTTGCGCCAGCAGCATAGCAGGGTAGCTATATACGGAATAGATAACCGCTGAAGGCATCTAAGCGGGAAACTAACCCAAAGACGAGTATTCCCTGAGAGCCGTGGAAGACTACCACGTTGATAGGCTGGGTGTGGAAGTGCAGTAATGTGCGAAGCTTACCAGTACTAATAGCTCGATTGGCTTGATTGTTCTCATTGCTTATGTTCATTTTGCAAAGCAAAATGTCTCTTTAGTGGTTTAAAACGTGCGAGAAGCTTGTGCTTCACGTGTGTTTTAAACTGATAAGACAGAGATATCTGCTTGTAGAAAAACATTAGCGATAACGCCGAAACTCCTGAAATATCAGGATTACTAGTTTAACGTCGCACGTTGAGCCCATAGGGCGAAGCGCTAGACTTAAACCAACAAAAAAGGGATTTATCCCGCCAGCTTCTTATATAATCATTCCTTTTGCCGACCTGGTGGTCATGGCGAGGTGGCTGCACCCGTTCCCATTCCGAACACGGCCGTGAAACGCCTCAGCGCCGATGGTACTTCGTCTTAAGGCGCGGGAGAGTAGGTCGCTGCCAGGTCTGCAAAAGGAATGTTTAATCTTCTCACAATCAACAATACAAACTATTACCAAACCCAGAATATCATTGGATCCTACCAATAACTTCGCTTTGGGTGAGGTCGAAAATGCTTGTTTAACGTCCCACGTTACGCCCGTAAGGCAAACTGAAAGACTTAAACCAACTAGATTGCATCTCTCTCGTTATCTTTGCTACGCAAAGTTAACTGGCGAGGCAGCGCCAAAGCCTCTTCGAGGCCATTGTCGCGGGATGGAGCAGCCCGGTAGCTCGTCAGGCTCATAACCTGAAGGTCGTAGGTTCAAATCCTACTCCCGCAACCAAAGCTTTTTATCAACGATAAAAAGTCATCATCTTAGCTAAGTAAACCGAACTTAGCGCGGCAGATTATTGGCAGAGCCAATGATCGAGAGCCTTCTTAAAAACTCCTATAAAATTGAGATACTACATAACCAGATGTAGAAATAAACCAACAGCGACAATACGTTACCCTAGTAACGTATGAGAGCTATGGCACATAACTTGCCCAATTAGCCCGTCAATTTGACGGGCTTTT
>NZ_JBFNGQ010000024.1:0-5592 GCF_040784015.1 Lentilitoribacter sp. EG35
GCATTCACTTTTGGCGACACGCCTGGTTAGCCGGATCAGGTCGACTATGGGGATTGAAGTTGCGATCCGAATGCTCTTTGAAGAACCAACAGTTGCTGGATTAAGTAAACGTCTACGCTCCTCAGTGGACCTTAAAATACGACCAAAGTTACGCCGGATGAGATGACCTAATAGAAATTGGTACCGATATTTCGGCTTCGGCGTAAACCAGATTGAAAGGAAAAATGATGCCACTAGGATTTCACGACGAACAAAATTTTCCACAATTTACATCTCTACGAGATAACTGGACTAAAATTAGGGACGAAACTGACGAATTAGATTTGCCCCTAACGCCAATTCATAGGGTGGGGAAAACTCATAAAGAAGTATTTAAGGAAATTGGAGACTACGTTCAAGGTGGCGGAGAATATGGCTGGTTAAAAGGTTGGGGTTTGAATGGCATAAATGAAGATTGGATTCAACTAGTGTTAGTAGCTGAATCCAATCCGATTCGGTTTTTGAACGGAAAAATGGCATACACTTTATCCCTACTTAATCGAATACCTGGAGTAAAAGTAGCGGCTTTAGTTCGTCTTAAATCCAACACTTTTCTCCCCACACATTGCCATAAGGAACTAGCTGCAAAAGGCATCCTACAACTTCACTTAACTCTTGATGCCGCTTCAGAGCACAACTATGCTTACTTAAACGTCGAAGGAGAGTTCCGGCAACATGTTCCAGGACAGACACTTATATTCGACGGGTCGTTAGCTCATTTTGCAATCAACGCATCACAAAAGGATAGAACAATCCTATATGTCGAGTTCCAACGCGACAAAGGTGAGAGTGGAGTTAATGTAGAAATTGGAAAGCCTTAATTAGTAGCAATTATGGATTTTACTGCCGGGTTGCTTGAGATGGAAAAAGTACAATCAAAATGTCCGGCCATCCGTAAAATCCGGAAGGGATGGCTGCCAAACTTAATAATATTCACCTGATTTACCCAAAGCAAACTCTCAAATGTAATTTATCAACCAACCAAATAGGCACCAACGAAGGCCATAATATTGTGTTCCCGGTAGTAAATTAGATAATTTTTGCTTGAAAAAATGTCCCAAGGGTGCGAATATATAGTACTACTTTAAGTAGATGTGAGCCAGTCAGAAGGAGGAAACTATGAGTAGTCTATTTGATGACGCCACCAACCAATTCCTTGTCCTTGTAAATGACGAAAAACAGCGGTCCATTTGGCCTGAACACGTTGAAGTACCCACAGGATGGCGATGTGAATATGGACCAGCGGATAAACCGTCTTGTAGCGAATTTGTAACTGCCAATTGGATAGATCTTCGCCCAAAGTCACTCATTAATTTGATGAAAAAAGAGAACTAAGTAATACCGTTAATAAACGAACTATATTGTTAAACATGATCTCTGATACTAACCTCATTTGTAAAGTTAAGTAGAGCAGAGTACACCTCTTACAAATGAATATGATCTTTCATATTGATAATGACATCGATCATCTACAACAATAAATTTACTGCAAAGCCTAGAGCCTAGAGGGAATCTTAATTAATTTTTCCACCCTCTAACTCAACTAATTTGTCAGTGGCGTTGATCACGCCTTTGCGATGAGTAATAGCAATAATTGTCATTTCTCCCGACAACTCCCTAAGCTTATCCATTATTGCTTTTTCAGTGTTTTCATCGAGAGCCGAGCTTGCTTCATCAAGATACAAAATTTGTGGTTTTTTCAGTAGAGCTCTGGCTATTGCAATTCGTTGACGTTCACCACCAGAAAGCCTCAATCCACGTTCACCAACTAAGGTTGAAAGTCCCTCTGGAAGAGTTTGTATAAAATCACTTATTGCAGCTCGACTAATAGCCATTTCAATTTCCTGATTGGTAGCGGCTCTCCCAAGAGTTATGTTATCTCTTATCGAGTCACTGAGAAGAATAACCTCTTGCGAGACTACTCCAATCAACGAGTACAATTCTTTTCGCTGTATAAAGCGCAGATTAACACCATCTATAAAAATACTTCCATTATCAGGTTCTGCAGTTTTCAGCGCGAGTTTTAATAATGTTGATTTACCCGCTCCGCTCTTACCGGTGATAAATGTTATTTTTCCACGTTCTGCGAGAAAATTAACATTACGAAGAGCTATATTTTTTCTATCCTCACTAACATAGGAGAAACTCACATTTTTAAACTGCAGTCTACCGGAAATGATGTCAGCACTATTGTTACATTTCACTTCTAAGACTGAGTCTTCTGTTGGTTCCTCTGCTGCGGCCCAAATTTGATTTGCAGGTTCCAATTTTGAATAAGATTCAAAAAACCTGCTAATGGATGTACCCAATAAATCAAATGGTACGTTAAGTTGCATTATCAGGACATTAAACAGAACTACATCACCAACTGATATATTGTTTTTATCAAATTCAGGTAAAATAATGTAAAAATTGGCTGAAAATTGCAGGGTCAAGGCAATTCCAAGTACCATGGAATATCGAGTATGCTTAGATGCCCAGTCTTTCCAACTATCACGTATTTCTTCTGCTTTAATATTAAATCGATCTACTGCCCAATTCTGCCCACCATAATATCTAATTGTTTCCATCGCAGTGATCATATTACCCGCTTGCTTTGCATTCTCTTGAAACGCTTGATTCGCCTTACCCAGCAACGGGCGTGTTAAAACGCTAGCTATGTATGTAATTGAAATAAAAACTATTCCATAAATCATCACAATGACGGCTACTGCCAAATTTAGTGTGCTTCCAACTAGTAAGAGACTTAAAACGAATTGGATAATACCTGGAAATACTACTAAGAAAACCAAATTGAAGATTGTACGGAGCGCACTTTGAGCTAATTGTGAAGCAGCTTGTATTTCGGCTGGATTGCATTTGACGAAAAAGTTAGGGGTTTTCAATGAAACTTTCTTTATAAAATTTACGGATAGAACAAAATTCAAATTACTTTCAAGAGATTGTGCGACATAACCCTGGCCTCGCCGAAACGCCACCGCAATTCCAAATAGACTTGAATATAACAAAAACCCCAGAAAAAGCGGCCAAGCAGAAAATCCATTACTCAATTTATCAATGAGCTGTGCAAGTAAATATGGAGCAGAAATACTACACAATGTTGTAAACACCACTAGGCAGACTAATTTGCTAATTGACCATTTATTGCAAGATAAAAACTCCACCGCGACAACCGAGCTCATAGAGTCTGGAGTTGAGCAATTTTTTTCCGTATTACACGAATATTTCATGAGATCAACGCTAAATTTATATTTTAAATTGTAAATTTTTTTTACACAATTTAAGGTAGCTTATACTAATTGTAACTCATTGTGCAATACTTATTAGTGTGATATTTTCTTAATAGATTTTATCTGTCACAGACCCAAACTATTAATTAGATGACGACGTAAGTGACGACCTTATATTAGCTGCTACGGGGTCCATCTGTACGTAGCTAATATTTTAGAAAATAAGGTTCTTTCCCGAGCTATAAATCTAAGGAGATTTGAAATGCTGCGAAGAATGTTAGATTCTTCCTCAATTCTGGCACCTTGTCCAAACCGTATTGACATCTGGTTCACTTGGGTTTCTGATGTTCGACACTCCTCAGTTCTCGCAAACTATACCCACCTCCTTAGCACTGAGGAGAAAGATCGTTACTATCGATTTCACCATATAGATGACCGGTTACGGTTTCTCGCTACTCGAGCACTAGTGCGAACCAGCCTGTCACGCTATTCACCGATAGAACCCAAAGAGTGGATATTTACGAGCGACATCTATGGTAGGCCAAAAATTAGTTCCTCACATCCAATCGAGCGATCTATATCATTCAACATTTCTCATACACGTGAATTGGTCGCTCTTGCCATAACCACTGATCGGAGAATTGGAATTGACGTGGAGGCAGATACTGGGCAGGTAGCGCCACTCGATATCGCTGATTACCACTTCGCACCTTCAGAGATAAATGAGTTAAATGCATTGCATATAGAAGAAAGGCCACATCGTTTTTTTGAATACTGGACGTTGAAAGAGGCCTATGTTAAGGCCCGCGGGATTGGACTATCTATACCACTCAATCAGTTTTCCTTCGAACTGTCTTCTGTTCGCCAGATTAAACTAGATATCGATGCGAAATTATCAGATGACCCTGCCCGCTGGAATTTTTGGCTTTTCCAGGCAGACGAAAAACACGTTCTAGCGATCTGTACAAGTGGGCTAAAAACAGCTCAAGAAATAAGCTTTCGCCACGTAATTCCTCTTCTATCCGAACGCTTTATGGAGGCTAGACTGCTGCGTATTTCAGCCTCGCTCGTTACATAATGGGAACTAAAACAATTCGCTAGTTCACGGATGCTAAAGTATTTAATACTAGCATTTGATAGTTTTAATTAGAATCTATAACAACCTATCTTCTATTGTAATTGCATTCATAAATGGCAGATCAACGTTTTACGCACATCGAAAGATCGTGCTTTTCCGCACTTCATCTGGTTGCTTTTTGACAATTCAATTCTTTGGCGATCAAAGACCCAAGCGTGGTTGCATGTGTTTCATCAGAAAAAAGATTCAGATGGGAACCCTCAATATTTATAACTTTTACATTACCCGTCACGCGGGTTCTAATATTCTTTACGGATTGAATATGCGACCCATCTGACGTAGCAAAATAAATTAAATCAGAGCCAAATTCCCCTAATTCGTAATCAATATTAGCTTTGTTCATTGCGCAATAAAATGTGTAACACTTGTCCAACCATTCGGCATCAATAGTTTTGGGGTGCCTGTTGTCATGCTTTTCCAATTTCAATTTTAACAAACAATCCAACTTTTTCTGTCTATTATATTTCCAAAATGAACAATCCAGATTATAAAATCGCTGATCTACGTTACCAAATAATATATTGATAAAAGTAATCCATCCATCATAACCGCTTAATAATTCTTCCGCATCATTTTTTCTTGCAATAGTCACCTGAACATCAATCAGACCTAGCAATGATACTGCCTCTCCATGACTTTGCAACTGACATGCAATTTCATAGGCAATGAGTCCCCCCATCGAAAATCCACAAATATGATAAGGTCCCAGAGGTTGGATCCGTCTTATTTGCTGTAAGTAAGTGTTGGCCATTTCAACAATAGTATCCTCGGGCTGCACATCAAAGTGGACGCCTATAGCATTGAGCCCATATAAGCTATTCATAATTGGCGACTTCATATGCCGATAAATAGTTGATGAACCTGAGACCGAATGGATACAAAAAAGTGCCGGTTTGATCCCTTTTTTTATTAGGACCATGCAATCATCGTTGTTTTTCATATGATTCCTCTTATTCAATAGTAGTAATTAGATTGTTTGGCTCAAATATAGCTTTGACAATCACTCAATTGAGTTTGCAATTTCTGCAATCGATGGTGATTCAAAAATTAGGCCAAGTGCAACTTCAATCCCCATAGTCGACCTGATCCGGCTAACCAGGCGTGTCGCCAAAAGTGAATGCCCACCCAAGTCAAAGAAGTTATCATCTATCCCAACATGCTCTACTCCAAGCACTTCAGCAAACA
>NZ_JBFNGQ010000025.1:0-5445 GCF_040784015.1 Lentilitoribacter sp. EG35
CATACCGTTCTCTTGTTCCTTGATCATTGAAATGATCTGTTCGTCGCTAAATCTGCGCTTCATTATTTGTCTCCAATTATTGAGACAAATTCTACCATAAATGGAGGAGTTCTTGGGGCTCAGGTCATGAGTTATGCTTACTGAAGAGCATTTGAATAACGATAGATCATCGCTGGTGAGCTATATTGAAGTTGACTGTTATCTAAGGTTTAGAAGAACTAACCTTATCCCCTTGCCCCTTGCCTAATACAGTCAAAATCATAATTTTGATATCATTCATGACGGAACGGAGTTCTAAATATTCAGCATCACTTCTAGCAAGCTTGCATGGATCAGACATGTCTATGCTTCTTATTTGAGACCATCCGGTAATGCCTGGCTTTATCGTCAACACATTACGTTGGATGCGTTCTGCAATGAGTTCTTTTTGACTAGGCAGACAGGGCCTAGGGCCGACAATAGCCATCTCATTTAGAAGAATGTTCCAAGCCTGCGGAAGTTCATCAAGTTTGGTTGCACGCAGAAACTTTCCACTTTTCGTTATTCTCGCTGGAGAAATTAGATGGCTAGCAGCATCTTCTGTACCTTCATGCATCGTACGAAATTTGTTGCAGATAAACATTCTACCGCCCAAACCAACCCGTTTTTGCTGAAATATTGCCGGGCCCGTGGTTTCTAATTTTATCCAAACAAAAATTAGTAAAAGTAACCATGACATAACAACAAGAATAAACATTGCAGCTATTAGGTCGATAAAACGCATGGTAATTTTATAGAAAAAATCAGTTCTTTTTTTCATGAATACCAGCCTTCGGAGCATATTAGATTAGCTGTACTAAGCACCACGGTTAATATCAATAACATTTATGACCGATCGCTCCGCATTTGCCTTTGTAGCTTCTGATTGGACCCAAAGGAGGTCGGATAAAACACCATCAGGTGTGAATTCAATAGGCATAGCCGAAAACAGCCTTTTAATCTGCTCTACATCGAATTCCTGACATGCCAGCATTAATTTTTCAAGCGTTTGATCAAGCTCACTACTATCGACTGAAATTTCGTCTGCATTCATTATTCGCGAATGCTCAGTACCTATGGGACTACCACCTATCGATAATTCCTCATAAAGCTTTTCACCGGGTCTCAGACCAGTATATTTAATACAGACGTCACCATTTTCAATTTCTTCGGGACTAGAATCTTCGTAATACGGTTCCAGGCCATGCAGTCGAATCATTCGTTGTGCAAGATCGGCGATCTCAACTGGCTCTCCCATATCAAGAACAAATACATCACCACCTTTAGCCATAGCACCCGCCTGTATGACCAATTGCGCGGCCTCAGGAATTGTCATAAAAAATCGAGTAATCTTTGGGTGAGTGACCGTCACTGGTCCGCCAGCTTTTATCTGCTCTTTAAAGCGTGGAATAACAGAGCCCGATGAACCCAAAACATTGCCAAATCGCACCATCGAAATAAGCGTATTTGATTGTTTTTTAGAATACGATTGGCAGATTAATTCTGCAATACGCTTTGAAGCACCCATAAAATTTGTAGGCCGCACGGCTTTATCTGTAGATACAAAAGTTAATGCCTCTACTCCAGCTGCAATTGCCGCTTGCACCAAAATCTTAGTCCCAAAAACATTATTTCGAACACCTTCAACGACGTTTTGTTCAACAAGCGGCACATGTTTGTATGCAGCCGCGTGGTAGATAGTTTGAACGTCAAAAGATTTAAGAGAAACTTCTAGCCGCTCTTTGTTTTGCACAGATCCGACAAGTGGAACAATCTTTATTTTTAACAGGATAACTAATTCTTCCAGCTCATCATGAATTTGGTAGAGAGCAAACTCTGAGATATCAAACAACACAAGACAGCGAGGTTTATGCCTCACAATTTGTCGACAAAGTTCACTTCCAATTGAGCCCCCGGCCCCCGTGACCATCACAACTTTGTTTGAAATATGAGCTTTTAATAAGTCTACATTCGGAGGAACGACGTCTCGCCCTAAAAGTTCCTCAGCTCGCACAGTTTTCAAATCGCTGAGCTGCGCCCTACCAGATATCAAATCACCGATTGCAGGAATTGTTTTAAGTTGCAGCGTATGTTTCTCAACACGGTCAATAATGTTCCGCCTTTGCATGCTACTTGCACTTGGTGCAGCAAGTAGAACCACCGTAACATTCATTCTTCGTTTTAATAAATCCAAGTTATCCGGAGAATATACTTTTAAGGAACTAATCTCCTGACCGTGTGATTTCTTATTGTCATCAACAAACGCAACTACAGCATAATCACCTACATATCGAATGGCGTCCAAAAGTTGGCGACCTGCCTCACCTGCTCCATAGATTACTACATTTTCCTTCTGGCGACTTGTTCGCACTCTGTAAAGCGCACGCCAACCAAATCGAGAACCACCAATCGCGCAGAATAATAGCATAACGTAAATAACGGGCACTGAACGAGGAACAGGCAGGACAAACACTTGATCGACAACAAACATAACTAGAGCAGAAATAAATACGCCAATTATAATGGTCCTAAGAGCACGTGAAGAAATGAACCGGAGAACCGCTCTATAAAGACCTAAGTGAATAAAAAGAAAAATCGTAACAGGAAGTACTATGAAAAGAACACCCCAAACATTCTGAGTGTAGACAAAACCAAACCCATCAAGACGCAGCGCCATAGCGGATGTATAGCTGCATACAATAAGGATACAATCAAACAGTACCTGCAAGGTGCGCTTTTGAACGCGAGTCAAATTCAACAGCAGATCCAGCGTACGCTCAAAAAATGATAAATGTTTTAAGTTCATGTGCCACAGACAAGTCAAATATAGCAAAAGAGATAGCTTTACCTATCCACAGACACCAATCTCAACTCCCTTACTTTTAAAAGATCTATCCCTCATAGGGAGAATATCAACCTATAAGTATACATCCATCAAATAAATTTGACTGAATCAAATCCAAAAGACAAGGATTATTACAGTATCTAAAAGCATCAGAGTTTAATATTTTTGGTTTAATTAGCGCAAACCGTCAAATTACCCTTTATTTTTCATTGGAACTTCTCGTTACGTTTATTAATAGTGCAAACGTTCAGTAATTAATGTAATCAAACAAATGTAATTAAATACTCCTGTACTCTCTCTAGAAAGCGTTAAAATTGCCACACTTTTATGTAATAAACCTTGCCCGCTCTAAAGATAGATGGGAAAAGTTTACAATAAACCCGGTCTACTCAAATAAGCTATTTACGCGAATCGAAGCTATCGATGGGAGACTTGTATCTGAAGATGAATATTCAGAATATGACATAGATCGATTTCGTCAAAACAATGGCAGGCATCCTAAACCAGGGGAATATGGTTGCTACTTAAGTCATGTGAACGCAATGAGGACATTCTATGAAAGCAACCACAAGTTTGCAGTTATTTTAGAAGATGACGTAAAAATTGACGCGGAACAAGTCTCATTTTGCAACTATTTAGATGAAAACTATTCTGAAAAACCATTACTGATTAGATTAGAGACTAATCGAAAACCCTCTTTTGAACCAATGTTGACATCACCAAGTGGCCATGAAATTGGGCAGTGCTGGTTCGGGCCAACAGGAGGATCATGTGCTTATTGGATAAACAAATCGGGCGTTTCAAGATTATTAGAGGCTGTAACACCGGGGTATTTGCCTTTTGATACTATGCTCGAACGCCCTTGGTATCATGGTGTTCCAACTTTTGTGACAAGACCAAGTGTTTTTCCTCACCCAACGCCACCATATTCTGAAATAGGCTCTACTTCTGATCTCAAGTACAATAAATTTCCCGTTTATAAACGCATATCAACACTACTATTTAGAACGAAAGAATTAGTTATGCGACTTGCGAACAGTATTAAAACTCGGAAAATCCCACAATGAAAACTACCGGGCGATATAAAATCTTTTCCATCCGTAGGAAATATGTAGATTCAACGCTTATAACTGTAATGCCTGTCGCGTTTCTTTTTTACACAAGTGCACCTTCGATAATAATCTTATTTTTCGGTCTTTTTGGATTATGGTTGATATTCAGGAAATCTGTTTTATTGCACAAGAATAAAGAGGTTTTTATTATTAGCACATTGATTGCGCTATATATGTGCATCAATGTATTGTTAATTGGTTTTTTTACTGGAAAGTGGAATGGATTGGACGGTGTATTTCCACTCTATTTTATTTTAACAGTTCCGGTGGTTACAGGACTGTCCTTAGTCAAAAATCCGATGAAGGCTTTGGTTTTAGGCTGCAGGATAGCGACTATAGTATTCGCACTATTCTCAATATATTCACTAATTGAAAATAGTGCACAGCGCGCAGGCTTCGGCACAAACGCAATAATTGCCGCTTATTTTTTGATGGTTTTTGCATGCGTCAGTAGATTTCAGATAAAAGACACTGAACAACCTAAGGTAGGAGTAATATACTTTTATTTGGGATTCATAAGTGCAGTAGCAACGGGTACAAGAATAGTAATTCTTTTTTACATTACTGCAATAGTTCTAGAGGTTTTCTTCATAATACATAAAGCAATTAGAAAAAATGGTTCTGCAGGCAAAAACATAGCCTTAGTATTTCTCCTTTCATGCGTTTTTGCGTTTTTATTAATAAAATACAGTGATGTCCTACGCCTAGAAAGCAGTTTAACGGCCATTACTTCAGGTAATATCTTATTAGATGGAGCCATTAAACAAAGACTTTATATGTGGGAATTTGGTTGGAATACATTCCTTCAAAACTCCTTATTAGGTATTGGTGCCGCCAATATACATGGCGAAGTCAGCGTCTATATGAAGCAAGTCCATAATATTTCATTCGCGGCCAGGCATTTGCATAATGTTTTTATACATGAACTCGCAGCACATGGAATCATCGGTGCAGGCTTGTTACTTGTTTGTCATTATTTAGTCTATAATAGGACAATTGGTTATTTCAAAGGCTTACCAAATAAGCATAGCCTGTATCTTCTATTTTTAGGTATACTAATATACGGACTGACGGGGTCGCATTTAACTGACGACAGAATGATATTAATCACAATTTTCGTCTTTGCAGTATTGATAAAAACAACTGAAAAACTGCCTAAACCAAGTAATCCAATTCAATAATCAGTGTCATAATCCATCTATCGAATTCTGAGAGAACGTCGAAATTTATGGCAAAAACATAATCAACCGCCGCCAAATGTGGTATTAATATCATGATTGCTAGTTTGCTCATAAGTTGAGTGCGTAGAATATTCCACCATTTACGCAAAACTTTTTTCCTTTTGACCTGAGCCCCAAGAACTCCTCCATTTATGGTAGAATTTGTCTCAATAATTGGAGACAAATAATGAAGCGCAGATTTAGCGACGAACAGATCATTTCAATGATCAAGGAACAAGAGAACGGTATG
>NZ_JBFNGQ010000026.1:0-4707 GCF_040784015.1 Lentilitoribacter sp. EG35
TGCAGCCTCTTACCGCCACGCCCGTTCTGATGCGTTTAGTCTCTGGGCCGACTACACCACAGAAATGAAGGCTTGATCTAGCCATCCACAATCCTTTACAATCTGGTGCAAACAACTTGGCAATACCATGTCTTCTTATGTGGACCGCATTCGCCTTGGCAACGCGGTTCGAACGAAAATACCAATCGATTGCTGCGCCGTACTTTCCAAAGGGCATGAATTTGTCGGTACATAGCCAAGCAAAGTTGAGTGCCGTCGCAAGACAACTCAATGAACGACCAAGAAAGACCTTGCAATATCAAACGCCAGCTGAAAAGTTCAATCAGTGTGTTGCATCGACACATTGAACTCACCATGAATTCTGACCTTCTCTAATGCGACTAATATAATTAGAAAGACCGGTTAGTTCACCAACTTTGGTAGATTTAAAGCGAAGAATTTCAAGCAGCTTATCTCGTAGATCAACATCTTCAACAAGCCTTTATTTCAACACGGCACCGAAGTTATTCCAGAAGGCTACATATTCTTCGGGTGCTTTATTTGATTTCTTTCTGAGCTCACCGACGACTCGTTTAGTAGGTATAACTCGAAGGGCGTGGAACAGGGAATATATAGAAGGTTGGTATAGCCCATCATTCCCTCAACCAAACTGTTTATTGGTATTACGTTATAAAACAAAAATTTGAACTATGCTTCTCTATTGCTTTAAATTGAAATCTTCTGCATAAAAAAGAAGGTTTATGATCGAAGAAGTAGAAGTGCTGTGAAAATAAAAAAACCAAATCCTATTGATGTCTTTGTTGGTGCCCGTATTAGGCTACGCAGAAATATGTTAAATTTGAGTCAAGAGAAGCTCGGTGATGCACTCGGGGTTACATTTCAGCAAGTTCAAAAATATGAAAAGGGTACAAATCGCGTTAGTGCCAGTAGACTTCAAAATATATCGAAGATATTGGACGTAACAGTCGATTTCTTTTTTGACGGAGTTCCAGAAGAAAACGGCCTTGAAACCGCTGCGACAACTACTTTTGATAAAACATTAAAAGAATATCTTGAGTTTACTACAACAAGTGATGGTATTAAGCTCAACCGAGCATTTCTCCAAATAACAAACGTGCATGTCAGAGCTAAAGCTCTGGCCTTAATCAGAGCGTTAGCTGAAATTGAGGAAAACTAAATTTAGTGTGTTATCGCGGCGTTTTGCTGAACAGAATTTAGTTTTTTTATTTCATTTTGCACCAAGGCTTTTCGATGATGAAGAGCGGCCTTGCCAATCAGATGCACAAGCATTTCATCGCCGGAAACGTTTGCTTCCTCAAGTGATAATTCAAGTAGTTTCTCTAGTCCTCCATTAAGGTTTTCAATTTGATTTATTGTTTGCATTTGTTTTCTCCCTAATCGAATTTATATTAAAATGATCGTGATAAAGTAGCGTGCAAACTATTAGGAAATTTCATGCAATATTTTATAGTTTCATGCTACAAGATCACCTAACAGATGGAGACTAGTCTCTGTAATAGTTCTGTGTGAAGTAGCAGAATTGCTACTTTTTAGGATTTATATCGAATTAATTCGATATAAATATGATAAAATATTTTATCTATCTATAGTGCAATCACTCAAGACACGATCGTGCATGTTTTGTCAGTCTATAGGCTTTTGCATCCAAAACGCTCTCCTTATCACCACGGATCTCTTGCAATTTTATGAGGGTGCGTTCATCGAAGTGCGCTTGAACCGCTAGAACTTCCTCATCAGCTAAAACATGGGTAATACCAAGTGGAATGACGCGGAAATGCAGTTGTACTAATCGCAACAGCCACAGCGGATTCATTTCAATAATAATTGTCGAAACACCCGTTTCAAGTCCCCATTCAACAATTGCTGAGAGAAGTTTATTTGCGGTTGAGCTTAACATTCTTCCGCGTGCTCTATGTTCTTTTATAACAGCATAGCGAGTCCACTCCCAAATTTCAGGTGCACGGGGTAGATCTCCTTCGCAAAGTTGGGGGTACACATCTGATAGTAAATATGGTTTCGTAGTTGGCAGCATTCTTTGATAACCAACAACTTGATCGCCGTCGAATGCAAGCATATGCAAAACATCGTCATTATCGTATTGATCTATTTCACGTTTATCCGGTTTTTGGAGGTCTCCCCACTTTTTTTCTTCAACAAACACATCGTGACGTAAGCGCCAAACTTGCTCCATAATATCTTGATGGTTTTTGACTTCATTTCCTTGAATTAATTTAATCATCTTATTCCCTTTCTTGTTTGACTTATGGGAATGTATGATAAGAAAAAATGGCTGGTTAGTATCAGATTTGCTACCCTTGATTTACTAATTTAAAAGACCTAGCCTTATCGCTATAGCTATTGCATGGGTACGATTGTTAGCACCCAGCTTTGTTAAAGCTGTGCGAAAATGTTTCTCTACAGTTGGCGTAGAAATCCCAATTATTTCGCCTGTCTCAATGCTTGTAACACCGTCTGCTATCCATTTTAACACTTCGTGTTCTCGCGGAGTTAACGTTACATCCTTCAGGATTTCGTTACGTTGTCCAATTCGTAAATGTGCATCAACGGCATACGCCGCGATTACAGTTAAGCCTGTTGACAAAAAGGGATTATCCATATCCAATTTTTCACCGGCAAAACTGATTCCTATACGTTTATTGTTCAAACCCTGTTGTGCGATGGTAATTCCGTTATGCAATCCAACACAGCTGGCTTCATACATTATTCGTTGCCCATCTAAGTCGTTATGTTGGAGGTGACTCCAAATAAATGGCGTATCTTGTGTACGAACATGTTTTATGGCTGGATCTCTACGAATATAATCTTGTAAAAAGTAACGTTCTGTCCATCTATCGACCCAGTGGCCCCCAATAACATAGGCACGGTTATTGTGACTATCCAAATTTTCGGGTGGCATTTCGCCTGCAAAATAGTAGCTAGCGCCAAAACTTGAAATGCTGTCCACTGTCAGGTGCGATACTTGGTCCAGAGTTTTGCAAGCATCATATTTTTGCAATATGTTGTAGATGTCAGGTAGCTTCATCGATAGTCAACCTTTCTGGCTTTTACTGCCATAAAAATCGCTTGGACTTGCGGTTTGATAAATACTTAAACGAGAATATATCACCTTTACTACTCAAGTCATCTATTAGAATTAAGGTATCTAGGAATAGAGGGTTGAATTAGGTCTCTAAGCCTAGGTATTGGAGTTAATCGGATTAGTAAACGCAGGCATTTTTTCACAAGAGTAAATAGATCTCGCGGCAAAATTTATGATTTGTCCCAATTATGTTGTGAGGGCATTTGCAATCTATGCACCACAACAATAGTTCCGTCGGGAGTTGATATGGTTAGGTGTAAGTAAAGTTGCTGAACGATAAGATTTTACAAAATCCTCTCTAAATTTTGAAAAATAATTTCATCTTTTGATTGAAATTTCTGTTTTAAAATCGTATAGGTTGCTTATGGCAAGCTTAGCGATGGAGAATATTTTGTGCTTTCCAATTGTTTGAATGTTCTGGAGAGGATGTCTTTCAGTAGGGCAGGGCCTTATTACAGATTAGTCTGTTATCTGAAAGCATGTGAAATACTTTCATTATATACGCTGATCATATTGATATCAAAGGAAGCAAGTAATGGAATTTAATTGTTATCAGTTAGAGGACCGCGTTCCTGAAATTGTACCAGCAGGATTTAAGCGTGGTTGGATGGATAAATCAGAGAACCGTTCGGCATATCGCTGCACACCTATGATAATTGCAAACTCAAGTGGGTGGGAAATCCTGTTGCCTCGTTCATTTAGGGTTCACTGGAATGGTGGACCTAAGAGAGAAGATATTCAAATTGAGGCGCTCGATGATTCAAACTATTTCAAATATTTGGCCACTTCCCACTTTGGAGGAGGGGTTTTAACCTTTTTGACTGGTTACCTATTTCAAACCAGCCTTGGTTGGACTGTATCAGTACGTGGAGCGCCGAATTGGCCTAAAGATGGGGTGACTGCGCTTGAGGGCTTGATTGAGAGTGACTGGCTACCATTTCCATTTGCCATGAATTGGCTTTTCACGAGACCAGGTACTGTCGAATTTCTTAAAGGTGAACCATATTGTTTTATTACACCTGTGCCTCAACTTGATCTTGAGTATTTGGTGCCGAAAATTCACTCAATCAAAAGCAATCCAGAACTTCATGGAGAATTTCAGGCTTGGAAGAAATCTCGAAAGGACTTTAATGATAAGTTATTTCAGCATGATCAAGAAGCTTTGAAGAAGGGTTGGCAGCGCAACTATGTGAACGGAAAAACCATGCTTGGAACGTCTTCATCGCCATATCATAAGACCAAACTGCGAGTTCCTGACCCTATTATAGTGGATTCGATAGCTTCTAGAAAAACTGTGGAGGAAAGAAGTAAGGATAGATAATGCAAGAAAATGAAGGAGTAATTTTTGCATTCCTACAGATATAGAACAACTGCTTTAGACTTCATATCTGGCTAATTACCACTTCTCTTTTCAATTCACCTTTATATAAGGAATGAGCTAGATATGAGAGACGTAAAACCAGACCATCTACCACTTTCTTATGCCCAACGTCGTTTATGGCTTCTTGGCCAGATTGATGGTGTAAGTTCAACTTACAACATTCCGATGGCTTTGCGTTTGAGTGGAGCTCTTAATGTAGCTGCGC
>NZ_JBFNGQ010000027.1:0-2456 GCF_040784015.1 Lentilitoribacter sp. EG35
GTATGTTTCCGGATGCCCTTGCGTGATTTTTCAGCACTGGTAATCATTCTCCGTTGGCGCCGGGAAACGTCCAATGGAGGAAATCGCGGGAATTTTGGTTTGGATTTTCCGCTTGTTTTATCTATGGGGATTTCAGGTTTTTGATTGGAGTGTTTAAGCTGGGACATTGGTGCGTTGTCGACCACTGATGTTCTGTGATCCATTACCTGTACAGCGGCCTTGGTTATATTTTGCCCATTTGTGACGCTGATTTGACAGATTGCTTGAGCAAGTTCTGTCTGATTACTGATTTTAGGCGATAGAGGACTTATGCCGTCCGCCATCGCCTGACAGCCAATTCTTACTGGAATGATGTTTGTGTGTTGCATCATATGTATCTCATGAGTTCTTCTTTCCCCCTCTTGGCGGCGGCCAATATTTTGGTTGTTGCCCGCGTTCAAAAGTTTCAATGATGAGCATGATCCCTCCACAACAAGGGCAGGTATTTTACTTTTGCTCTGGCTGAGCCGTATCTTGTGCCACCTTCTCCTCAGGTTTGTTTGGGTGGCGTAATTGTGGCCGGATATGATCGATATTGTTCTTACGCTTCTGACTGGCAAACAGGCCAGTATGACGAATGCGGTGAAAGCCCCTCTCGGCGGTAAAACCGCCTGCCGGTCAATGGATGCGGCAGGACATGAATAAGAAAACGGCTGATGAACTCATGCGCGGTGAGCGTCACTACCTTTTGGCGGGGACCTTCTTTACTGCGATAATCTTTCCATTTAAACGTGACACTGCTGTTGTCCATCTTAATCAATCGACTATTGGATATGGCAACCCTGTGAGTATAACGCGATAGATACGCCAAGACGGCCTCTGGACCTGCAAAGGGTTGTTTAGCATAGATAACCCAATCCGACTTTTGGTGCGGTTTGAGGAAATCGGTAAAGGCATTGATATCTGACAGGCTAGCATGCTTACCAAAGAATTTGAGCTTACCTGTTTTATGCGCCACCATAAGCTGTTCCAAAAACAATCGCCTGAACAACCTTGAAAGAACACGCACGGATAGAAAGAACCCAGGCCTGCATGATATCCATTGGCCTTCATCGTTTAAACCACCTCCGGGCACAATCATATGAATATGCGGGTGATGGCTCATTGAACTGCCCCATGTGTGGAGTACAGATGTCATGCCAATCTTTGCACCCAGATGTTTTTTGTCTTCTGCAATAGTCAGCATCGTCTTGGATGAGACTTTAAACAGCAGATCATAGACCACTGCTTTGTTCTGGTAGGCGATATCAGCGATGGCCGCAGGTAATGTGAAGACCACATGATAATAAGGTACATCCAGTAAATATGATTGTTGTGCTTCCAGCCATTTACGTGCTGTAGCACCCTGACACTTGGGGCAATGACGATTACGGCAGGAATTATAGGCAATGATACTATGGGAGCAATCGGCACAGCGTTCCACATGACCGCCAAGCTCTGCCGTGCGACAATGCTCGATAGCCGACATGACCTTCATCTGACCAAGACTTATGTGACCCGCATTCGTTTTACGCCAATGCGCACCATGCTCACGAAAGATATCCGCAACTTCCAATTTGGAAGACACAAGGATGTATCAGACCATTAGATAGGTATCTCATCCAGATGGCCAGATGCTGTAATTCTATCCAGCGGGCTCATCACTGAACTGATGGTTCGTGTTGCCACTTGTGTATAAAGTGCTGTCGTATCCAACTTGGCATGACCCAGCAGCACTTGAATGACACGGATATCAACATCCTCCACTTAGCCCATTGTTTGGTTTATATGCCTTCCAATAATCGCGCAGCAATATTAGTAATTGCGGAGATAACATCACGTATCGATCTTTACACCCTTTGCCTTGTTCCACACGGATGAGCATGCGAGTGCTGTCAATATCAGCTGGTTTTAGCGAAAGAACTTCAGATGCTCGAAGGCCAGCACCATAGACAATTGAAAGAGCAGCTTTATACTTCAAACTAGGTGCGGCTTCTAAGAACCGAGCCACTTCTTCGGGACTTAGAAGCACAGGTAACTTTCTCGGTTGCGGCACAAATGGCAATACCTTCACAACATCATCACGCCCAAGCATGGTGACAAACAAAAACCGTAAGGCTGACATTGTTGCATTGATCTTTGTGGGAGACGAACCATTCTTGGCCATATGAAGGTGATAGCGGCGCAGGTCTTCATTACTGGCATTATCTGGGGAACATCCTAAAAACACCGCCAATTGTTCTACACAACGTAGATAATCTGTTCGCGTCTTCTCAACAAATGAACGCAGACACATATCCTCAACCATTCGCTGACGAAGCGGTCTGACCTTAGGATTAGTTATTGGGTTAGTGGAAACTGTGCGTTCTGTAATATTGGTATGCATGACAATACTCCTGTCTGATATGAGGTTAAACACCTCAATCATCAGGAAAATC
>NZ_JBFNGQ010000028.1:0-1914 GCF_040784015.1 Lentilitoribacter sp. EG35
CCGTAGCCGCAGCATTTGAACCTCAGTTAACCAGTAAAGATTGCTCATTATAAACTCCATCTTAGTCAATAAAATGAATCAGAGCTGATGTAACTTTGCAAGATAATTAATGGGTCCTGAGCCTAACCAATTTCATTGAGTTGCGTCGGTTGCACCTACATTCAGATAGACTATTTTGATAACGAAATATGACATTATTGGCTGCTGACCAGAAGGTAATTTTGTCTTTGATGTTCCCGTAGAAATGTTTCAATGAATAGCCCCTAGAGTTGTTAATCCGTTAGCTCCAGTTGGCTAAACATTCCAGAGCGTTGTTTGTTTTCAAATTTTAGAGTCCGTTTTTATGGCTGTAAATTTGGCTACCGAACTGGCAAATCCTTGTTTATGTATTCTGGAAATACCTTCCAATATTGACAAGTTCCATAGTAAATTTTGCTTTGAATATCTAAATTCTCAATATTTTTTAAATATTGATGATACTTGTGAAGAGGAGGTGGAATAACGTAGATATGGTCATGTAAAAAGATTACTAATTATGGCACTTATTGGTTACTGGTACATTTTTCAAAAAGACAGCGTTGTAAATCTGGAAGCTTAACAGGAAATCATGATTCCAATTTCGCGGATACAATGGTGTTAGAATAGTAATGGGCGTTTGTAGAAATTCATTGTTTTAAGGTTTTATTTTGACTAAAAAGATTTTGATTACGGGTGGTGCTGGATATATTGGTAGTCATACGTTGCTTGCAGCTGTGGGCCAAGGATATGATGTTGCCGTTATCGATAACTTGTCGACTGGCCGCAGAGAAGTTATTCCAACTGAATGCGCTTTTTATGAAGTGGATCTCGTTGATAAACCTAAAGTGGAGCAGGCACTCAAGGAGTTTTTACCTGACACGGTTATTCATTTCGCGGGTTCTATTGATGTGCGTGAATCTGTCGAAAATCCCATTAAGTACTATGCGAACAATACTTATGCTTCACTTGCTTTGATTGAAGCGTGTGTCAAACATAACGTGCAGCGTTTTATCTTTTCATCCACAGCTGCGGTATATGGTAACCCAGATGGGGGGACGGTTAGTGAGACCTCCCCAACTTTTCCGATTAATCCTTATGGTCATTCCAAACTCATGACTGAACAGATTTTGTCGGATGCTTCGAAGTCTCATGGATTTCGCTATGCTATTTTGCGTTATTTTAATGTTGCAGGCGCGGATTTAAGGCTCAAGGCGGCTCAACCAACGCCTATGGCAACTCACTTGATTAAGGTCGCATGTCAGACGGTTCTGGGACTCCACCCATCCATAAAGATATTTGGTACTGATTATGAGACGGCTGACGGTACGTGTATTCGTGATTTTATTCACATCTCAGATTTAGCTCGAGCTCATTTAAATGTTTTGGATTATATGACTGAATACGATGCTTCAGCAGTCTTTAATTGTGGTAACGGGCAAGGATATTCAGTCAAACAAATTCTGGATGCAGTTCAAAGAGTTAGTGGTATTAATTTTAAGATAGAACATGGTAGTCGCCGCGCTGGAGACCCTCGTTCTCTGATAGCTGACACCTCATGCCTACGGAATAAAACAGGATGGGTGGCTCAGCATGAAGATATAGATGAAATAGTTTCAAGCGCGTTGGCCTGGGAAAGAAAAATTCTCGAAAGCGCTAGCCTATAGTATTGTGTTCTTATAGGTCTACTGGTGACATTTTAGTGCAGTCGGAATTTACACTTCTATGATTGCCTATGAAGACGATGCGTGCCTAATCCAACCCATACAAAGTGACCTGAGCCCAAACTTCCCTCCAGTAAATTTGGAGAATCTGTCATGATATTTATGGCGTTAAGCGGCCATGTTTTTCAAGTTTCTTTTTAAGGTGAATTCACTTGGTGTGAGATTGCCCAGTGAT
>NZ_JBFNGQ010000029.1:0-1592 GCF_040784015.1 Lentilitoribacter sp. EG35
ATGATCATGTGTCCTCATGGGAGATTCTGTACGATAATCATTATACTGAAAGTTTGAATGGTATCATTGTTGACAACTTCAGTGGATGGAATAGTAGTCACGATAACAAACCAATTCCACTACAGGATATGGAGGAGTGGAGGAAGGATTTCCTGGCACTGACTAAATCATTCAAGATAGGAAATATCTTGGAGATTGGTGTTGGAAATGGTCTTATACTTTCGAAAATTGCTTCGTCCTGCGAGAGTTATTGGGGCACGGATATCTCAATTGCAGCGGTAAGTGAACTTCAAAGATGGGTAGATACTCAGGTTGAATTACAGAAGAAAGTTAACCTTTCACACCAGCCAGCAGACGATTTATCAAAGCTCCCCAAAAAGTATTTTGATACCATCATAATCAACTCTGTAGTTCAATATTTCCCGAGTGAGGAGTATCTTCGCGACGTCATCTCAAAGACACTTAGTTTGTTGGCTCCATCTGGACGGATTATTATAGGAGATATCAGAAATCTTGATCTCCTTCAATGCTTTCAAACGTCAATCGAAATGGGTCGGTCTGACAGTTCTAAAAAAGATCTGGGCTTTCTTCAACGTTCGGTTCAGCAAGCAATTCTACAGGAAGAAGAACTATTAATTTCACCCGATTACTTTCACTGTTTAGAATGTTCACGCGATGACATAAGTGGTGTGGAAGTCGTGTTAAAAAATGGGAATTATCACAATGAGTTAAGCCGATATCGATACGATGTTGTTATTCATAAGGCGCCCAAATCAACGGTTTCGGCCTTAGAGGCTCCTAAGTTGATTTGGGGTGATACAATAACTAACATTGATGAACTACTAGGCTTTCTTAAAACAAAGAACCCTCCGATATTAAGACTAATAGGAATAAAAAACTCGCGAGTGCATCTAGAGTATCAACTAATGCAGGAATCATTAAATAATGTGCCCACTATTAGTTCAAAAAACCATTGCACTCAAATTAGTTTTGAACCGTCACGCTTTGCGGAACTAAGTCAGAAAACCGACTACGATGTTCGTTTGACATGGTCAAGCTCTTGCTCTCCGGACCATTTTGATGTGCTTTTCATAAAGAGGAAGTTAGCTCTATCAAAAGGTCTTGCTCACGTTTATCAACCGAACAGTTCTGTAACAAACTCAAAAGCATTTACTAACAATCCTATTCAATTTCGTAACACTGCAGCTAAATTGCACGAGTTGCGACAAAGTCTTGGAAAGCAACTACCTGATTATATGGTACCAGCAGCCATTGTGGTTTTAGATGCTTTGCCTTTAACGCCTAATGGTAAGTTGGATCGCCGCGCTTTGCCTGCACCTGAGTTTGTCTCTTCATCATTCCGCCAACCTCGTACACCACAAGAGGAAGTTCTTACAGCATTGTTTGCTGAAGTGCTTGGAGTAGAGCATGTTGGGATAGATGATAACTTCTTTGACTTGGGTGGGCATTCACTTTTGGCGACACGCCTGGTTAGCCGGATCAGGTCGACTATGGGGATTGAAGTTGCGATCCGAATGCTCTTTGAAGAACCAACAGTTGCTGGATTAAGTAAACGTCTACGCTCCTCAGTG
>NZ_JBFNGQ010000030.1:0-1426 GCF_040784015.1 Lentilitoribacter sp. EG35
CCAGACCATCTACCACTTTCTTATGCCCAACGTCGTTTATGGCTTCTTGGCCAGATTGATGGTGTAAGTTCAACTTACAACATTCCGATGGCTTTGCGTTTGAGTGGAGCTCTTAATGTAGCTGCGCTGTCTGTGGCTTTAGAAGATGTCGTTGCCCGTCATGAGAGTTTGCGTACGACTTTTGTGGAAGTTGATGGTGTACCTTATCAGCAGATTACGGAAATTGGTGCTATAGGTAGTCTTCTCGAGAAGGCTGATATAACTGAGGCGGAACTATCTGCTGCGCTTTCAGCAGCAGCGGGATATTGCTTTGATCTTGCAACGGAGTTGCCGATCCGCGGCTGGCTTTATCATTTAAATGCCGATCAACATGTGTTGTTGTTAGTCATCCATCATATAGCAGGTGATGGATGGTCTTTTGCACCTTTGGCTAAGGATCTTACTTTGGCTTACGAGGCACGCATTCGAGGTGAGGCGCCTGATTGGGTGCCATTACCAGTGCAATACGCTGATTACACACTTTGGCAGCATGAGCTTTTAGGTGATGAATCTGATTCCGATAGTGCTATTGCGCATCAACTTTCTTATTGGCAGGATACGCTTAAGGGTCTTCCGGAACAGTTAGACCTACCTGTTGACCGACCTCGTCCAACGAAAGCCAGCCATCGGGGTGGATATATTCCCATTACCATTACCTCAGAGTTACACGGCAAGCTTTTAGACTTGGCCCGCGAAGCTCAAAGTAGTTTGTTTATGGTTCTTCAAGCTGGGTTGGCAGCACTACTTACGCGGCTTGGCGCTGGCAATGACATTCCACTTGGCAGTCCGATTGCGGGACGGATGGATGATGCTTTGGATGAATTGGTGGGCTTTTTTGTTAACACGCTTGTGTTGCGGACCGATACATCAGGCAATCCCAGCTTCCGTGAACTTCTGTCTCGTGTTCGTGAGACAGATCTGCAAGCTTATGCTCATCAGGATATTCCGTTTGAACGGTTGGTAGAAGCTCTCAATCCTACTCGTTCCTTTGCAAGCCACCCCTTATTCCAAGTGATGTTGGCGCTACAAAATAATGTTACAGCCTCTTTAGATCTACCAAGTATGGAGGTTACTGCTGAACCTGTTGATACTGATACGGCCAAGTTCGATCTTTGGTTCAGCTTCAGTGAACAAAGGGGTGATGATGGAAAACCTCAAGGTTTAGTCGGGCAGTTAGAATATGCTTGTGACTTGTTTGATGAAGAGACCGTAGAAACGCTAATGGGACGGTTGGTTCATCTGTTCGAGCTTGTTGTTGACAATCCTGATCATTCGATTGGTTCGTTTGAACTTCTAGATGAAGATGAACGTCAGAAAATTCTGTTTGATTGGAATGATACCACGCAACCTATTCCAGATGCGACATTACCAGAGTTATTTGAAGCAC
>NZ_JBFNGQ010000031.1:0-1414 GCF_040784015.1 Lentilitoribacter sp. EG35
CACTTGCTAAATTTAACTCAATCTCACGTAATAAACGCAAAACGTCTTCATCCGAATAACGCTTCCGGGCCATAAGTACACTCCTCAAATCTCTTAGAGTTTTACAAATTTAATGGCCTAATTATAGAGGGCAAGGACACCTTGAGTAGACTTGAATACTGGACTCATAGCTCTTCCAATCTATATTCGTGTGGAAATAAAATTGCCAACAAGGTGATAAAGTACAAATAGAATAATCGCTATAAAAACCAGAATTAATACAGATGTTTTTCCTCTAAACATATCCAGAACTCTTTTTAATTCGCTTCTTCTTGCAAGTTTCTGATTTCTGTATTCACGCCAAATATAAGAGCCGACTACTATAAGAAGCAACAGATAAAAAGAGAACGTAATAATATCACTTCGACTATCTAAGCCGAATATATCAATCAGCCATTTCTGCATAAGATTTTATCTCCACTGCGGTACATTACCAATCCAACAAGCTTAATAAATCACACCACATACCCACCTCCAATGGTTTTTGCACCTGAACGTCTGAGTAGACGGTCAGTGGCTTTGAGATTGGTGCCTGTGGTGACATGAACCAACACTTCATCAGCTCCTCTGGTTTTGGACCAAGTTTTGACTGCCTTGATCAACAGCATGAACGTTTTAACCGCTGATAAGCGACCAAGCTTAACCGGATGAACGGCGATAATATGACAGGTGGCAAAGATCAGCTCATCAGACAGCGCATAGGACCCGGCGCTTGCCCATAAAAGACCGATGATTTCTGTTTCCTGATCTGTTGTTGGTTCGGCTTTGTTTTGATCACGCTCTAGCGCGCGCTCAGCAACCAAGCACACCATATTTTCAGGATAGGCGTAAATCTTAGCCGCATGACTTTCAAATTTATCATCCGAAAACGCATAATCTGCATAGGCCGTTGATGCATGATGCGCTTTAAGCAGCTCGCGGCACTTTTCCTTATCTTTTGGTTCAATCACACGGATAAGAATTTGACCAGATTTGAGATGATCGGGTGAACTTGGTTTCTTTTGATCAACTAGCGTTTGCTCATCAGCTAAAGGCGCAGCTTCTGCCACCTCAAGTTTCTTTTCTTTCGAAAATCCAAACACCTAACAGATACCCGCAACTAAACACCACATCAAAGCCAACCACACACACGTGCAATCGACCCACGCGTTAAGATTGCATTAACCTTTTACATAAAACAACTACTAAATTTAGTAGTTGGCAGAGTAATGCAAGTTCAAAGCAAGCATTGGACTAATGGATATGATTATGACTGCTTCTGGCCGATATTGTTGATAAAGTGTTTGAGTTGATTTGGATTGTCTAGCGCGGTTTTGGATCGCGAGTAGTATTGTCAGGGTATTAGCCCGTTTTGATCTTGGTTTATGTCTTTTTC
>NZ_JBFNGQ010000032.1:0-1380 GCF_040784015.1 Lentilitoribacter sp. EG35
TCCTGTAGTGGAATTGGTTTGTTATCGTGACTACTATTCCATCCACTGAAGTTGTCAACAATGATACCATTCAAACTTTCAGTATAATGATTATCGTACAGAATCTCCCATGAGGACACATGATCATTAGCCACAACATCATTATGCTGTTCATCACCGATGTTCAACACAACATAACCAACAAGTTGTTTATTTCCATGCAGATCTTCCCGAGCAACAACAACGGATTGGGATACTTCAGGATGCTGCGTTAAGGCAGCCTCAACTTCGCCCGGTTCAATACGAAACCCTCGGATTTTAACCTGATGATCTGCTCGTCCAAGAAAATCGAGTACGCCATCTGAACGCCATTTAGCAAGATCACCGGTCCGATACATCCGACCACCTGGAGGGCCAAATGGGTCAGCTATGAACCGATCTGCCGTCAGATCAGGGCGTCCTAAATAACCACGTGCTAAACCTGCTCCAGCTATATAAAGCTCACCACTAACACCAACGGGAACAGGACGAAGCCAATCATCCAATACATAAACCTGAGTGTTATCAAGCGGCGAGCCTATCGGTATACTTGAATTAAAATCGTCTTCACCTGTTATAGGAAAGCTCGTAGCAAAAGTCGTCGTTTCTGTTGGGCCATAGCCGTTTGTTACACTAACCTGCCCTTTTTGTGATAATACTTTTTTGACGGCAATTGGCGAAAGAACATCACCTCCAGCCCATACAGTATCCAGATTATCGAAATGAAGAAACCTATCGTCAGACATAGTATTGAAAAGGCCGGCAGTCATCCAAATTGCTGTAATCCTCTTCTTCTCAATTACAGTATTCAATACCTCTGCAGATAAGTCGGAAGCTGGAGCAATGATGATTTCATTACCGCTAAGCAAAGGAACCCAAACCTCATACGTTGAAGCATCAAATGCAATTTGAGAATGCATTAATATGCGCTTTTGATTGCCATCTTGCCAACGACGATCAAGTGCTAATACCACCACATTATTGTGAGTTATTGCAACGCCCTTTGGTTCTCCAGTCGACCCCGAGGTGTAAGTCACGTACGCTAATTGATCGGAACCATAACTCGTCAGCAAATTATGTGTCGAGTAGTCGATAAATGATTTATCGTCGCAAACAAAAACCATCGTATCATGGTGAAGTGTATATTCTGTTTGCATTGAAACACTCGTCAACAGTACCTTCGATTTTGTGCTTACTAAAGATTCCTGCAACCGTGAGTGTGGGTCACTTGAATTAAGCGGCAGATAGGCTGCACCAGCTTTGAGAATAGCCAATAGCGAGATCACCATCTCAAAGGAACGTTCTAAACACAGAGCAACAATATCCTCTGGACCAACCCCAAGGCCAATCAGGTGGTAGGCC
>NZ_JBFNGQ010000033.1:0-1176 GCF_040784015.1 Lentilitoribacter sp. EG35
ATGGCAAAGGAAAAGTTTGAGCGCAATAAGCCTCACGTAAACATTGGCACGATTGGTCACGTTGATCATGGTAAAACGAGTTTGACAGCTGCTATCACGAAATTTTTTGGTGATTTTAAAGCTTACGACGAGATTGATGGTGCTCCCGAAGAGCGCGCACGTGGTATTACGATTTCGACAGCACACGTTGAGTACGAAACAGAGAACCGCCACTATGCGCACGTTGATTGCCCAGGCCACGCTGACTATGTGAAAAACATGATCACTGGTGCGGCTCAAATGGATGGTGCTATCCTTGTTTGTTCAGCGGCTGATGGCCCAATGCCACAAACACGTGAGCACATTTTGCTTGCGCGTCAGGTTGGTGTTCCTGCGATCGTTGTTTTCTTGAACAAAGTTGATCAGGTTGATGATGAAGAGCTACTTGAACTTGTTGAAATGGAAGTTCGTGAGCTACTCGACAGCTATGAGTTCCCAGGTGATGATATTCCAATCATCAAAGGTTCTGCTTTGGCAGCTCTTGAAGATTCAGACAAAACAATTGGTGAAGATGCTATTCGTGCATTGATGGCTGAAGTTGATACTTATATCCCAACTCCAGAACGTCCAATTGATCAGCCATTCCTTCTTCCTATTGAAGATGTGTTCTCAATTTCAGGCCGTGGTACAGTTGTAACGGGTCGTGTTGAGCGTGGCGTTATCAATGTTGGTGAAGAAATCGAGATTGTTGGTATCCGTGATACATCTAAAACAACATGTACTGGTGTTGAGATGTTCCGTAAGCTTCTTGATCGTGGTGAAGCTGGCGATAATGTTGGTGTTCTACTTCGTGGTATCGACCGTGAAGGTGTTGAGCGTGGGCAAATTCTTTGTAAGCCTGGTTCAGTTAAGCCACACACAAAGTTTGCTGCAGAAGCATACATCTTGACTAAAGAAGAGGGTGGTCGTCACACACCATTCTTTACCAACTATCGTCCACAGTTCTACTTCCGTACAACTGATGTGACTGGTGTTGTGTCTTTGCAAGAAGGTACAGAAATGGTGATGCCAGGCGATAATGTAACAGTCGACGTTGAGTTGATCGTTCCAATCGCGATGGAAGACCAGCTTCGCTTTGCGATCCGCGAAGGCGGCCGCACAGTTGGTGCCGGTATCGTTGCATCAATCACTGAATAA
>NZ_JBFNGQ010000034.1:0-1175 GCF_040784015.1 Lentilitoribacter sp. EG35
TGACCTGAGCCCCAAGAACTCCTCCATTTATGGTAGAATTTGTCTCAATAATTGGAGACAAATAATGAAGCGCAGATTTAGCGACGAACAGATCATTTCAATGATCAAGGAACAAGAGAACGGTATGCCAACATCAGAGGTTTGCCGAAAGTACGGGATCAGCTCGGCTAGCTTTTACAAATACAAATCAAAATACGGCGGAATGGACGCATCTGATGCTAAACGCTTGAAGGCTCTGGAAGATGAGAATGTGCGTTTGAAGAAACTGCTAGCTGACCAGATGTTAGATAACGCGATTTTGAGGGATGTTAATTCAAAAAAGTGGTAACGCCTGACGCAAAGCGTAAAGCTGTGGCTCATGCTTGTGACAAACACGGTGTAAGCCAGCGAAGGGCGTGTCATGTCTTGGATGTAGATCGGGCGAGCGTACGATACAAATCGATACGATCTAACGATACCGAACTTCGTGAAGCTATGAAGAAGGTATCTTCTGAGCGCCGGCGTTTTGGCTATCGGCGTATTCACGTGATGCTGCAACGCCAAGGCTGGCATATCAATCACAAGAAGCTGAGGCGTTTATATCGTGAGGAAAAGCTGCAGGTGCGCAAACGTGGTGGTCGTAAAAGAGCTTTAGGAACACGTAAGCCAATGCTTCTTCCGTCCAGAACCAATGAACGTTGGAGCTTAGATTTTGTTTCTGATGCTTTCACAGATGGTAGACGGTTTCGTGTATTGGCAATTGTTGATGATTACAGCCGCGAATGTTTGGCTCTTGTGGCTGACACATCATTGTCTGGTCATCGCGTAACGCGTGAACTTGATGAACTGATCAAAGACAGAGGTAAACCCAACACAATTGTCTCTGATAATGGAACCGAACTAACCAGTATGGCTATTCTTAAATGGTGTCAGGAAACGGCTATCAACTGGCATTACATCCAACCCGGCAAACCCATGCAGAATGCGTTCGTGGAAAGTTTCAATGGTAGCTTCGGAGATGAGTGCTTAAACGAAACGCTTTTCACTACACTCCGCGAAGCAAAAACAATCATCCATGAATGGAAGGAGGATTACAATTTAAACAGACCACATTCATCACTGGGCAATCTCACACCAAGTGAATTCACCTTAAAAAGAAACTTGAAAAACATGGCCGCTTAACGCCATAAATATCA
>NZ_JBFNGQ010000035.1:0-1134 GCF_040784015.1 Lentilitoribacter sp. EG35
CAACGTTGTTTAGATGAAGGTTTGGTTGGCGGTGAAAGCTTTGCGGTTGATGCCAGTCTTATTCAAGCTGATGCCAACAAACAAAGGTCATTACCAGCAGATAAATGGAATATTGATAATTTGCCCAAAGATGCAGGTCGATCAACCCGTGAATATCTCGAGACTTTAAACGATACTGCTTTTGGTGCTGCAAGTGATAAGAAACCCAAATTTATCTCACCTTGTGATCCTGCTTCGCAATGGACCGGCGCCTTGCGTGGCCCTGCGTTCTTTGCATACGCTACCAACTATCTCATTGATACAGACAACGCTGTTATCATGGATGTTGAGGGAACAAGAGCCATTCGTCAGGCTGAGGTTGGCTCTGTAAGAACCATGATTGACCGTGTATCTGATCGCTTTGGATTAGAGCCCAACAAACTCATTGGCGACAGCGCCTATGGTGCAGCGGATAATCTGAATTGGCTCGTCAATATAAGAGATATCGAGCCGCATGTACCTGTATTTGATAATTCTCGCCGGACTGATGGCACGTTCTCACGATCTGATTTTACATTCGAAAAGCAAAACAACGTGTATATCTGCCCAACTGGCAAACGATTAAGCTCTAGTGGGCGTGTGAATTCCGATAATTTCTATCGTTACCTTGCCAGTACATATGATTGTGGTCCTTGTCCGCTCAAGCCCAAATGCTGTCCAAAAACACCACAGCGTAAGATCCCAAGGCACATCCATGAAGATGCTCGAGATGTAGCTCGATCAATCCTTAAAACTAACGAATATGAAACATCACGACGAAACCGAAAGAAAGTAGAAATGCTGTTTGCTCATCTCAAGCGCATTCTCAAATTGGGCCGTTTAAGACTGCGCAGGCCTAATGGAGCAAAGGATGAATTCCTACTCGCAGTAACAGCACAGAACTTACGAAAGCTTGCCAAACTCAGATACAAACCACCACCAGATATCACAAATATGCACCCGAAATCCGTCTAGCAGTAGGAGATATAAGCTTGATACAATGAAAAAGACATAAACCAAGATCAAAACGGGCTAATACCCTGACAATACTACTCGCGATCCAAAACCGCGCTAGACAATCCAAATCAACTCAAACACTTTATCAACAATATCGGC
>NZ_JBFNGQ010000036.1:0-946 GCF_040784015.1 Lentilitoribacter sp. EG35
CAGCCTTCAGCAGCCAGGCCTGAAGTTTCTCAGCAATGAATTCCGGTCCATTGTCAGAACGAATATGTTCTGGTTTCCCATGCTTGAGAAATAGTGGGAATAAGGCTTCAATAACTTCCTCAGCACCCATTTTAGTGTTTACAGCCACACATAATGCCTCACGGGTATATTCATCTAATACCGTCAACATTTTGTAGGGACGGTTATTACTCAGCTTGTCGTGGACAAAGTCAATCGCCCAGATGTGGTTTGGATATTTAGCTCTCAGGCGAATGACAGAGCTGTCTTTGTGATAAAGTCGTTTGCGTTTTTTATGCCTGTGCGGAAGTTGAAGGCCTTCCTCACGCCATAAACGTTCTACTTTCTTGTAGGTTGACTTGCCAGCCTTCAACCTGCAGGAGCTGGGCGATCATGCGATAGCCATATCGACCATACTTCTTCGCAAGCCGGATCATAGCCAAACGTAAAACTTCATCATTATCTTTGTTTACTGATCTGTATTGCTGCGTGCTACGGGATACACCAACAATACGACATGTGCGCCGTTCAGATGTTCTCAACTTCTGGCGTGTGTAAATAACGGCCTGACGTAGCTGGTCTACGCTCAGACCTTGGGTTTTAAAAAATCCAAACTTTCCCTCAGGATCAATTTGTCGAGTTCTAACTCAGCCACAATCTTTTTGAGCCGACCGTTTTCTTTCTCAAGAGCTTTCATCTCGGATAACTGGCTTTTTGCCATGCCACCAAACCGCTTACGCCAATTGTAATAAGTCGCATCACTTACACCAGCAGAACGACATGCAGACGCAACATCGCTTCCACTTGCTAAATTTAACTCAATCTCACGTAATAAACGCAAAACGTCTTCATCCGAATAACGCTTCCGGGCCATAAGTACACTCCTCAAATCTCTTAGAGTTTTACAAATTTAATGGCCTAATTATAG
>NZ_JBFNGQ010000037.1:0-927 GCF_040784015.1 Lentilitoribacter sp. EG35
TTGATCCAGAATATCCACCAGAACGACTTTCTGTTATGATCAAAGATGCACGGCCAGCCTGTACCGTATGCAGTAGTCAAACCGTAGAGCATCTTCCAAATGATAATACGATATTGCTTGTCGATACATCTAAGATGATCAAAATATTGAACGCAGAAAATACAACCAATCCAGACAATCGTGACCGAGTTCGACCGCTTACCCCCACCAATCCCGCCTATGTCATCTACACATCAGGATCAACTGGAAAACCTAAAGGTGTGGTTATAGGCCAATCCGGAATTTGTAACCGACTAAAGTGGATGCAAGATCATTATCAAATTGATTCAACAGATCGCATCCTTCAAAAAACACCTTCAAGTTTTGATGTTTCAGTTTGGGAATTCTTTCTTCCGGTAATAGCGGGATCCACTCTGGTTCTTGCCACGCCTCACAAACACAAAGAACCAACATACCTTGCTCAAATTATTGATAAACAAAAGATAACCACGCTTCATTTTGTGCCTTCAATGCTTGAACAACTTCTTACAAACGTAACGCGTTCGACATATTCAAACCTAAAACGTGTATTTTGCAGCGGTGAAGCACTTTCCGATACAACAGAGGCTCTTTTTTTAAAGAATTGGAAGGTTCCTCTCCATAATTTATACGGCCCAACAGAAGCCTCAGTGGACGTTACTTATTGGAAGTGCATTCTGGATACTGCGCATCACTCCGTCCCCATTGGGCGCCCGATTTGGAACACTCAGGTTTATGTATTGGATGATTGGCTTCGTCCTGTTCCCGTTGGTGTTAGTGGCGAGCTTTATATAGCTGGAGCAGGTTTAGCACGTGGTTATTTAGGACGCCCTGATCTGACGGCAGATCGGTTCATAGCTGACCCATTTGGCCCTCCAGGTGGTCGGATGTATCGGACCGGTGATCTTG
>NZ_JBFNGQ010000038.1:0-853 GCF_040784015.1 Lentilitoribacter sp. EG35
TTGATCCAGAATATCCACCAGAACGACTTTCTGTTATGATCAAAGATGCACGGCCAGCCTGTACCGTATGCAGTAGTCAAACCGTAGAGCATCTTCCAAATGATAATACGATATTGCTTGTCGATACGCTTGAGATAATCACAATATTGGACGCTATAAGCGAAACCAATCCAGACAATCATGACCGAGTTCAGCCGCTCACCCCCACCAATCCCGTCTATGTCATCTACACATCAGGATCAACTGGAAAACCTAAAGGTGTCGTAATGCCAACTGGAGCGATGATTAATCTTCTGTCTTGGCAAAGTGATGCAACCTGTGGAAAGAAAAAGATAGGTCAACTTACCGCAATTAGTTTTGACGTTTCATTTCAAGAAATTCTTTCCACAATTCTCGCTGGAAGCGTATTGGTTATCCCTAAGGGCCACATACAACGTTCACCACTAGATGTTGTTCCTTGGCTCAACAAGCATAAAATAGATGGATTATTTGGTACGTCTCTTCTTATCAATGCAATAGCAGAAACTGCTCATGAATTGGATTCGGAAATTGGCTGCATTGTAGAAATCACCCAAGCTGGTGAGGTGTTAAAAACTAGCGACGCGCTAATAAAAATTTTCAACACAAAATTGAATTGTAATCTCCGCAATCATTACGGTCCAACAGAAACTCACGTTGCAGTAGCTTTTAATGCACCTACACAAGTGGCGTTATGGTTCACTGATCTCCCCATTGGGCGCCCGATTTGGAACACTCAGGTTTATGTATTGGATGATTGGCTTCGTCCTGTTCCCGTTGGTGTTAGTGGTGAGCTTTATATAGCTGGAGCAGGTTTAGCACGTGGTTATTTAGG
>NZ_JBFNGQ010000039.1:0-756 GCF_040784015.1 Lentilitoribacter sp. EG35
GATCTGCCGTCAGATCAGGGCGTCCTAAATAACCACGTGCTAAACCTGCTCCAGCTATATAAAGCTCACCACTAACACCAACGGGAACAGGACGAAGCCAATCATCCAATACATAAACCTGAGTGTTCCAAATCGGGCGCCCAATGGGGACGAGCCCCGTTTTCTGCTTTCTACAATTGTGTATTGTTGAATCTTGCGCTTCGGTAGACCCATATACATGGTAAACAGCTACGAGTTTTTGACCGAGTCCGCCTGAGCCTAGACGATTAAGTAATTCAAGTTCGGGTCGTTGACCTCCAATAAATAAACACCTCAAATTGAGCTGCTCAGTATCTTGGGAGTGACCGTGAGCCTCTAAAACTCTCATTACACTATGCAATAGCTCTGGTGAGAAACGTATAACAGATATCTTGTTTGATATCATATTCTCAAGAATAAGATTTGGATCAACCAATAATTTTGACACACCTATGACCATTCGTGCACCTGCCATCGACCACCAAAAAAGCTCCCTGATGGCACCGTCAAACCCAATTGATGTCAGACCATATAATCTATCATTCTTGTCAAGAGGGTATAGCTTTTGAAAATTATTAAGTCGGTGGATCAGCGCTGCAACAGTCGTTACGACACCTTTAGGTTTTCCAGTTGATCCTGATGTGTAGATGACATAGGCGGGATTGGTGGGGGTAAGCGGTCGAACTCGGTCACGATTGTCTGGATTGGTTGTATTTTCTGCGTTCAATATTTTGATCA
>NZ_JBFNGQ010000040.1:0-745 GCF_040784015.1 Lentilitoribacter sp. EG35
TCAAAATATTGAACGCAGAAAATACAACCAATCCAGACAATCGTGACCGAGTTCGACCGCTTACCCCCACCAATCCCGCCTATGTCATCTACACATCAGGATCAACTGGAAAACCTAAAGGTGTGGTCGGCCTTCATGGTGGTGCTGCAAATCTCTATCAATGGTATGCGAAACGGTATGAGTTTAAGAAACATCTTCGGATTCTCGTCATATCTTCATATGCTTTTGATCTAACGCTTAAGAATATTTTTTCTCCATTAGTGAGCGGAGCTACTGTCGTCCTTGCTAACGAAGAATCGCATGATTGTGAGAAACTTGGTAAGCTTATTAATATATCCAAATCTCACTTATTGAACTGCGCCCCGTCACAATTCTATGTCCTTAACGAGAACTTAGAATTAATAAAGAATATGTCTCATTTTTTGAAATGGGTGATTTTAGGCGGAGAAACAATAAAAGCGAATATTCTGCGTCAAATCTATGAAGCTGTGCCTAATTTACAGTTTGTGAATAGCTACGGCCCGACAGAAATTACAGATGTTTGTGCAGATGGCGAAGTTTGGGCTAGTGACTTCAATACAATTTCAACGTTTGGCCGTCCTATATGGAACACTCAGATTTATGTATTGGATGATTGGCTTCGTCCTGTTCCCGTTGGTGTTAGTGGCGAGCTTTATATAGCTGGAGCAGGTTTAGCACGTGGTTATTTAGGACGCCCTGATCTGACGGCAGATCGGTTCATAGC
>NZ_JBFNGQ010000041.1:0-672 GCF_040784015.1 Lentilitoribacter sp. EG35
ACCAATCCAGACAATCGTGACCGAGTTCGACCGCTTACCCCCACCAATCCCGCCTATGTCATCTACACATCAGGATCAACTGGAAAACCTAAAGGTGTGGTCGGCCTTCATGGTGGTGCTGCAAATCGTTTAGAGTGGATAGGGGGTATTCACTCATACCGGCAGGGCCCAACACTTGCAAAGAGTTCGATAAGTTTTTTGGATGGATCTACGGAGTTACTTGGTGCATTTTTGAATAATGGATCAGTTGTTCTTGCTGGTTCGGTAGCGGCTCGTGATCCGGGAAGGATAACTCGCTTAATGGATCAACATAAGGTTGGTTGCCTCACCCTTGTTCCAAGTTTGTTAGTGCCTCTTCTTGAGGACGACGATTTTTGTAAACCAGTGGGGCTACAGTCTTGGATTTGTAGTGGCGAACCATTGACAGTTCTTCATTTGCAGAAGTTTCAAGAGGATCTACCTGACGTTCGGCTGTTTAATTTTTATGGCGCTTCTGAAGCAAGTGGCGATAGTTTGTTCGAAGAAATTATAATTGATAGCAATCGAACGGGGCTCGTCCCCATTGGGCGCCCGATTTGGAACACTCAGGTTTATGTATTGGATGATTGGCTTCGTCCTGTTCCCGTTGGTGTTAGTGGTGAGCTTTATATAGCTGGAGCAGGTTTAGCACGT
>NZ_JBFNGQ010000042.1:0-646 GCF_040784015.1 Lentilitoribacter sp. EG35
TCTTTTGGCAGAACGCGGGATCACTGTTGGCCGTGAAGCGATCCGTCTTTGGGTCAATCGTTTTGGTCAACATTTCGCACATTGCATTAAACGGGATCGTCCGCGGCCGAACGACAAATGGCACATGGACGAAGTCGTGATCACTATCCGTGGTCGGAAACACTGGCTATGGCGCGCGATCGACGCAAATGGTGACGTTCTTGATATCCTGGTGCAAACACGTCGTAATGCCAAAGCAGCAAAGCGCTTTTTCAAAAGATTAGTTGTAAGGTTTGGGGAGCCTAGGGTCGTGATCACCGACAAATTACGCAGTTACATCAAACCTATCAAAACACTGGCAAAGAACGCTGACCATCGCGCCCACAAAGGCCTGAATAATGCGATCGAGGTGTCACACAGGCCGACCCGCTAACGAGAGAAGATAATGGGCCGGTTCAAATCTCACCGACAGGCTCAGAGGTTTCTGCTTGCGCATGACCAGATCAACTTGATCTTCCGCCCCCGCCGCTACCAACTCAATGCAGCCTCTTACCGCCACGCCCGTTCTGATGCGTTTAGTCTCTGGGCCGACTACACCACAGAAATGAAGGCTTGATCTAGCCATCCACAATCCTTTACAATCTGGTGCAAACAACTTGGCAATACC
>NZ_JBFNGQ010000043.1:0-605 GCF_040784015.1 Lentilitoribacter sp. EG35
CCTGCCAAGACTTTGTACAACCGTTGGAAGCGTTGGAGCGATTTAGGCATATTCACTCAAATCATGAATGGCCTTGCTGCCGAAGTACCCGATACCATAACTATTTCAATAGATGCGACTTATTTGAAAGCGCATCGTACGGCTTCGAGTTTACATTTAAAAAAAGCAACGAAGGGCGTTTAATTGGCCAAACCAAAGGCGGAATGAACACCAAGTTACACGCGGTTACCGACACAATAGGCCGCCCGATCCAGTTTATTATCACAGCAGGACAAGTCAGTGATTACAAAGGTGCAGCCGCTTTGATCGACAAATTACCCAAGGCTGACTGGCTTCTTGCGGATCGAGGTTATGACGCGGACTGGTTCCGAAAAGCCTTATTGGACAGGCGTATAAAGCCCTGTATTCCTGGCCGCAAGTCGCGCAAAAAGGTCGTGAAATACGATAAACGCCGTTACCGCAGGCGCAACCGTATTGAGAGAATGTTTGGAAAGCTCAAAGATTGGAGACGCGTCGCTACACGCTATGACAGATGCCCAAACGTATTCGTCTCCGCAATCGCACTCGCCGCAACCGTCTTATTCTGGTTATGAGTCCTGAGCCTA
>NZ_JBFNGQ010000044.1:0-559 GCF_040784015.1 Lentilitoribacter sp. EG35
GCGGAAAGTGCGAGTTCACATAATATTACCGTTGTTGCGACCTCAGATGATGGATCGACGTCTAATGAGACCTTTACGATTGGTGTGAATGATGTGAACGAGACATCGATCACAGCGATCAGTGACAGTGATGGGTCTGGCAATAGTGTTGCTGAAAACGCCTCCACGGGTTCCGTGGTTGGTGTGACGGCGTTTGCCTCTGATGCGGATGCGAGCGATCATGTGAGTTATTCACTATCATCCAACCCAGGTGGGTTCTTTGCCATTGATGCCAATACGGGTGTTGTCACGGTTGCCTCTGGTCTTGATTATGAGAGTGATACCTCTCACACGATCCAGGTAACAGCGACCTCAACAGATGGCACAACATCTGTGCAGGACTTCACCATCCAAGTCGATGATGTCAATGAAGCAGGTGCCTCAGTGATCACGGATACAAACGCGACAGGCAATAGTGTTGATGAGAATGCAGGTTCTGGTGCAACGGTTGGTGTAACGGCGTTTGCCACAGATGCGGATGCCTCTGATAATATCAGCTATTCCCTGTCTGATGATGCAG
>NZ_JBFNGQ010000045.1:0-546 GCF_040784015.1 Lentilitoribacter sp. EG35
GTTCACATAATATTACCGTTGTTGCGACCTCAGATGATGGATCGACGTCTAATGAGACCTTTACGATTGGTGTGAATGATGTGAACGAGACATCGATCACAGCGATCAGTGACACAGATGGGTCTGGCAATAGTGTTGCTGAAAACGCCTCCACGGGTTCCGTGGTTGGTGTGACGGCGTTTGCCTCTGATGCGGATGCGAGCGATCATGTGAGTTATTCATTATCGTCCAACCCGGGCGGGTTCTTTGCCATTGATGCCAATACGGGTGTTGTGACTGTGGCCTCTGGTCTTGATTATGAAACAGATACATCTCACACGATTGAAGTAACGGCCACTTCTGATGATGGCACAACCTCAACCCAAAGCTTTACGATTGATGTCAGTGATGTCAATGAAAGTGGTGCCTCAGCGATCACAGATACAAACGCGACAGGCAATAGTGTTGATGAGAATGCAGGTTCTGGTGCAACGGTTGGTGTAACGGCGTTTGCCACAGATGCGGATGCCTCTGATAATATCAGCTATTCCCTGTCTGATGATGCAG